>JBCBWB010000009.1:0-48307 GCA_039817275.1 Cyanobacteria bacterium J06648_1 | reverse complement strand
TCCCAGGTTTCCTATCCCCGATCAGGACTACTGCTCAATAATCCTCACAATCCAACAGGTAAATTATGGACGAGAGAGGCAATTTTGCCCTATTTAGAACAATTTAGCCTGGTGGTTGTTGATGAAGCCTTCATGGACTTTTTGACCCCCGACCAGGAGCAAAGTTTGATTCCTTGGGTAGCCCAATATCCCAATTTAGTTATTTTACGTTCCCTGACCAAATTTTACAGTTTGCCAGGACTCCGTATCGGCTATGCGATCGCTCACCCAGACCGACTCAAGCTGTGGCAGCAGTGGCGCGATCCCTGGTCAGTAAACACTTTAGCTGCGGCGGCAACGGCAGTAGCACTTAAGGATCGAGCATTTCAACAGCGAACCTATGAGTGGCTTTTACCAGCGCGATCGCAGCTGTATGAACAGTTACAGGCAATTCCTGGACTTCAACCACTGGCAGGTGCGGCAAACTATCTCCTGGTCAAATCAGAAATGTCGGCAACTAGGCTCCAGGAAAAATTACTGAGAACCGAGCAGATTTATATTCGTGACTGTCTGAGCTTCCCCGAATTGGGCGATCGCTATTTTCGGTTGGCGGTACGTTTACCAGCAGAGAATCATCGTTTAACAGCGGCTATTGCTGCTATCGTTGAGTCTGAAGTTTAATTTTTGCTTTTTTACGGGTAGAAAGTTGTCTGGCATTGAATTTACATGGCGGTAGACTATGACTTGGTGGTAATTGGCAGCAGTTGGGTTGGGCTTTATGCAGCGAGTAAGGCAGCTCAACTTCAGGCTCGTGTGGCATTGGTGACTCAAAGTAGGGATTTGTTGCTACCCAACGATACCTTGAACATCCGAACTCTTAGCGAATTAGGACGTGAGAATTACCAGTTAAAGCAAATTGACATAGATAGAGCATTAGCGAGTATTGCATCGAATACGACTCAAGACTTGTTTAGCAGGACTAATCTAGCTATGGAGCCTCAATCTCTTGCCGCTCTGGCAGCTTTAGGTGTTGATGTGATTGTTGATCGTGGTGAATTTTGTCGTTTGCCCAAGCTGGCTTTTCAGACTGCAAAACGGAAATTGCGATCGCGTAAATTTCTCTTGGCGACAGGCACTAACTTTGTCCCCGAATTTGCTAACCTAGAGCCTCACGATTATCTAACCCTCAGACAGCTATGGCAGACAGACTTGGCTATCTTAGGCGAGAAGATTATTCTGGTGGGGGGCAATCCGACGGCATTGGAATTAGCGCAGGCTCTAGCTAGGTTAGGGAAAAAAGTCGCCTTAATTACGGCACAGCCCAGAATCCTACCACAAGAAGATTTGGAGCCAGTCCTATTGCTTCAGGCTCAATTAGAAGCTGAAGGAGTCGAAATATATACCAATGCACCAATTAGCCAAATTAAAACTATTGCTGGACAAAAATGGTTGCAGGCAGGCGATCGCGCTTTAGCGGCAACCGAAATTATCATTGCCGATTTTCAGCAGCCTAACGTTACTGGTTTGAACCTGACAGGAGTAGGCGTTACCTATGATAAAAATAAAGTACGGGTTAATTCTCGACTTCAAACTAGCAACTCGGATATATATGCCTGCGGGTCTTTAATTGGGGGTTATAACTTGCCCTCTATTGCTCGCTATGAGGCAAACGTGGTTTTAAAAAACACGCTCTTCCTACCCCTGTATCGAGTAAACTATTGTTTTTTACCCTGGATGATTGGTACGCAGCCAAATTTTGCCAGAATCGGCTTGACCTCTCAGCAAGCACGACAGCGGTATGGGGACAAGCTATATCAGGTTCAAGAATATTTTGCTGATTTAGAGCGATCGCCAATATTTAACTCCTCTACAGGTATGTGTAAGCTGTTAATCAGAAGCAACGGCGAAATAGTAGGCTGTAGCTTAATTGGCGATCGCGCCGAAGAATTAATCACCTCGATTTCTATCATGATGCAGCATCGAATTAGACTAAAATCAAATCCCATGGGAGGTTTAACCTCACTATCTCTACCCACAACTTATCTAAGTCTGTCGTCAATTTGGCAGCGAGTCTGGGATAATTTTTATCAGCAAAAACTCCAGCGCAATCCTCAATTGTCAAGCCGTCTACAAGGCTGGTTCACCTGGCTCAAAAAGTGGCATCGATAGCTATTAATGATTTTCTTTTACTGTTTGAGTGCGATCGCTACTATTTTAAATCATGAGTAAGAAGATTTTTATCGTTTTTGAAGGAATTGATAGTTCGGGCAAAACGACTCAGGCGGAATTATTGCAAAGCTACTTTACGGCTAATCGAGAACAAGCTGTAATTAGCCCAGAACCATCTAATGGTATTATCGGCAATCTGATTCGCCAAGCTTTAAAACAGCGAGTTGTCTTTAGTAAAGATCGTCATTTATTTGATCAACAAATGGCATATCTGTTTGCAGCCGATCGCCACGACCATTTATATAATGATGTAGACGGCGTATTTAAACTCATCGACGATAATTATCATGTTATTAGTACCAGATACTACTTTTCTTCTTTAGCTTATAATTGTGATACTGAAGCCCAATACTCTTTTATTCAGAAGCTAAATGATCGTTTTCCTGATCCAGATTTGACTATATATATTGATCTGCCCCTTGATGTTTCTTTGGCTCGATTGCAGAAGCGTTCTCTACAAGAAGTATATGAGACCAAAGCCAAGCTAGCTAAGGTGATAGAACAATACCAGCGAGTATTTGAGTCTTATGAGGGTAGAACAATTGTTGTTGATGGAACTTTAAATCGACAGTCAGTTCATCAGCAAATTGTTGAACAAGTACGAATTATTACTGAGGCAGATGCAGATCTATAAAGTAGGTTGCTAATAGTATAACTTTCTAGCTTATAAATAAACTAATAGACTCAAGTCGAATAATCTAAATTATATTTTGTTTGCTAGACAAAATGCTATAGTTTTAAATCAAAACTTGGTATTAATCTCTATTTTTACTAGCGATTTAGTCAGGTACTAATTCATCTGATCCTACCTAGTATAAAAATAAACCTGAAGCAAAAAAATGCTATCTTTCAAGCCTTTATCTCGCTGCTGTTTTGGATTGAGTTTTATTCCAACCTGAATCTTTATTTTTATTAGATTTAATAAAGTAAGCCATTATGCTTTTTTAAATACCGTAAAATCAGATTGCAGCTATACTAGTTGTGAAAAAAATATTTATTGACAGCAACTATTTAGTGCCTAATATCGTCTAGATTCATCCATAGATTGTCAGCTATCTGGCAGGCTGAACAATCATATCTTCTTGGGCAATTGGAAACTAAAACTAAAACTATCAGATGAATCAAGATTCTGAGCCTAATTTAGATAAACAAGTTAATCATGGTGCTCATCCAGTTAAGTCACAGATTACTCCGCCGTGCAACGACGGAGCCTGCTGTGACCGTTGGTCAACTAAGAGATGGCGCAAGATACTTGTAACTATTGCTCTGTTAGTAACGGGCAGTACGGGACTCGGTTTGATTTATGGCTGGTATTTTATTCAGCGCCAATTGATTCCCCTAATTGAAACGGAGGCAGGTAACTATCTGCACCGCCCTTTAGAATTGGGCAAGTTAAAATTTCTCTCCCCAACCAAGGCTAGTTTTGGCAAGAGTGCTTTGCCCGCTACTCAGGATAATCCCGACTTTGTCAAGGTCAAAGAAGTCAAGATTGATCTTGCTCCTCTACATTTTTTGCGGCATCGGGAAATAAAGCTAGATCTTACTTTAGTTGAGTCAGATGTCTACCTTGAACAAGATGAGTCTAAGCTTTGGACACCTACTGATTTTGGCTCCGCAGAAGATTCAGGCGGCGGTATAAAAGTCAACGTCTCATCGATCCAGCTAGATGGCGGTCAACTATCTCTGGTGGCCTATAATTCCCAGACCGATAGCTTAAATCCTGCGGTCATTGCCGCAATCGAGCAGATAACAATCCGTCCCCAGAACAGCGTGATTAAGTTTGATGCCGCAGCCGAACTGATTCAAGGGGGAAAATTCAGCGTAGATGGTCAAGGTGATAGTCAAACGGGCATTATTGACCTAGGTATTATCGCCCAGCAGCTAAAGGCTTCTGAGGTGAGCAATCTTTTAGCGCTCCCAGTTGAGCTGGATCGAGGTAGCCTTGATGGTCAACTAGGAGTAACGATCAAAGATGAGCCAATTCCTGAACTACAGGGAGAGCTGGACGTGGCTGATGTCAGCCTGCAAATTCCTGGTCTAGTCAAACCCTTTAGCGATAGTGTGGGGAAACTACGTTTTCGCGGCTCAGAGATTGAGTTGGATCGTATAAAGACTAACTTTGGTGAAGTGTCGGGAGTTGCCTCTGGCTCTTTGGATTTAGCAGGCGAGGGTAATTATCAGATCGAGACCGAATTAAAGCCTGTCGCGGCAGGGAAAGTAATCGATGCTTTGGAGCTTGATGCTCCAGTGCCAATTGCTGGCAAAATAGTCGGAGATATAGCTGTGACGGGTAGTTTAGCAGCTCCTGTAGTCGAGTTAGACATTGCTACCGCCAGTGCTAGCCGTATTGACAAGGTGGATTTTGCCCAAATTGACGCCGATTTAGAGCTGGTGGGAACCACTTTAAACGTGAAGCAATTTACTTCGTTACCAAAAGGTGGGGGAGAAATTGCTGGTAGTGGTAGGCTTGAGCTAGATGGCTTACAGAATCTCGTCTTTGATGTTGAGGCAAAAGAGGTTTCAGTAAAGGCGATCGCCCGTGGCTATAATCAGCTACCCGTAGATATTGGTCGGGTTTCGGGTAGCACTGAGATCTCGGCTCAGGCAGGAGATTTGGCTACTTTGCGCTTTGATAATGGTAGCGGCAGTTTTGAGCTGGGCAACGGTCTGGTGGCGCTGGAGCAGCTTAACTATGGCAAGGGCAGATGGTCATCACAGCTGACGGCGACGGGGGTAGAGTTTGGCAGTTTGCCTATTGGTAAAGGTAGTGCAGAGACGATCGCGGCGGGTCTAGTAGACGGTGCTTTTCAGGTTACGGGAACCAATGATTTTGCGGACTTAAATCAGGTTGAGGCGACGGGTAATGCTGCTCTCAAAACTGTGGGGGGAGAAATAGCCCTACCTCAAATTGAAATTGCTGGCGGTAATTGGCGAGCCGACGCTCAGACTCAAGATCTTAAGCTTCAGCGTTTGTTTCCCGATCTGCCCGATGAATTTAATGATAATCTCAGCGGTGAGTTTTACCTGACGGGAAATATTCCCGATTTGGCACAGCCGCAAACTTTAATCAATGGTTTTGGCGATCTGGTTTTAGCCGAGGGTAAAGTCAGGATAGACGATCTCAAAATTGTTGACCAAGACTGGACGGCGATCGCCCAGGGAACCAATCTCAAGTTAAAAGAATTAAGCTCTAGTTCTCCCGATCAGTTTGCGGGACTGGTCAACGGTACGGTTGCATTGGCAGGAACGACGGACAACATTACTCCAGAAGGAATCCGCGCAACAGGAGGAGGTAGCCTCACTCTACCCGAAGGGGTATTTCAGGCATCCCAGTTGGCGATCGCCGATGGTAAATTTCAGGCGCAGGTAACTCCTCAGCAGGTAGATCTCAGTCTGTTTGCCGATCCTAATTCTGATGATTTAGAGCTTAAAGGGCAGCTAGCAGGAAAGCTATTAGTTGCGGGCAAAGTAGATGATCTTAGCCCTACTGCTGTTACCGCCACGGGTAATCTTCGCTTTAGTGAAGGTATTGATCTCTTAGAACAGGCTTTATCTGCCCAAGTTGCCTGGAATGGTAAACGTCTTGATGTGCAGCAGGCTAGAGGCAGTGGTTTAAATGCCAAAGGCTATGTGGTTTTAGCTGAGTCATTCTTTAGCGATATTCCCGACAAGCTGGCAGCAGTTGAATATTTTGAGTTCGATGTTCTCCAGGCAAGCTGGATCGACATTAGGAAACTGCGTTTAACCTTGCCTAGTTGGGCAACCAACCTGGACTATGCTGGGAGAGGTGACTTTGCCGGTAAAATTGCTGGCATCCCCGCAGCCATGCAGATCGCGGGCAATTTGGGTTTGAAGAATTTTCGGGTCGAAGATCTCGATTTTGCCCCCTTCTTAGCGGGAAATGTCCAGGTATCTCCAGAGACGGGAGTCAAATTAAGTCTGCAAGAAGTATTAACGACTCCTTTGTTACCCGCCACCGAAGATTTTGGTGCTGAGTCACAACCCCTAGACAAAATTGAGCTAGTTTTAGACCAGAATTTCTCGCCTCTGGCAGTAGCAATTGTGCAGGACTATTTCTTAGTTGAGGGAGTAGGTAAACAGGAAATTCTCAACCTGACTACCGCTAATATTCCCGTCGAGCTGTTAAAAACTGTCGCCCTCAAAAGCGAAGATCTGACTATCCCCGAGAATGTCGCTCTCCAACCGATCAACGGGATTTTATCGGGTAAATTTACCTTCAATCTGGAAACTTTGGCAACTTCAGGCAGAAACGTTGTAGTCAAAAATCCGACCCTAGCCAGTATTAGAGGCGATCGCCTAGAAGGAGACTTTCAATATGCCGATGGTTATTTCGCTATTCAAGATGTCGAATTCAAGCAGAGAAACAGTATCTATAAACTCAAGGGTAGTTTGAGCCAAAAACCCGACGATTTAGAGCTAAACGGTGAAGTTACCGTTGATGACGGGCAAATCCAGGATATCTTAGTGGCACTGCAAATTTTTGAGCTGGGGGACTTTGGTCGTATCTTTAGCGATCGCTTTTACGGTGCAGCCGCGGATCTTTATCCCCCTGACATAGCCCCCGAACGGCAGGCATTACTTAACATTGGCAACAAAGATGCCCCCATAATCGAGCAGCTTCAACTCTTGGCAGAAATTCAGGCTCGCTTGGCAACCATACAGGAGGAAAGACAGACTGCCTTAATTCCCGCAATCAAAAATCTGCGGGGAACTTTCAACGGGCAGATCGACTTATTTGGCTCGCTGCAAACAGGCATAACCTCAGAATTTGACTTTTTAGGGGAACAATGGCGCTGGGGTGGTTTAGTTGGCGAAAAGATTGTCGCCAAGGGGAGTCTTAGGGATGGAATTTTAACTCTACTACCGATTTCGGTGCAGCTGCAAGAATTAACTCCAGAAAATATTAAGCGAGCTAATCTCAACCGAGAAAAGGAGTTACAGAAAGACATTCTGCCTACTCTAGTGTTCACAGGAACCTTTGGCGGTTCAACTCAATCTGGGCAATTTCGATTAGTAGAAGTCCCCATGGAGCTGATCGAGCAGCTATTTTCTTTTCCTCCCGAATTTGAGGTGGACGGCTTGATCAATGCCACCGCTAGTATTGCGGGAACTCAGGCAAACCCCCAGGCAAGAGGAGAGATTCGGATTGATGATGCCTTTTTGAACGACACCTCCATTGAATCAACTAAGGGTAGCTTCAACTATAAACAGTCCCGACTAGAATTTTCCGCCAGCAGTATTATTGCCGCCGATGCCGATCCTTTAATTCTTCGGGGTGGTATTCCCTATCAACTCCCCTTTGCTAGCGCTAAACCGAAGAGCGATCGCCTAGAGCTACAGCTCAATGTCAAAGATAAAGGTTTGGCGCTGCTGGATATCTTCTCGCGGGGAGAACTCAAGTGGATTGATGGCTCAGGGGAAATTGCTCTAGATATCACGGGTATTCTTGATGAACAGCAAAACCTGCCGCGTGAGCTATCTGCTCAGGGTATAGCTAATATCGAAAACGCGACGATCGCCGCTAAAAGCTTGCCCAAAAATTCTCTCACTAACGTCAATAGCCAAGTATTTTTTGATCTCGATAATATTCGCGTCAATAACTTTGAGGGCGATTTTGGTGGTGGCAAAATGACTGCTGCTGGTACAGTACCTTTCGGTGATACAGTTTCTCTTAATCCCTTGACGATCAAGTTCAGCGAAATTGAAACAGTAATCTTACCTAAGCTATATAACGGTGGAGTCAAAGGCGAACTACAGGTTTTGGGTAAAGCAACTGAGCCAAACATAACTGGTGATTTGACTCTATTTAACGGCACAATTCAGCTAGCCAGCGAAAGCGACGAATCGACAGCAGTAGGTAATCAACAACAGACTGGGAAAAATTCTCAAAATCCTCCTGCTGATAAGGGAATAGCTGCGGCAACACAATATAAAAATCTCAAACTACGCCTGGGTCAAGATGTTCAGATTAGCCAACCGCCAATTTTCACCTTTACTGCCAAAGGAGATCTCAATATTGACGGTACCTTTTTACAGCCCAGCCCCGAAGGTACTATCGTGTTAGAACGAGGTCAGGTAAATCTGTTTACGACTCAGCTTAACCTATCTAGGGATTACCAAAATACAGCCCGTTTCTCTCGTAACAACCTCCTCGATCCGTTCTTGGATGTGATCCTGATTGGTTCGGCAATTGAAGCTAGCGATCGCAGTATTCCCAGTGAAGTATCGCCCACAGAAATTCCCGATTCGGGGTTGCAAACCTTAGAAACAATTCGGATCTCTGCCAAGGTCAAAGGACTTGCTAGTCAAATCACTAACAATATTGAGCTGACCAGTAGTCCCCCTCGTAGCCCTGCGGAAATTGCTGTCTTGCTAGGGGGCGGTTTTGTCGAAGCTTTAGCCAATAGCAACGGTACGGCAGGACTAGCTACCTTAGCTGGCTCGGCGCTATTTGGTAGTCTTAATCGAGAATTTAATAATATTTTTCCGATCGGCGAACTACGTCTGTTTCCCACCCCAATCATTGATGAAAATCGCGATAACGAAAGAGACGGATTAGCAGGAGAAATCGCCTTCGATCTGATCAACAATCTTTCTTTTTCCGTCTTAAAAATCCTCAATAACGATACTCCCGCTCAATTTGGTTTCCGCTACCGACTAGACGATAATTTTGTGCTGCGTGGTTCGAGTAACTTTGAGGAAGACGGTACGAGAGGATTACTTGAATACGAGCTGCGGTTTTAGTTAGTTATTAGCTCTAAGCTATAGGCTCTAAGCTCTAAGCTAGAGTAGGTGAGCAGTATCCACCTCACATTTTATCGATTACATTTTACTCTATGCTCTGGCAATATTTAATTTTAATTCCGACGACGATTCTTCATCTGGTTCTGAGCCTGAAGGAAAAGAAAACGCTCCCAGCACCTGGAGAATTAATCGATTTGGGTGGATATAGAGTACATCTGTGGGTAAAGGGTAAAGGAAAACCCACTGTAGTATTAGATCATAGCCTGGGGGGCATTGAAGGCTATTTTTTGATTGAGGCGATCGCCAAATTAACCCGCGTCTGTATCTATGACCGTCCTGGGTATGGCTGGAGTGATCCCAGTCCTAAGTGCCGCTGTAGCGCCGAAATTGTGCAAGAGCTTGACCTGATGCTGACCAAAGCTAATCTAGAGCCACCCTATATCTTGGTCGGGGATTCTTTTGGCAGCTATAACGTGCGTCTTTATGCTCAACAGTTTCCAGAAAAAGTTAGAGGCATAATTCTTACTGACGGACTACACGAGTCGGGGATGCTCAATTTACCTTGGTTGATTTCCGCCGTGAAGTATCTGTTTATCTCAGGCTTTATAATGTCAGTTCTTGGCTCTATTTTTGGTATGGTTCGCCTAGCGGGCATCTGTGGTTTATTTGAAGTTATTAAACCAGAACTAAAACGGTTTAGTCCTCTACAGCGCCGTAGAGTTAAAAAGTCTTTTTATCACCATAACCATTGGCTAACAATGGCACGAGAACTAATAAATTTGAATCGTAGCAGTCGCCAGCTACAGGGAGCTGGTAATTTTGCAGTGCCAGTTATTAGCATTAAGTCCCAGACTTTTTTTCAGCCTTCTATTCTCACGTCTTTGTTTCCCCTCAAAGCAATAGACCAACTGCGGGAGCGAATGCATCGCCACTTCAGCACTTTAGCCGATGATTTTACGGAGATGGCTGCACCCAACAGCAGCCACTTTGTCTGGACAGACCAACCAGAAATTATGCTTCAGGCGATCAAGCAGTTACTCAGGCATCAATAGCTAGCAGCTTGTAAATCATGATAGATTTATCAAAATTCACTCAAAAACCAAATTAAACAACTATTTATAATTGAAGCAATATAGTAATTTTGTTCACAACGAGCATCGCTTGAAAACATTTTATGAGAAGTTAAACCACGGAGTTTTTTAGATCGCAGCACAAACAAAGTCAACTCTCCCCAGTCAGGGATTATCTGATACCCTTTGGGTACTCCGCCGTAAAACGGAGCAACGACCCCGCGTCAGACTAAAGGTGGTGCTTTGCTCCCAGTCGCGGGACTCCAAGAGTCCCAAGTCGTCGAAGAAAACGACCTGCAGCGACGTTGTGACACGGAGCCTCCTAAAGGATACCGCCCTGCATATGCTCTGAGCGTTGGTTAATGGTTGCGATCGCCTATGTTAAAAATTTATTTCTTCACTCTCACCATGGTAAGTAGCGATATTCGTTTAGCGAAAAGCAAGATCCAGCAGCAAGATTCTCAGTCTATTATCTATGATATGTCCTTGTATAGCTTGTTAGAAGCGAGACATAAGCTGAAAACAATGGTCAGAAACGGCGAACTAGAGATAACTACAGCAGAATTAAATCGAAGTTTGTGTTCTAATTTGCGCGAGTTAGCCTTGGCTTTAGAAAGACAAATAGCGTCAGCGGAATTGTGGCAAACAGGGGATAGATGCCCTCAATGCGAATTAAAACTGATGCCTCTAAAGGAATCTTGTATCTGTGGATGCAAAATAAATAGTAAAGGCGATCGCCTAGAAAATAGAGATCTAACTTTTCTCATCGCCGAAAATTGCACCGAATGATGACATTCAATCATTGCTTGTTTATTAATGCAGTCCCAGGCTAAATATCGCTCGATTGATTTTATTAGAGTATTAAGTCGAGCAATCAAACAGCTTTGTTTGATAATGCTAAAAAAAATCTTAAGCAAATTAATTTAAAACTTATATTCCTTAAGTATCATTTTACACTTTTGTGTTGACGGCATTTCTCTAAGATTTCTCTAAATCAAATATCTAGTCAGGGAGAAGCGTTATGGGATACGAGCCAAGAACTCAGGCGATCTATCAAATTACGGAACGTGAACCGATTGCAGTTAAGCCTGCTGAAACCCTAGAAGATATGTGGGCAACTGATGTCTTTAGTTTGAATAAGATGCAGGCTTGTTTGCCCAAGGCAGTCTACAAATCTCTCAAAAACACAATTAAATCTGATGCCAAACTAGATCCTTCAGTGGCAGATATTGTCGCCGCCGCCATGAAGGATTGGGCGATGTCTAAAGGCGCGCTTTACTACGCTCATGTTTTTTATCCTTTGACCAATGCCACTGCCGAAAAACATGATGGTTTTATCTCGGTACAGAGTGACGGTACGGTAATTTCCGAATTTTCGGGCAAAACTCTAATCAAAGGTGAACCTGACGGTTCTTCTTTTCCTAATGGCGGTATTCGCTCGACGTTTGAAGCAAGAGGCTATACCGCTTGGGATGTTACCAGTCCTGCCTACGTGATGGAAACCGATAATGGGGTAACTCTTTGTATCCCCACCGTGTTTGTCTCTTGGACAGGGGAAGCCTTAGATAAAAAAATTCCGCTTCTGCGATCAATTGAGGCGATGGACAAGTCGGCGCGCAAAGTTCTCGAACAATTAGGCTACAGTGATGTTGCCCCAGTAAGCTCTAGCTGTGGTGCAGAGCAAGAATACTTTCTAGTAGATGCGACTTTTGCCAATAGTCGTCCCGACTTACTCTTAACAGGACGCACCTTATTTGGCAAAACCCCCGCCAAAGGTCAGCAATTTGACGATCATTATTTTGGGGCAATTCCTGAAAGAGTTCAAGTCTTTATGCAGGAGGTAGAGAGAAGAATGTATCGCCTGGGTATTCCTGCTAAGACCAGACATAACGAAGTAGCCCCTGGTCAATTTGAGCTGGCGCCCTACTTTGAATCTGCCGACGCTGCTGCCGATCATCAGCAGTTGACCATGACCATTTTACGTAATACTGCCAAAAAACATGGCTTTGTTTGTCTGCTGCACGAGAAGCCCTTTGCGGGGATAAATGGTTCGGGCAAGCACGTTAACTGGTCGGTGAGTAACTCAACTCAGGGCAATCTTTTAGATCCAGGGGATGAGCCTCATAAGAATCTTCAGTTTTTGACCTTCTGTGCTGCCGTCATTCGTGGAGTACATAAATTTGGACCGTTGCTTCGGGCAGTAGTGGCTACCGCTAGTAACGACCACCGTTTGGGGGCAAATGAAGCTCCTCCAGCAATCATTTCGGTTTATCTCGGTACCCAGCTTGAAGATGTATTTGACCAAATTCAAAAAGGAGAGCTTTCAGGCTGCAAAGCAAGTGGCGTGATGGATTTTGGCGTACCAACCCTGCCCACCTTTACCAAAGATTCAGGCGATCGCAATCGGACTTCTCCCTTTGCCTTTACAGGTAATCGGTTTGAGTTTCGGGCTGTAGGTTCTAACCAGTCTGTAGCAGGCCCTCTAATTGCCATGAATACTATTTTGGCAGATTCTTTGGATTGGGTTTCTAATCAGCTAGAAGCCGAACTATCTGCTGGGAAGGAACTTAGAATAGCTATTTCTAACATCATTAAAGAAATCATGGACGAACACGGTGCGGTTGTCTTTGGCGGTGATGGTTACTCTGAAGAATGGCATAAAATGGCTGTAGAAGAGCGAGGTTTGCTGAACCTGCCGACCACTGCCGATGCGTTGCCATACTTAAAACATGAGTCAATCGAACAACTGTTTGAGAAGACTGGCGTTCTCTCGCCGACGGAATTAGAAAGTCGTTTTGAAGTATATGCCGAGCAGTATATCCTTTCGATTGAGGTAGAAGCCAAATTGGTGGCGGATATGGCAAAAACCTTAATTTATCCTGCCGCAGTTAAATACGTAACTGAACTTTCAGCAGCTATGGCTGGTTTTAAAGAATTAGGATTAAATTTCAATCTTAAGATCGCTAAAAGAGCGGGTGAGCTAACCAATGAAATTGTAGATTTAACCAGCACCCTAGAGGCAGCTTTGGAGAAGGAAGATTTTGACTCTACTGAAGACCATATGCAGTACTTTGCCAAAACTATTCGTCCAATGATGGATGAAATTCGCGAATGTGCAGACACTTTGGAAGGGGAATTAGCCGATGAACTCTGGCCTCTACCCAAATATCAAGAGATGCTGTTTATTAAATAAGCTCATTATGAGCCAGTCATAAGTGGTGGGAGTGACAGCGCTTGACGCTGGTATTTCTGGAGCCAAACTAGAGTAGTAAGCCTTCACTCTAGTGCTTGAGAAGGATGCCCACCCTACTGTTCCAGCATGCTCAACACTATAATTGACAAACATTAATTTCAGCCCCTTAACTTTTCAGTTTGGGGAAACAGTTGAAAGTACTGACGTTGCTATTTTCGCTAGATAAACGAAGTAATTAATTGTTAGTTATTGGTTATTAGCAATTAGTCACTATTGCGGTGGGTAATGGACTGCTTTGTCGGAACTATACCTGCTAGTTGTTCCAACGATTTGTCCCCAAGGATTTCCTGCGGTTTCAAAGCTTATCCTTGAGGACGATCTGCAGCGAATGCCTCTGCGGGGCTGCATTATTAGTCGTTTGAACACAGTCTTGAACCAGAGCCGAACGAAGATACTGTCAAGACAATAAGACAGGATTTATCTCTAAGCGACAGAGGATTCACCTTCATATGTTGCATATGTTGCAAATACCTAAGATGGCGTTACGCCATCGTCTTGCAATGTGTTTTTGAAACAAAAAACTAAAGCTAAATTGGCTACGCTCTTTTTAATCAGCTAGATCTTCAATCAAAAGCTAGCCGACAAATTATTATCTCTCTAATCTCTACAGATGAGGTTTGAATAATTAGGATTCTCTATTATTCAGTCTGAGTTTGGCTTTTGCTGTCGTGGAATCGCCCTGCTATTTTCCTAACTATCCCTAAAATTAATGAATCAAACACCAACTACAGAAAATTCAAAACGTTCACTCTCATTCATTTCAATTCTTCAGCCATTTAGAACCATATTTAAATCTTTTTCGCCTTACTGGTTTGCCTGTATTCCCCTGTCGGCATTGATTGTAATACTGTGGAACACTGCAGCTACTGCCCAAGGTCTTGATGCCCCTGCCAGCCTCGACGAAATTAGAGTAATTTTGGACACGGTTTTTCTCTTGGTCTGCTCTATTCTCGTAATCTTTATGAATGCTGGCTTTGGCATGTTAGAAGCTGGTTTTTGTCGCCAAAAAAATGCCGTGAACATTCTGGCTAAAAATTTGATTGTTTTTGCGATCGCAACTCTGGCATATTGGGCAGTAGGTTATGCTTTCATGTACGGAGAAGGCAATCTCTTTATCGGACTCAGTGGCTTCTTTTTCAACGGCGATGCCGCTCCTTATGGTGATTCTGCCTATCCTGAAGCTGTGCCTGCGGCAATTTCTTTCTTGTTCCAAGTGGCTTTTGCGGCGACGGCGGCGACAATTGTTTCTGGTGCGGTGGCAGAACGGATTGAATTTACTGCCTTCCTGATTTTTAGTACTCTCCTCGTAGCTGTTTCTTATTCAATTACAGGGCATTGGGTCTGGGATGGAGGTTGGTTGAGCGAGCTAGGCTTTGCTGATTTTGCTGGTTCGACGGTAGTTCACTCTGTTGGCGGCTGGGCTGCTCTAGTTGGCGCAGCGGTCTTAGGTCCTCGACTTGGCAAGTATAGTAATGGCGAAATTAGAGCGATTCCTGGGCACAATATGGGTTTTGCTACCTTAGGCTGTTTGATTCTTTGGATTGGCTGGTTTGGGTTTAATCCTGGTTCGGAATTGGCAGCCACGGCTAATGTTCCCTATATTGCCGTGACGACTAACTTAGCCGCTGCCGCAGGAGGTGCAACCGCTACTTTTACCACCTGGATTAAAGATGGAAAACCCGATCTTTCGATGATTATCAACGGCATCCTCGCAGGACTGGTGGGCATTACGGCAGGCTGTAACGATGTTAGCTATGGTTCTGCCGTTATTATTGGCGCGATCGCTGGGGTTTTAGTCGTCTTTTCTGTTGCTTTCTTTGACAGTATCAAAATTGATGACCCCGTCGGCGCAACTTCGGTTCACTTAGTTTGTGGTATCTGGGGAACTTTAGCGGTAGGGATCTTCGGCAGCGGTAATCTTGCGATCCAGCTGATCGGTGTTCTGTCGGTGGGAGCATTTACCCTACTCTTTAGTGGCATAGTTTGGGGACTACTCAAAGCAACTATCGGTATTCGAGTCCACGAAGCAGACGAAATTCAGGGTTTGGATATTAGCGAACACGGTATGGAAGCCTATAGTGGCTTTATTAAAGAGGCTGATGTCTTTACGGGCGGTAGTTCTAATGAAGTACCAGAACAAGAGATGAGTAAAGTCGGCTAAACAGAAAGTATTTAAGTCTTGGCATTGCCTCTAAAATTTCTTTCTGGCGATGTCAAGGCAATATAAATTCCCATAATTATTAAAGATCAGCAAGATGAGTAAAAAAGGTTCTAACGGCAAAGCTGCCGAAATAAAAAAAATTAGTAAAAAAAAATACGAGCAAGAATTAGCCAAACTGCAAATAGAACTTGTTAATCTACAGCGTTGGGTGCAGCATGCTGGTTTAAAAGTGGTCGTTATTTTTGAAGGTAGAGATGCTGCGGGGAAGGGAGGCGCAATTAAGCGAATCAGTGAGTGTTTGAATCCCCGTGTCTGTAGAGTAGTGGCACTAGGAACACCAAGCGATCGCCAGAAAACTCAGTGGTATTTCCAGCGATACGTTGCCCATCTCCCCGCAGCAGGAGAAATAGTCTTATTTGATCGCAGTTGGTATAATCGCGCTGGAGTCGAAAAAGTCATGGGGTTTTGCACCTATGACGAATATAACGAGTTTATGCGCTCTTGTCCCCAATTTGAAACGATGATTCAGCGATCAGGAATTATTCTGATTAAATATTGGTTTTCTGTCAGCGATAAAGAACAAGAAAGGCGCTTTCAAGATCGCATCAAAGATCCAACTAAACGCTGGAAAATTAGCCCGATGGATTTAAAAGCGAGAGAAAAATGGGTTGATTACTCCAGAGCGAAAGATGATATGTTTGCCGCGACAGATATTCCTGAATCTCCTTGGAATGTAGTCGAAGCCGACGACAAAAAACGAGCGCGACTTAACTGTATCAACCATCTTTTACAAACCGTTCCCTACGAAAAGCTACCTCCAAAGAAAATTGAATTACCTCCACGTCAAAAAGAAATAGACTACGAACGTCCACCAATTGACACCCAAAACTTTGTTCCAGCTCAATATTGAATCTGTTGCTTTTTGTCTGCGAAACAGATTCTCAAAGAACTGTAGATATAGCAGCCCATCTTCCTGAAAATTTGATTTATTTGCATGATCGGTATTTCTCCTGAGCTGATAGCGCAAAAGAGTAGATGCATCTAATTTTGGTATAGTTGCTGGGCGATGAATCGAAATATTAATGGACATACATTGAATTATTAATGCCAATTAACTTTCGGTTAGAATCACAATATTTGTATAGGTAACAAAGCAGTTAATTACTATGGTGCGATTATTTTGGGATAACAGATTGTAGGCGCTTTTAAAATGACTTTTAAGTTGGAGATGTATATTTCCTGAAAATATTCGGGAATACATCGTTGTGCAATCGTCAATTTTCTGGAAGTCCCATTCTGGCAAATTGGTAGTTATTTCGTTTAGCAGTTTCATGCGGTTTCGAGATTATCAATTGGTATAATTCAGTATTCCCCACAATTTTGAATTAGCCTACAGGTCAAATGGCAACTATGTTATGAAATACCTATATATTCTATAGATTGGTGAGTTCAAATAATATAGATGCAGCTTGAAGGAATACTATCTGGGTAAGCACGGTGTCCCAGAATCAAAAAGCGATCGCTTTATTGCTATGCGCCTGGATAACCAAGCGTCAGCACGCCGTGGATAATCGTCAGGCTATAGTCAAGCTCAGTCTGGCAAAAATTTTTTTTGCCAGTCATGATGGTGCCACGGTCGAACACGTTATCAAAGCGATCTCCTAAAGGATAGTTCTTGCCGAATTCCCGCTAATATAGATGCTGCGACCAAGGCTCATTAACACGGTTTGTTAGTCTTGATGGGTGCAAAAATGCGGTTCTGGAGGGTTCTCATTCTGGCAATGTCTCGGCAATTGAGTTGGTTGAGAATATTCGGCTAAAAGTATCTTGTATCAATTGTCCCCCATAGTCTATAATTATTGGGAATGGTACATGGGCGAGTGGCGGAATGGTAGACGCACCACACTCAAAATGTGGCGGGAAACCGTGAGAGTTCGAGTCTCTCTTCGCCCACTAAATTTATACAGAACATGCGCTTTAGGGTACTTTAACTGATTTGTTGAAGTGTGGCTGGGCTGGGCAAACGAAAGATTTTCCCAACTATTACCCAAAAGTAGGGCGTAACATTATTATTTGTTGACAAGACTCTGTCAGCAAGAAATGCAAGAGAGATTAAAATTTGTGATATTTTCAAACAACCTTTTTTAATCTCCGTTGAATATCCTCGCTTTGCGTATTTGCTAATGTAGCAAACTGTTTGAGCAAGCAAAATTTACCAAGTGAAAAAGGTTTGTCAGCCGTTTTTGCTTCAGTATCAGCTTAGGTACTTTTGAACTTGTTTACCTTATCAATCGCCTTCAAACACCAACTCTTGCGTACACAGCTTCTCTCTAACTTCGCGATCGTGAAAAATACCAATCAAAGCGCATCCCTGTTTTTTTTTCTCGGTTAATAGTTCGACTACAACCTGGCGATTTTTAGCGTCTAATGCCGAGGTTGGTTCATCCAACAAAAAAATTGGATAGTCTACAGCCAAAGCACGGGCAATATTTACTCTTTGTTTTTCGCCTCCAGAAAAGGTAGTCGGAGATAGTTGCCATAGTCGCTCGGGAAGATTTAGTAAGCTAAAGAGCTTTTTTATTTTTTGATGCGCCGTATCAATATTCGCACCCAACTCTAACAATGGTTCGCTTGCCACATCCAAAGCTGATACGCGAGGAATAACCCGTAAAAACTGACTGACATAGCCAACAGTCTGCTGTCTGACTTCAATTACTTGGTGGGGTTGTAATTTGACCAAATCTACCCAGTTATTATGATGTTTGAGCCAAATCTCGCCGCGATCAACACCATAATTGCCATAAAGAGATTTCATCAAGGTAGATTTACCCGAACCAGATTCTCCAGTTAATGCCACACATTCTCCTGCTTTTACTTCTAAACTGGCATTATTTAATACTGATAACTTAATTCCTCCCTGATTATGTAAGGTAAAACTTTTATCTATACCAGTAGCATATAAAAGAGTATCAGGAGCAAGAGAGACTTGAGGTTGTTGGGCAATTGTATCTTGAGTATTCATAAATGCGATCGCAATTTGGGAAGAATGAAGAAAAACTAATATATGGCTTTCTGCTTAATCTCCCATTCATAGTTTAATAACAGGTTAATCTTTTAATTACAGTTAAAATAAAGTAATTAATTTGTAGATACGATTATGGTTGCTACAACTCGAAAAAAAATATTTACTATCGATGAATATCATAGGTTAGTAGATCTGGGATTTTTCACTGAAAACGATCGCATTGAGCTGATTAGAGGAGAAATAGTGGAAATAGCACCAAAAAGAACTCCTCATTCGGTTTGTAACTCTCTACTCTGGAAACAGCTTTACGAACTTGTAGGAAAACTAGCCGAAATTAGAGTCCAAGAACCTATTACACTATCTTCAAGCAGCGAACCCGAACCCGATGTAGTTATTGCCAAGAAAAAAGACGATAATTATCTTGCCGCACATCCAACGGTAGAAGATATTATTTTAATCATTGAAATATCAGATTCTACTTTAAAATACGACCGCGAAATCAAGCTGTCCTTATATGCTGAAGCAGGTATTAATAATTACTGGATTATTAATCTTGTCGATCACAATTTAGAAGTTTATAGAAACCCCTTTTCTAGCGATAAAAATCAATTTGGCTACAGAAACAAAAGTATTATTTTACCTAGCGAAGAAATAGATATTCCAGGATTTTTAGATATAACTTTTGAGCTAACCACAATTTTTCCTGGATAGATGCTGCTGCTATGAATTCAGTCAGATACTTTGAGGACTTTAAGCGTAGTTGGGATGTTGTTAAATCGCAAAATGATGACCCTATTCTGGTTGTTTGTCCCAAATGTCAATCAAAGGCTTTGATCTTGCCCGATACTGAGCATGGGAGAAGATGTGTATGCACTAAATGTTCTTTCTATAAGAGCCAAACGGATAAGAACTTCTGGATTGGTACGCGCAAAAATGTTTCTACTAATAATTTTTTTTATTTAGAACTTTGGCTGCACACCGAGTTTTATGGAAATACATTGTATGCTTGTACTCAGGAACATCTAAATTTACTTGAGTCTTATATAAAAGCAGATTTGAGAGAAAGAAGACAGGATGAATATGGCTGGCGTAATTCTTCACTAATCAGCAGACTTCCTAAATGGATTAAATCTCATAAAAATAGAGAATAGTTACTCAAAGCAATTCAAAAATTAAGGAAAAAACTATAATTGTTGATTATCCATTTTCAATTATTAATTAAAACCGAACTTACTAACTGCTGCGTATAGGAATGCTGTGGATCGTCTAATACTCTGTCGGTTAAACCAGATTCGACTATTTGACCATTTTTCATCACTAACAAACGATGTGCGAGTAATCTGACGACACCAATATCGTGGGTAACTAAAATAACGCTAAGATTAAAATTACGGACAAGCGATCGCAATAAGTCCAATAACCTCGCCTGTACGGAAACATCTAAGCCGCCTGTAGGTTCATCCATAAAAATGAGACGGGGTTGAGTAACTAATACTCTGGCTAGCTGTAAACGCTGCTGCATTCCGCCTGAAAAAGTATTGGGTAAGTCATCTATTCGGTTGGTATCAATCTCTACTTGTTCGAGCCAATATTTGGCTGATTCTCTGATATTTCCATAATGGCGTACTCCCACATTTAATAATCTCTCCGCAATATTTGCCCCTGCGGTTACGTTCATTCTCAACCCATCGCGCGGGTTTTGTCGCACAAATCCCCATTCAGTTTTTGTTAGCTTACGATGTTGCGATTCGGGTAGTTTTTTAATATCTAAAATATTATTTTCGCTATTGACATAAATTATTTCTCCAGCATCGATTTCCAAATTACTTCCAACACAATTCAACAAAGTAGATTTACCCGATCCAGACTCGCCAATAATACCTAATACCTGTCCAGGATAAAGATCGAAAGAAATACTATTACAGGCTTTAAGATCTCCATATGTTTTAGTTAATTGCTGGATATTTAATATTGACTGCATGATGTTAAATATTTTATTAAATTATCATTTCTAATGCCATTTTTTTTATCGTCTTAATATCTATTAATTCCAGTATCTCCGCTTCAGTTTTACTTCCTTCAAAGGCTTCTAGAGATGCGTTTCTTAAAGCGGGAATAGCAGCATCATCAATTATTTCCTGTAGCTCTTCTCCTTTGGCATAATAGCCACAGCTTTTACGTCGTTTGTTAGTGCGGTTAATTCTTTTTACAGAATTGGCGATCGATACGTCCCACGATTTTGTGGTTCTTTGTTCGGCTGACTGCTTGATTAAATGTAAAAGAAGAATAATTGCATAGCTATTGATATATCTTTTTGGACTCCATGATTAACATGACCATCATCGTAACCAACAATTACTTGGATATAACCATGATGTAATGATGCTATTACCTTAGTTAAAGCCTGTGTTTCATTTTCTCTCATTGTTCATCGAACAAAAGTCTGTATCCGAACAAATCCACATCCTTCCTCCTTCGTTATCAGTTACTACTTCATCAAGATAACTATCAGTTGCACCACAAAACTCGCAGGCTTTATCCTCCCACTTCTCAATAGAAAAAGGATAATCTTCAAAGTCCAAACTCTTTACTTCTGTATAGGGAGGAACAGCATAAATTCTCTTTTCCCTTCCCGCACCAAATAATTGTAATGCGGGATTATTATTCATTTTGGGATTATCAAATCGAGGAATAGGACTCGGCTTCATCAAGTATCTTTCATTTACTATTACAGGATAATCATATGCAGTTGCTATATATCCGAAGTTAGTAATATCCTCGTATAACTTGACGTACATCGAGCCATATTCTTCTAAAGCGTGCATCTTGGCTGCCTCGGTTCTCGATGGTTCAATTACAAACAAAGGTTCGGGCATAGGAACCTGATAGACGATAGTTTGCCCTTCGGTTAATGGCGTTTCAGGAATGCGATGTCGGGTTTGAATTAAAGTTGCTTCAGTAGTTTTCTCGGTGGTATTTACACCACATACTTTCTGAAAAAAACGCCTGATATTTACCGCATTAGTTGTATCGTCTGCACCTTGATCAATTACTTTTAAGGTATCTTCTTTCCCAATTACACTAGCTGTTACCTGAATACCCCCTGTTCCCCAACCATAAGACATGGGCATTTCGCGGGAAGAAAAGGGTATTTGATGTCCTGGGATAGCGACTGCTTTTAAAATAGCCCGACGGATAGATCGCTTTGTTTGTTCATCGAGATAGGCAAAATTGAATCCTGGTTCTATTTCAGTATTAAACATAGCACTTAAATGGACAATGGATAATTATGATGAAGACAACAATTTAAGACAAATTGAACATAATAAGTTGCCTATTAAACAAATCTTCTATTGCTGAAATTAGCTCGGAATTAACAACTTTAAATTCCGTATAAGACCTCTGATTTCCATATATACAGAGAAGTATCATATCTAAAATAAAACAGGTAATACTTGGAGAATAATTACCAGTATATTTAAAACCGTCTTCTTTTATTGTTCCACTAAGTGCATATTCGTCATACAAATTTCTTCCTAAATCGTTGAGCATATAATTTTCTACAGGAGGATCTACCTGCGCCAGATTTTCTAATTTAATTCCCCAGAAACAATCTCCTTCGCTTAGCCTTAATAAAGATATACTAGATAGTTTCTCTAGATAGTTAATTGTATAGTCATCTCGTATAATATTTCTGTATTTATGATTAAATAAACTATAGTTAATTTCGTTTTTGCCTTTGATAAATTTATCTTCCTTATAGCTATCAATATCAGCATAAAATATAATATACTCTCTAAAAGAAGGAGGAAGTTTCAATCCTAATTTATCTTCTTCTTGTTTAACTAAAGGAAGCAATTCTATACGCTCGCGAAATTGAATACCATGCCATTTTGTAGTAAATTCTCTAATTAATGCCCATTTTCCTTGCCAGTCATTCGATACGCCATTAAAACAAGGCTCATAATTTTTACTCATAAGTAATAGTTGTCAATTATTATGCGAAGCGGTATACTTCAGGGCAATTTTCCATTATCAGTTAAAAAAACAGATTACTTCTCTTTCCCAACGCATAAATCTTTTCTCATTTGCCTAATCATATTTAATTCTGCTTGAAAATCAATATAGTGAGGTAATTTCAAATGCTGCACAAAACCTTGCGCTTCCACATTATCGGAATGGTATAAAACAAACTCTTCATCCTGGGCTACACCTTTCATTTCTTCGCCAAATTCTTTTGCCCTTAATGCCCGATCTACTAATGCCATCGACATTGCTTTCCGTTCGTTGTAGCCAAAAGTTAACCCGTATCCCCTCGTAAATTGGGGCGGTAATTCTTTACTACCTCTAAACTGATTTACCATCTGTACTTCGGTAACTTGAATATTGGCGATCGCAACTTCAAAACCCAATTCTTCTGGTTCGATAATCACCTCTACTTCTCCAACTCTTATCTCTCCTGCAAAGGGATGGTTTTTACCATAGCCTCGTTGGGTAGAATAGGCTAATCCTAATAGAAAACCTTCATCTGCACGGGCTAGGTTTTGTAGTCTGGCATCTCTATCTGTAGGTGTCGTTAATGACTGTCTAGTAATATCAAATGGTTCTTCAGTTGGGGCGAACGGCTGTTCGCCCTTACAAGTTTCTGGTTGAATTAATTGTTCTTGGTTTAGAGTATCAATAGATCTGGGTATGGACGAATTACCATTTACAGATTCTGTATTTTCTGGCGGCTGATATTCGTTATCCTCTGCTGCTAATTTGAAATCTAACAAACGATGAATATAGTCATAGGTTGCCCCTAACTTTTGACCTCCAGGAACATCTTTAAAGATAGAAGATATACGCCGTTGTACCTGCATCTTGCCTGCATCTAACGGCTTGCTGTAATATAGCCTGGGCAAAGTTGTGCGATATGCTCTTAATAAAAATATCGCCTCGACTAAATCCCCCCAAGATTGCTTGATGGCTAAAGCTGCTAAATCTTCGTCATATAAACTTCCTTCCGCCATGACGCGATTAACCGCCAAAGCTAACTGCTGCTTAATTTGTTCCAGGGATAATTCGGGGAGATTGCGATCGCCTCGACGCATTGCCTGTAGTAAAGCCTCGGCATTTTTGATTGCTTGTTCGCCACCTTTTACTGCTACGTAAGCCATTTATCATTTACCATTTATCATTTATCATTTATCATTGAGCATTTATCAGTTAAATACTGATGGATAGTTGTTTGATTTTAATCATTTACCATATAGCTTGTACGGGGTAAGCCAACTACTTTGTTTTTAGAGAAGAAATATATATCTACTCCCAAAGGGTAAGATTTGTGGCTGTTTTGCCACTGTTGCCAAAATGGATCGGGTAAATTTATAGGCATGGTGATTTGTTTATCTATTCCCGCGCCTGTTAGTTGGGGCGAACGGCTGTTCGCCCTTACATCATTTGTTACCACTGTAATTAATAATGTGGTGGAGTCTTCGGGATAAACTGGCGTTCCTTGTTTGAATTGGGATAAGTCGGGCATATTTTCTATATCCCAAATAAGGGCAAAGTCAGCCTGTTTGGTATCTTCAGTAAAGCGACAGCCAGTGTGAAACAGCAGCCAGTCTTTTATCTCTTTATCTAATCCTGGTTGCAGCCACACCTGAGTTTCTAAATCTAATAAAGTCAGACAAGCAGCAGCACAAGCTATATTTAATCCCGATGGCGGAGTCAGTTCTACGGTAATCTCATTTATTGTTCCTGGACGAGATAGAGAGTCTAGCAGAGTTTTAAAAGTAGTCTGGGAATCGCGAATTAAATCTTGAAAGCCTGGAAGTTCAACAATCATGAGTTTCAATTATCAATTGTTTTACTCGCCCCGCAACATCGTAAAGAACTCAACTTTAGTTGCTTCGGTTTGACGCTGTTGTTTTTCTTGTCTTGCAATTAATTTGTCTTGCAAAGGCTGTATTACCAACTCTTGTACGCGATCGCGCCACTCATTTTGTTGCAGCAACCCATCACAGACAGCAGCTAATTCTGCATGACGTTTGGATCTGCCACCGACATAGCCAAAGCCTTTAATATCCTCCATTTTGATAACGCAACGGGTTACAGTCATTTCTCCTAAGTTAAACGCCTCTCCCGTACCTCCAGCTCTACCTCTCACCATCGCCAGACCGATTTCTGAGTTACGCAAAAATGTGTATTTCGGCAATTCTCCTAATGTTTTGACTTGTTGTTCTAGATCGACGGGAGATGATTTCGCTAGAATTGCCATCCATGTTTGCCTTGCTGTTGGCGGACTCATTTTCTTAACTCGCTGTTAATTTAAAGTTGAACTGCTGTTAAAATTTGTCTAGACATCTAGATTACTGCCTAAGATATCGTAAATACGGATATTAAACAAGAGGGAAAAATGGACAATGGACAATTGTAAAAAATGACCAAAGCTTTATACATAGAAATAGCCGATGAGTTGAAGGCAAATATAAAAAAAGCCGTCTATCAGCCTGGGGATAAGTTACCGACGGAGAAAAGTTTATCCCAAAGGTTTAGCGTCAACCGCCATACGATTAGAAATGCGATCGCCTTACTTAAAGAGGAAGGTTTGATCCGAGTAGATCGAGGGAGAGGGATGTTTGTGGCAAAAACTCCGATTAAATACCCCATCGGCGAAAGAGTAAGATATAACGAAAGTTTAGAAGCCCAGGGAATAAAAGCTAGTTACGAGAAATTGAAAGCTGTAGAAATACCTGCTGAGAGAGCGATCGCCGATGCATTAAAGATAGACATAGGCGCACCAGTAATTTTGATCGAAAGAATAGGCTTGGCAAACGATCGCCCGATTAGTATCGGCAGCAGTTATTTTCCTGGCGAACTATTCCCTCATTTAATTAAATTTTGGCAAAGCTATAGCTCTATCTCTAAATTGCTTAAGGAAATATACGACCGTGATCATATACGTCGTTCTACTACAGTTTGCGCTCGGATAGTTAGAGAAGCAGATGCCAGACTGTTACAAATCTCTGCCAAGCAGCCAATCTTATTAGCTCAATCGATAAATTGCGATCGCGACGATACAATTGTCGAATATGGCGTAACTAGGTTTAGCGGCGAAATGATGGAATTAATTTTTGATAATGATGAGTTCGATTGAAATTATTTCTTTGAAAGCACAGCGTCCAGAATTTGTTGTTTACTGTTCCCAATAAAAAAAGTGCGATCGCAGCGTAGATAGCAAAACAATACTTACTTTAATTCAACGCTAAACTATCCTTAATTTGTATTTAGCGACAAATATCCTAAACTGCAAACTAATACCAATAAAGCCAGACGAGATGCAGGAAAAAATCTACACTAATTATCGCTTGCTCTTACCCGAAGAAGAAACTCTAGGTACGATCGCCGTTAAAGATGGAGTTATCACGGATATCCAGCCTGGAGTAGTATCCCACGGAGAGAATGGCGATGGTAACTATTTGCTACCTGGTTTAATCGAACTCCATACAGATAATCTGGAAAAATCTATTGCGCCTCGCCCTGGTGTAAGATTTCCCTTAGAATTAGCAGCAGTAAACCATGACAAAGACTTGATAAGTTCTGGTATAACTACAGTCTGTGATGCGATCGCGATTGGAGATGTCACGCCCAAAGATGACTCTCTACGCACAAATCATTATGCAGCCATGATAGATACCATAGCCGAAGGGCAAGCTGCGGGTAGATTTTCTAGCGATCACCTGCTACATTTGCGTTGTGAGTTGGGTTACGAACATCTGTACGGGATTATCGAACCCTATGCAGAACACCCACTATTGGCAATGATTTCCTTAATGGATCATACTCCTGGTCAACGTCAGTTTGTCAATATCCAGAAGTATAAAGAATACTATACGGGCAAACATGGCGTACCCGAAGCGAAGATGGACGAGTTTATTGCCATGCGTCTAAATAACCAACATCGACACGCAGTAGAAAACCGTCAGGCTTTAGTAAAACTAAGTCAGAAAAAAAATATCTCTCTCGCTAGTCATGATGATGCCACTGTAGAACATGTCAAGGAAGCCATATCCGAAGGAGTAGTTTTAGCAGAGTTTCCTACTACCTTGGAGGCAGCAAAAGAAGCCCACCAGAACGGTTTATTAGTACTTATGGGTGCGCCCAATGTGGTTTTGGGTGGTTCACATTCTGGCAACGTGTCGGCGATGGAATTAGTCGAATTAGATTTGGTAGATATTATTTCTTCTGATTATGTACCCAGAAGCTTATTACAATCGGCATTTATTATTAGTCAAACAGCCAACAAGCCGCTATACGAAGTGATTAAATATATTACGTTGTATTCAGCCAAAGCTATTAACTTAGACGATTGTATTGGCAGCTTAGAAATCGGCAAAAAAGCTGACTTTCTTACCGTAAACTATGATGGTGTAGTTCCTAGAATTAGGTCAGTTTATAAACAAGGAGATCGCGTAGCTTAATAGAAGTAATTTTATATGTCTTCATTATTGGACAATGAATTAGCGGTAGTTATCTATTGTTCATTGATAAATTGATAAAAGATAACTATAGCTCCAGCCATGCTGTTGAAATCCTAAAGATTGGTAGAATTTATGAGCCTGATCGCGTTGAAGATTAGAAGAAAGAGTAACCTTATAACATCCAGCATCAGCGCTAATTTCTAAAGCCTGCCCCATCATTTGTTTGCCATAACCTTTACCCCTATAGCTAGATAAAATAGTCACAGAGTCAAGAATTGCCGATCTATGAAAACCTGGATGCATCATCGTTGGCATAAATAATAAGCTAAAAGTGCCAATCGCTTTATTTTCTAAATAAGCTAAATAAACATAATAATCGGGAACCTGTTTAATTTGATGCCAAATTTCAATTATCTTATCTTCAGACATTAATGGCTGATTATTCATGTCTGCATACAAGCCATTAAGTATAGTCAAATCTTCTTCAGTGGCAAGATCAACTTGAAGATTGTTCATTCAATTATTGATTCCTCTACCACTGGAATAAAATACTCTAAATTAGAAGTTCTCAAACCCTTCACCTTCGCCAAATCGTCCCAAATTCTTAACTTAACCGCATCTGAACTATAAGGCTGACTGATAAACTCCTTTGCTTCTGCTGGAGAGAAAATACCACCCTGCAATTCTAGACTAGTTTTAGAAGCGGGAGATAAACTATCCCAGTAATCTGTATTTACCGCACAGAGATATCTTTTCGCGTTGACGTGCATCCTAATCGGTTCGGTTACAGCATCGCTGAATATAGTTTTAAGATAGCCCAAGGCGCGATATTCATGGCGATCGTCAATCCCTTTTTCCGCTGCATCTTCTCCCAAATTATGAACCAGATGACCAAAATCATGTAGTAGAGACGCGGTAATCAATTCAGGGCTAGAATTATTAGTTTGGGCTAAGGTAGCACATTGCAAAGCGTGTTCCAACTGACTAACCGCTTCCATGCCATATTGTGCATCTCCTTTGGTCAGTAAAATATCGACAATCCTAGTTAAATCAGGCTTCATGATTACTCTATTAATTCAACTACTAACCTGTAAAAAACAATTACAAATGTCTATGACTAGCTGTTAACTGTTGACTGTTAACTGATTAAACCAACCAATTACGCAGCTTAGCCGAGATCGTATCAATAATAGTAGTAGCTAAAATTAAAATAATTAAAATAGCGCAAACTTTACCATAGTCAAAAGACTGAAAACTTTGATAGAGAGAAACTCCAATTCCTCCCGCACCAACGATGCCCAATACCGAAGCAGCGCGAACATTAGATTCAAAGCGATATAGGGCAAAGGAAGTCCATAAAGGAATCACCTGAGGAATAATGCCAAAGATAACCTCCTGTATCTTACTTGCGCCTGTAGCTCGTATACCCTCTACCTGACCGGGCTCGATCGCCTCCACTGCTTCGGAAAATAGTTTACCCAAGGCACCCGCAGTATGGATAAACAATGCCATCACCCCAGCAAAAGGTCCTAAACCAACCGCCACCACAAACACCAAAGCAAAAACTATTTCATTGATCGCTCGCATCGCATCCAAGAGCCTTCTAACAGGCTGAACGACCCATACGGGACAAACATTTTCTGATGCCAATATAGATAGAGGGATGGCCGCGATCGCCGCGATCAAAGTACCCCAAATACCCATAGATATAGTGATCAGAGTGTCTTCTAAATAAGTTTCCCAGTAAGAAAAATCAGGAGGAAAATAAGATTGGACATATTCCACCATATTTCCTCCCCGTTGGAACAACACGGGAAAATCTAATTCGCTTTGAATATAGGAAAAGATTAAAACGGCGATCGCAGCAATTAAAAATAAGACTCTACCAGCAGTTACACGTTTATCTTCTTTTGCCAACATCTGCTTTACTTCGGCAGATATATCTCCGTAATGAGAAATCGAGCTGTTTGGCGATGACATAGTTTTTAAATCTCTATAATTATGGACAACGCAGTCAATCATGAACAACACTAAAATTGCCATATGATCGACTGTCTATTGTCCATTACTCAAATATCGTCGTCACGATCTTCAGAATTAATTTCCTGCACGACGTTTTAGCCTAAGCACTGGCTTCTACATAGTCGTTCAACTCACGAATAGGATTCCACATATCGTCGGTTGCAGGATCAAAACCTTGCCATTCTAGAGGACTGAGGACGGCTTCATCGCTGTAGTTGTAGAAGAAATCTTTAACCTTGGTTTTTATCTCTTCAGGTAAATCTGCCCGCCAGGCGATCGGATCGCTAGGAATCAGAGTAGAAGTCCAGATAGTTTCGATATCGGTTCTCGCATCAGGATTAGTTTTTTCCAGACGACTCAGAGATTCGCTATTATTAGTAGCCACGTCTATTTGATTGTTGGCGATCGCCAAAGCTGTTGCTTCGTGGTTACCTGCAAAAATCAGACGCTTAAAAGCTTCTTTAGGATCTACGTTGTTTTGAGCGAATACGTAGTAGCTAGGTACCAGAAATCCTGACGTAGAATTGGGATCGTTAAAAGCAAACTGAAGATTGCTAGCATTTTCTAAAACATATTTATCACCACCCATTTCTTTCGCCTTGGCTAAGTCAGGATGGTTTTGATTCATGATCAGGTGAGAAAAATAACCCTTGGTGCCATCATCATTGACTGTTTGAGCGAACACCTCAGCATCAGCAATTTTATTGGCTTCGATATAGGATTTGCCACCATACCAAGCTAGCTGTATCTGTCCAAAACGCATAGCCTCAATTACCCCTGCATATTGAGTTGCATAAAAAGCTTTAACTGGCATGCCGATCTCTTCAGACATGGCGGCGATAAAGGGTTCCCAGATGGGTTTTTGATTAGCTTGAGATTCGGTGGAGATAATGCCAAAATTCAGTTCTTTAAGATCCTGTGCTTGAGCAGGATTTGATAATAATTTGGCTGTTGCCAGAGAACCAGTAAATATGGAAGCAGTTTTTATAAAAGATCGTCTTTTCATTGTCTAAATAATGTTTATTGTGAATAATTGCAATAATTGACTAGTGAGTTTTTGTTTGGGACTTAACTAACAAATCTTCAGCGTTAGCAAGGTCTCCATGTCCGCGAATGACCAACTCCTCTACTGCTGAACCATAGATTCTAGCTAGCTCTTGATCGTCTAATAGCTCGGTTGCACCATCAAACATGACTCTGCCATCTTTTAAAGCGATCGCTCGTTTAAAATAACGTCGTACCATCTGTACTTGGTGCAAAGAAGTAATTACCGTGATGCCCTCGTCATTAAGCTGACACAGCAACTCCATTACCTTTCTGGCTGATTCGGGATCGAGAGAAGCGATTGGTTCATCGGCAAGAATGATTTTTGCTTCCTGAACCAAACAACGGGCAATCGCTACCCTTTGCTGCTGACCTCCCGATAGTGTAGAAGCACGCTGATAGGCTTGTTCCAGGATGCCGACTCTTTCTAAAGCGGCTAAGGCTTTGAGCTTTTCTGGTTTAGAGAATTGACGAAAAAGCGATCGAGACAAAGATATCTGAGCTAAATTTCCAATCAAAACATTTTCTAAAACACTCAAACGGTTAACAAGATTAAACTGCTGAAAGATAAAACCAACTTGACTTCTGATGCGACGAATACGCGAATAGTATTTACCCTGGCTTTGAAGGGGTGTCCCAAAAATGTTGACCGTACCTTTGTCTGCAAGATGTAAACCGTTGATATTTCGCAACAGGGTTGATTTACCAGAGCCTGAAGCACCCACCAGAGCAAGCATTTCGCCCTCGTTTGCCACAAAACTAACCTCATTTAAGGCTAACTTTCCTTTAAAACTCTTATTTAAACTTTCAACTTTAACTGCTTGAGTAATAGTCAATCTTAAATACCCAAAACTACACTAAGTTAATAGCTTCTAGGATGTGAATTAAGTCAACAGTAGGCTTTATTTATGAAGAGGTTAAGATTTAGAGCTAATGTTATGTAATTTTTGCCACCATATCTTTTATGCGGTCTAACTGCTCTTAAAATAATGTTGAGATATTATTTTCGCTCCATATAACTTGTAAAACAACTGTAGAAGTAATGTTTCTATTTGTCTCCAAGCTACTGCCTTTATTTATCTATCCCTTAGGTCTATCTTGCATCTTGCTATTGTTCGCTCTCTGGTTGAGCCGTAAGCGATCGCGAAAAACCTATATCCCGATCTTGCTAGCACTTGTGCTTCTTTTGCTCTCTAGCAATTCAATCATCGCCAATAATCTCATTGCATCCCTAGAAAAACAATATTTACCTTTGAGTGAACCACCCACCGCCGAGGCAATTGTCGTCCTCGGTGGCGCTACCAGAAATAATGAACCACCAAGAATCTTACCCGATATGAGTGATCGGGGCGATCGTCTACTATATGCCGCCAAGCTCTACAAGGATGGTGCAGCGCCAAAAATATTGCTTTCTGGGGGACGAATTCAATGGACGGGGGGAGATTCATCGGAGGCAAAAAGTATGGCAACAATTTTAAAGCTGATGGGGATTCCCCCCGAGGATCTGATCCTAGAATCTCGCTCCCTAAACACCCATGAGAACGCTGTGTATACCAAAGAAATTCTCCAGCAACAAAACATCGACAAAGTATTGTTGGTTACTTCGGCGGCACACATGCCCCGCTCGATCGCCATTTTTAAGCGGGAAAACATTAATGCGATTCCTGCTCCCGCAGACTATATGATTAGCGATCGCAATTTGGTCGAACATCGATATACTAGCGAGTCGCGAATTCTTAGCTTGCTTCCCAACAGTCAAAGTCTCGACTACACAACTCAAGCAATGAAAGAATATATCGGCACTTTCATCTATCGACTGAAAGGATGGCTTTGATGATTACTGATTACTGATTACTGATCTTCCAGGATTGCTTCCTGCTGCTGACGACACTGGCGCTTTGTTTCTTTGGCGATCGCCTGCATTCTGGAGACAAGAGGCGAATTTTCAGATAAAGAATTTTTAGCAATATCTTCATTCTTGCTGATTGATTTAATTGACTTTAGCTGAGCCGCTAGTTCAATACTTTTTTCGATCGGAATCGCTAGACTAGAACGGGTAATTAATTCTTGTAGAGCAGGACAGGGTTCGGAACCATCTTGATAGATTTCGGGAGATTCCCATAAAGGATAGGCATGCTTGCCATTTACACCAATTACCTCGCCGCGCTCGTTTAGTAAAGCTCCGCCGCTCATGCCCTTTTTGACATCGTTAGTATAGCCAATTTGATAGCCTTCTTCGAGAGCTTGATTGAGAATGATCGCTATCCTACCTGATTTTAAAGCTAGTTTGCGAGAGTTCGACAGATTAGGATTGGCAAAGATAGCTGGAGTTCTAGAGGAGCTAGATTCTTGATAGGGGAAGCCCGCTGCAAATACAGGCTGTCCTACTTGTAGATTAAGAGAATTGCCAATTTTGGCAGTTTGATAGGGTTTTTTAGCAGTAAATTTTAAGACAGCTAAATCGTATTGATAATTAGCCGTATTCATCTCAGTAATCACCTTTGCTGCATGGATTCTACCATCCACTGTTTCTACTCTGTAGGGGGCTTCTCCTGCTCTTAGTACGTGTTGGTTGGTAATGACCAAATATTCATGTTCTGCCTGGCGCACAATAAAGCCAGAGCCTAAAAAGTCTTGGTTGAGGATTCGGACACTAATATTGGCTGCAATCTGATTGAGCCTGATGACCAATTCTTGGGGAGAAACCGATGCGATCGTGCTTCGTAGGCGATCGCCATCTCCAGACAAAAACATCCCAGTACAGACAAAACAGAAAATCATCTTGATGACTTGGGATGTTGGATGGAAAATAGAACGTTTAGAATAACTGTTGCTACTTTTGCCTTGGTTTTTAAACCCTTGATTGGGTGGCCATTTCATTCATTAATAAATTTAGAATATAGTTTTTGCAGCCCGACAAACTTAACTATCTACTGGTACAGCTTCGAGAAATTTATCCATGTCAACATAAAATTCGCCGCCAGAGTAAAATCCTGGATCATCAGCGCTGAGAGTTAAAGTCTGTCCACTAACGCTACGACGAAAATCTACCAGCTTAATCAATACTCCTTCGGGATCTGTTCCTGGCTTGAGGGTAATCAAGACATTATCATTGGGACAGTTGCCACCACGAGCATTAGCTACGCATAAAACGGGTAGATTATTAACATTTCCCGTACGGATAAACTTCAAATTCCCTTGGTCGAGGAACTTCTGAAATCTGCCAGATACTGCCGAACATCTCCTTTGCGGTGTCCAATCAGGGGCGAATTCATTTGCCCAGTTGATTAACTTGACTCGCCCTCTGGGAGTATTGACAAAGGTGTTCCAATTGCTATTAAGCTGAGCGCAGTAGTAAGTATTGTTGCTTTTGGTTTGTGCTGTTGCGGGATTGGCGATCGCGCTGCCGATAACTACGCCAAGCCCAGCAAATAATCCAGCTAATGTTTTGATTTTCATGACATTTCCTGAGATATTTAGATGAGCCGCTAACAGAATAAACTACAAGTTTACTCCACCGTAATTCTAGCTGAGATTGTCCCAGCCAAACTAGCTTATCCAAATTCCTTATCATTTGGCTACTGCTGTCAAATTGGTTAACTTGCTCAGGATTTGTTGACGATTGAGGTCATGACCGATTAAGACCAAGCTAGTTTGTCGAGGTTCATCAGCTGTCCAGAGGCGATCATAAAAACTATCAAAGCGATTACCCACCCCCTGTAGCACAAGGCGCATGGGCTTCCCTGGCACCGAAACGAAACCTTTAACGCGATAAATCTCTTGCTCGGCGACAAGTTCTTTAAGCTGCTGTACCAATGCCTGTGGCTCAAAAGGTTGCTCGAAGACTAGTTCGACGGAATTGATATCCTCGTCGTGTTCGTGTTCTTCTTCATGGTCATGATGGGAATGACGATTATCTAGATCGTCTTCTACTGCGGCGTTAAACCCTAAAAGTAGATCGGGATTTATCTCGCCATCTTTGACGCTGACAATTTTGACTCCTGGTTGTAGCTCCTGCTGAAGCCAAGCTTTTACTTTGGCTAGAGTCGATTGATCGACTAAATCGGTTTTAGTGAGCAAAACCAAGTCAGCACAGGCGAGCTGATCTTCAAACAGTTCCTCAATCGGCGTTTCATGGTCTAGATTAGGATCGGCTGCTCGTTGAGATTCTAAAGCCGCGATGTCTCCGACTAAATTACCTATACCCAATGCATGGCAGTCAACTACCGTTACTACTCCATCTACCGTAGCGCTGTTGCGAATTGCAGGCCATTGAAAAGCCTGGATTAAGGGCTTGGGCAAAGCTAATCCCGAAGTTTCGATTAAGAGACAGTCAATTTTATCCCGCCGCTTAAGTAATTCCTGCATCGTCGGGTAAAACTCTTCCTGGACGGTACAGCAGAGACAGCCGTTAGTCAGTTCGACAATGTTACTAGCAGGATTTTCCTCCTCATCGCAAACTTGACACGATCGCAGTAACTCACCATCGATACCAACTTCACCAAACTCATTGACCAAAACAGCAATTCTGCGCCCCTGGTTGTTTTGCAGTAGATGGCGTACCAAGGTAGTTTTGCCTGCTCCTAAAAATCCTGATATTACGGTAACGGGTATCTTGTGCATAGTTGTTCAACAGTAAAAAGTTAATTGATATTGGTGCCGAGCATCTAGCCAAAAAGAGCATTAGAAAGAAAAGCAAAACCGATTCCACATACGGTAAACCCAGCAAAGCGCAACAGCAAAGCAGATTTATGAGGTTGATTGAGGACTTTTTGCCCCAGATAAAAAGCGATCGCACTTATGACGAACTGGATCGAGCAGAAACCGAAGAGGTATGCGCCTAAAGCCGTCGCTTCCGCGCCAATAATCGATTCTCCGTAGGCATAGCCATGGAAAATTCCAGCGATCGCTGCCGCTATAGTTATCAAGGCAAAATTTGCCTGATTTCTTTGAGCGAGAAAAATACCGATAACTAGAACAGAAGCGGAGATAATCAATTCTGCCCCTGGTAAATCAATACTTTGGAGATGAATTACTGTACCAACCGCTGTAGCTACAACAAAGGTAGTGGGTATGACTAGCCCTAATTTATTACTAAGAGCGGCCAGCAAGCCGATGGCAATCACAAACACCAGATGGTCAATGCCGATTACAGGATGACCGACACCAGAGAGAAATCCTTCTATAAAGTTGCCAGGAATTTCACCACCGCTGGGATGATGGGCGAGAGCAGGATCGTTAAATAGAAGACTGAGACTGAGAAAAACACTAGAAACTAAACCAATAGTGATCGCTTTATTCTTGTTCATACAATTACCAAAGTTTGGGGTGAAACCAGACGAAAATTTACGAAGACTCATAAGTCAATTGAGCCTTCGACTTGACCAAAGGAGCGAGATAATTCACTCTTATCAGTCACAATAGGCGCAGAGCATTACATGCCTGATTTGTCTCCGCGCCGCAAGCTTTGCCGTTTTTTATTGAGAGTTTGGGTGTTATTAAGAGTTCAGGGGGCAGAAGCAGCAAAAATTTCGTAGAGTGGTCAAGCTGCCACATCGATTAAATAGAACTAGCATTATCTGTACCTCGCAGATTTAAAAAAAAGCTAATGTTGTTTGTTACTATCGGCGGGCATTCTGACTCAGAGATAGTTGGGAACAGACTCTTTACAGTTGCGGGACAGTGCCAGAGTTTCACTGGGCTTTCCCCCTTACGTTTGACGGTAAATTCCGCACAAAACCGACGTGTAGTTATGGTTGGGCTATGTTGCCACTAAAGCTAAATTTACCATGGGGACGTAGCCTCATGACTTAACGGGCTTCATACTACTTAAACTAAGGGTTCTAGGTCTTGCTATAATCAGCCTTGGAGCAAATCTTAAATCATTAAAATAACAATACTAAAGTGAAATGGCAGATTGGCAGGTAGTTGAAGGTGGCATTACGGCGCCCAAAGGATTTATTGCCGCAGGAATTGCCGCAGGACTAAAATCTACAGGAGCAAAAGACCTGGCATTAATTTTGTCTCAGTCTGAGGCGATCGCCGCTGGAGTATTTACTACTTCTCAAGTGCGGGCTGCCTGCGTTGATTATTGTCGTCAGTGCCTTCAAAAGAAAGCCAGTGCCAGAGCTATTTTATGTAATGCGGGACAGGCAAATGCGGCGACAGGAGAGTTGGGTTGGGAAGATGCTCAAGAGAGCGCCCGATTGCTGGCTCAAGAGCTAAATATTGCTCCTAATGCGGTTCTTCTGGCTTCTACAGGGGTAATTGGTCAGAGGATCAAAATGGAGCAGCTTAAGGCGGGAATTTTACCCTTAGTTCGTGCTGCTAGCGAGAATGGTGGAGCAGATGCGGCTAAGGCGATCGTGACTACGGATTTGGTCACCAAGGAAATTGCCCTAGAAACCATGATTGAGGGTCGTCCCGTGCGTATCGGGGGGATTGCTAAAGGTTCGGGGATGATTGCGCCTAACATGGCAACGATGCTGGGCTTTATTACCTGCGATGCGGCGGTATCAACTGGCTTATGGCATGAAATGTTAAAGCGAGCAGTAGACAAAAGTTTCAATCAGATTACTGTTGATGGCGATACCAGTACTAACGACTGTGTTTTGGCTCTGGCAAATGGGCAGTCTCGCACGACGGCGATTACGGACAATAGTCCTAATGCCACTAAGCTAGAAAACATGTTGACGGAAGTATGTCAGTACTTAGCTAAGGCGATCGCTCGTGATGGGGAAGGAGCAACCTGTCTGATCGAAGTCCAGGTATCGGGCGCTCCTAACAATCAAGCCGCGGCTCAGATAGCCAAAACTGTTGCTGGTTCATCCTTAGTCAAGTCGGCTATCTTTGGTCGCGATCCTAACTGGGGTCGAATTGCCGCCGCCGCTGGAAGAGCAGGAGTTAAGTTTCATCAGGACGAGCTAAATATTAAGCTAGGGGAGATCGACCTAATGCGTAACGGTCAACCCCAAGCATTTGATCGCGCTGCTGCGAGTAACTATCTCAAGCAAGCCGCCGCAGGAGAGTATTTAATAGGAGACACGGTTTTAATTGCCGTTGACATTGGTTTGGGGTCGGGCAATAGTACCGCCTGGGGTTGCGACCTTACCTATAAATATGTAGAGATTAATGCTGAATACACGACCTAGAATTTGAGTAGATATAGGGAGTCTCGCGTCTGCTTCAGGTTGATAAACATTGACCATGGCAAAAATAATTATCGGCGTAATGGGCGCGGGAGATCGCGCCACCTCAGAAGATTTGAAATCGGCTTATCTTTTGGGTCAGGCGATCGCCGAAAATAATTGGGTTTTACTAACTGGTGGTCGCAATGTCGGGGTAATGGATGCTGCTAGTCGCGGGGCAAAAGCTAGCGACGGCTTGATTGTAGGCATCTTACCTGATAGTAATAAGACAGACATGTCTGAAACGGTAGATATTGCGATCGTCACCGATTTGGGTAGTGCTAGAAACAATATCAATGTGCTTTCTGCCGATGTAGTTATCGCCTGTGGCATCGGTTTGGGTACGGCATCGGAGATTGCTCTGGCTTTAAAAAATGGTAAGCCAGTAATTCTTTTGCAGCCGACGAAACTGACCTACAGCTTCTTTGCTAGCCTGAGCGACAGAACATTATTTGCGGCTGAGACAGTAGAGCAAGCGATCGCACTTATTCAGGAAATATTAGCCACCTCAGAACATGCTTAAAAACTTATCTTAGTTGACTTAACTAGATTCATTCCTGCTTGAGCAAACCGCTGAAAAGTCTGCTCTGTCTGTTCGGTAAAATCTACTACTCCTGGTATAACTACGGGAGACATACAGTCTTCTAACAGATAAACTTTCTGTGCCAGTTTGGGGTCTACCTGCTCAATCTCCGTTAGCAGATTCTCAACTGTCCAGGCGACACAGTGACTCTTTGCCTGTCCCGCAATGATCAAAGTATCAAATGCCAGTAATTTTTGAATCAAATCTGTATTTTTCTGGGCGATCGCCTTACCGCCTGTGGTATCTAAAACTTCAGGACTAAGGACAGAATAGTTTTCTGTCAGGGGATTATCTCCCTTCAGCTCAAATACAGTCGGACTTTGACGCGCGATACTATGAAAAAATACTGCCTCCTCCACCGCAGAAACTAGAGCGTGACCGATGCCTCCTAACATCGAGTGATAGGGCCAGATTGTCAGGGGATATTTATCCTCATCATGCAGTTTTTGGACGTAGTGTAGAGCATGCTGTTCTAGCTGCGAAAAATTACCTTCTGGAGACTGTAAACTCGGATTAACGCGCCATTTTCCTGTTCTCACCGACTCCCAACTTATGGTGGTTGCTGGTGCAGGATGCTGCTGCGCTTCATTAACCCAGAAAATCGGATGAAAAATTTGCATCGCCGTATGGCTATCCATGGTCGGAATAATCTGCGTAATCGTTCCCAAATTGCGGTAGATGAACTCGCAGAGGCGAATATTATCCTCTATCGCTCCCTGACCCGATCTTCCCCCCACAAACAGTTCAAACTCAGGTAGGCAGAAAGTATTCTGTACGTCGATAAGTAACAATCCTACTCTCTGGCGATCGCCCGCTGCGGCGGTAATTTGCTGCTGCTGTTGCCAACTAGCTGCCGCTTCGGCTCTTTGCTGATAGGGGACACGATAAACTTCTCTCACTTGTTCAGGAGTATAGAAACTGGGATAAGATTTATACATCACTATTGTTAGGATTTAGGGGAGCCGACTGTGAACCTTAAATAAGCTGCTTGTTTTTTTCGAATAAGCATCTTTGTAATACTCTAAACCAGGCAGCATAATTTTTGTCACGAGCTATTGAGCCAGAGCAAATAGATAGCTGATATTAAGCGTCTAAGATACACTTTACGAAAAAATTATTTAGACGTTAAAACTGGTGAATATAACTAAGCCCTTAATTGCTTATCGTCTCTGAGGCGGGGTCTTGAGCTTTGATATCAGCTAGGTTTGATTAAAATTCATCTTTACTTCACAATCGATTAAAAATATAAGTATAATTCCTGAATTTGTCAGTAATTACTGATATCCATGGCACCTAAAAAAGAGAATAAACGGTATCATATCGGTACGCTGTATTACATGACTTAATCTCTACCCATATTAATTATTTTAAGATTTCCAGCACTATTAATAAATTTATGAGCAGAAAAGAGCCAGTAGTTGCCATCGGCTTAGATGCAGCCGATCCTGCACTAATCGAAAAATGGATGTCTCAGGGTTTTCTCCCCAATATTAGTCGGATCAATCAAGAAGGCGTCTATAGTCGTCTCCACAATGCGGTCAATTACCAGCATGGTACGGCTGAGTTTTCTTCAACAGAGCCACTCTGGGTAATGATGGCAACGGGATGCCTACCCGACAAAACGGGTTTTTGGGATACCATTACCTACAATCCAGACACTTATCAGGTTGGCTGCGATCCAGTTTATGGTGGCTATGACTACCAGGAATACAAACCTTTTTATGCTTTAAGCGACCAATACCGCGTAGCCGCATTTGATGTTCCCGTAACGCGAGTATGTCCTGGGGTTAATGGTGTCCAAATTACTGGTTGGGGTGGTCATCATCCTTTTTATCCTAGTGAGTCCTTGCCCGCAGATTTGTTGCCTGACATAGTCGAGCAATATGGCAGCAATCCCGTATACCGCAAAGATAACGGCATTTGGTGGGATCAAGAATATTTCAAGTGGGTCACAGAGTCGGTTGAATCTAGCGTCGCGACTCGCGCTAAAATCTGCTGCGATTTATTGCAACAGGATAACTGGGATCTTTTCCTGACAGGCTTTGGTGAAACTCATACTTTGGGTCATGACCTCTACAATCTTAGTCAGCCAGATCATCCCCTCCATAACCATACAAATAAGCTGGATACTTTGGGAGACCCGATGCTCCAGGGTTATCAGCAGATAGACCGAGCTATTGGCGAAATTGTAGCTGCCGCTCCCGATCATGCCAACATCCTGCTGTTTGCGGTTCACGGCATGGGGGCAAATCATACCGACCTCTTGAGCATGATGCTGTTGCCAGAGGTAATGTATCGTCTCAACTACCCAGGTAAAGCGGCATTAGGAAAAGGTAATCTAGATCGCCCCGCACCGCCAATTATCACTAAGAACATACGTGGCGGCTGGTCAGCAGAAGTTTGGCGGCAGGTATACGAAGCTAACCCGCTGAAGAAGTTTTGGGAAACTTGGACGCACAAAAAGTTTTTGCGAGGTTCTAAAAATGGCTTGCTCTCTCCCTATCCCCTATTGGACGACAACGTAGAATTAGGCTGGATGCCTGCGGTTTGGTACAGTCCTCTCTGGTCAGAAATGAAGGCTTTTGCCCTACCCGCCTATGCTGATGGTCATATACGGATCAATCTCAAAGGGCGCGATCGCCAGGGCATAGTTGAGCCTGAAGCCTACGACCAAGTTTGTGACGAAATTATCGACGTGCTTTCTCGTCTCAGGGATGGCAGAAGCGGCAAACTGCTGGTCAAAGATGTCATTCGCACCCGCAAATCTCCCTTGGATAGGGACCCGAAACTACCCGATCCTGACCTAGTAGTTGTTTGGCACACAATCGCCACGGACTTAATTGATAGTCCCGATATCGGACGTATTGGACCGATTACCTACAATCGTCCTGGGGGTCATCGCGAGCATGGTTTCTTGATGGCAAAAGGACCAGGAATTCCCTCTAGCCGCAATTTAACTTCAGGTAGAGCTGTCGATGTGGGAGCAACAATTCTCGATTTGATGGGGGCGCAAGTACCCGATTATTTTGATGGTAAATCCTTATTCGTAAATTCTTTATCAGTATCTTAAAAGGCTGTTTAAGCCAGTAAGCAAATGAGCATCGAAGTATCCGTTATAATTCCTGCCTACAATACAGAAGAGTATATCGCCAAGGCGATTAGTTCTGCCCTGTCCCAGACCTTGAGCAATATTGAAGTTATTGTGGTGGACGATTGTTCAACCGATAATACAGTCCAGGTAGTTCAAGGCTTTGATGATCCTCGCCTCAAGCTAATCTTAAATACCGAAAACATGGGTGCGGGGGGAGCCAGAAATAAAGCGATCGCCGCTGCTCAGGGAAAATGGATCGCGGTGCTTGATTCTGATGACTGGTATGCACCCCAGCGGCTAGAGGTCTTAGTTAGTCATGCCGTCCAAAAGCAGGTGGATTTTATCGCTGATGATTCCTATCTAATCGAGGATGGGACTCAAACCCCTTGGAGTACAATTATTCGCGAAAGCGGTATTAAGATAGCTTCGATCCAGCAGTTTGAAGCCGCCGCGTTTATCATGACGGATATTGAGGGCAGACCAGGATTACGTCTCGGTTTTACCAAGCCCTTATTCAAGCGGGAATTTCTGGTTCAGCACCAGATTAAATATCAGGATATTCGGGTAACTCAGGACTTTTGGTTTGATATTGAGTGTTTTTTGCATGGAGCTAAATTTTGTTTAGTACCAGAACCCTACTATTTTTATCGCGCTCGTCCTGGCTCTTTGGTCTCTAGCGACAAAATCGGGCGGATGAGAGAAGAGTGCGAAGTAATTACGAGATTTTTGAATAATACTGATTATATTGAGCAAAATCCAGCGGTAGAAACCGCCTTGAAATTGAAGCTGCAAGAAACACAGCTCTGGCTTGACTACTACTTGGTAGTAGAACCATTGAAGCAGGGTAAAACCTTAATCTCGCTCCAGAGGATAATTTCCAATCCAGGAGTAATCAAGCACTTTATCTTTAACCTACCGCGCTTGATTGCCCGTCGTTGGGAAAATCTGCTGATGAATAGTCGAGTTGACAACTATCAAAAAAACATGTTCAAAGTTTAATTTAACTCTTACCGAGAGACGAGTATCTGATCAGCGCAAAAAGGTGGACAGAATGCCCACCTTCTATTGTCAAGCTTTGCTTAATCTTGCCAGTGATAAAACCAGAAAGTTAATTAACCGCCTACTTTTAATAGTTCTACATCAAAGATCAAGGTAGCGTTAGGCGGAATCACGCCCCCCGCACCTCTAGCACCGTAACCCAGTTCTGGAGGGATAATTAGAGTACGTCTGCCACCAACCTTCATGTCGGCAACTCCTTCATCCCAGCCTTTAATTACCTGACCAACTCCTATTTTGAAAGAAAAAGGACGGTTGCGATCGCGAGAACTGTCAAATTTACTGCCGTCTTCTAGGGTACCCGTATAGTGGACGGTGACATTTTCTCCTGTTTGGGGTGATGCGCCATCCCCTGATTCCAGCACTATATATTTCAAACCTGAGTCTTTAGTTGTTGCGTTGGATAAATCCATAGATTCCTCTTCTGAAATGTTGTTTTGAGCGATTAACTGAGTATTGGTACTAGGCTGCTGTAGCTCAGAAGCGATCGCCTGTTGACTGGGGCTATTGCCCATGAAAGCAGAGAAGATTAGTACCGAACCACAGAGAAGAACGACAGCAATACTAATCAAGATTTCGTTACTCAATTTTTTGACCACCTGTTACTGTATCCTGTTTTAAAATTACTCCAGAGATATTGTACAAGTTAACCACGACACCGCTATTTTATCTCTAGGTATATTTTGCTTTTATGACTCAAATTTAAATGGTTACTCAGGACTATTTTCCTGGTTATTTTGCAGCACAATAATGTGTCCGCCAACTACGGGATTACGCGCTACTAGAGTGCCAGCGTTATCTTTTAGCTCTAGCTTGTCAAAGCTGAAGGCGCGAGCGCGCTGAAGTATTTCTTGCCCGAGACTGTCTTGCTCGGATTCATCGAGACTGTACCAGCTATCGGTCACTTCCACGAGCAGCTTATTTTCGTCTAGGTTAGGACGAATTTGGGCGATAACTTCATTTGGATCAGCTAGAACCAACTCCGATAATTTGGTATCTAAAGCCGCAAGTAAGTTCTGTTCAGGAGAGAAGTTGAGCTTTGGCTTAATTGCTACTATTTTTAAGTTTTTTGCTTTTCCAGGGGAAACCAGTTCTTCGGGAATAATAGTTTCAACCACGTCTGCTTCTGGTTTACCGACAGACTTTATTTCTGAAGGAAAATCTGGAAAATCTGGGGAGATATTAGCAATATTATCGCCATCCGTTACCTCGCCCAAGGGAGTTTCTGGCGTAGTCAGCTGCTCTGGAAGTTCAGGCTCAACTATCTCGGTTGATGTCTTAGCCTGGGGCAAAAGCCTGACTAGCTGCGGAGGCTGCCAAAACCATAATCCCAGGACGGTAGCGATCGCTACCGTCCCAATAATAATTAACAGACGGCGGTTTTTGGGCTTTGATGGCGTATCGGTTTTCGGAGCAGTATTTTTGGGGTTCTCAAGCTTCTGATTTACGCGGGTAGCCACACTGGGAGTAGGCGGTACTGTTTGCGCCTGTTCATCCCTGGCTGCGGGAGTAGACTTTGTTACCTTTTCCTCCGTTGAACTAACCGCAGCTTCCAATTCTTGGGTAGTTGTCAATAGGGTTTCAATCGACTGTGAAGAGGGAACTTGAGCCGAATTTTCGCTGATCCTTTTGATTGTTTCCTCTAGACGATCAATACTGTCGTTAAGCAGCGCAATGGTTTCAGTTTTGGAAAGAGGAGGGCTGTCTGGCAAAGATCCTTGAGGGGAAATAGGTTGTGCTTGGTTTTCTGCTGATTCCATAACTTATCAATGTTATTGGGGAGGCTTGTGGATTGAGAGCAAACAGTTTGACTGTCTTGTCCGATCAGGATTAATATTTCTCAAGTTACTGCATTTGTGATTAATTACCACTAAACAGCAGTTTTTCGCGCTACCCTATATTGAACAATTAAATTCCTCACTATTTTATCTAAGTAAAAAAAACTTAAACCTAAGCGAGTGAAACAGATTCCCCCAGTCGATCTAACCCGACAATATCAATTAATTAAAGAAAAAGCTGACTCGGCTGTCCTAGAGATTCTTAGTTCAGGTCGCTATATCGGCGGTAAAGCGATCGCCAGTTTTGAACAAGAATTTGCTGATTATATTGGCGTTACTGAGTGCGTAAGCTGCAATTCTGGCACAGACGCACTTTTTTTGGCGCTACGGGCTTTAAACATCGGTTCAGGAGATGAGGTAATCACCACGCCCTTTAGCTTTTTTGCTACGGCAGAAGTAATTACCAGAGTCGGTGCCAAACCAGTCTTTATCGATATTGATGCTGCTACTTTTAACTTTGATTTAACTCAGTTAGAACAGGCGATTACCCCACAAACCAAAGCAATTATTCCCGTACATATCTTTGGGCAGCCGATGGATATGGATAGCTTGATGGCGATCGCCAAAGCCCATCAGCTATACGTGATTGAAGATTGCGCCCAGGCAACGGGGGCGGCTTGGAGAGAGAGTAAGATCGGCAGCTTTGGCGACGTAGGCTGTTTTAGCTTCTTTCCGACCAAGAACTTGGGTGCCTGTGGCGATGGAGGTGCGATTACGACCAATAATTTAGCGCTTGCCCAGCAGATGAGGATTCTCAAGGAGCATGGTTCTCCTGCTCGCTACCGTCACGATTTTATCGGCATTAACAGCCGAATTGATGCGGTGCAGGCGGTTATCCTCAGCGTCAAACTGCCCTATCTCGATTATTGGAACGGACAACGTCAACAGGCGGCTGAATATTATCAAGAGCTGTTAGGACATGTCGATACTCTCCGACTTCCTCAAGCATTACCAGGAGGCACAAGCGTCTGGAATCAATATACTGTCTGTGTCAAACAATCATCATCCCAAAACAATCGTCGCGAACTGCTCCAGTCTAAGCTGCGATCGCAAGGAATTATCTCGATGATTTATTATCCGATTCCTCTGCATCTACAGCCTGTATATCAAGATCTTGGCTATCAAAAAGGGCAGCTACCCGTAGTGGAACAAGCTGCCCTTGAAGTATTATCTTTACCGATGTTTCCTGGTATTTCGCCTGAGGAACAGGAACAGGTTGCCTATGCTTTAAAAGACTGTTTATTAGAGGTCTAAGATAGGCAGTCTCAGCATCAGTGAGCTGGGTTTTGATGCGCGTCTCTAGACAACAACTCGACTAGGGGATAAAGCTTCAACCAGACTGCGTACAGCAGCAACCATTGCCACTTCACTCTCAAGCTGATTAATCGCCGAGCCGACACCGACACCTGATGCTCCAGCCGCGATCGCCATGGGTACAGTAACGCTGGATAGACCAGAAGCACAAAGTACAGGAACGTTTACGGCATGAGCAATGCTGTGAGCCGCGGCTAAGGTTGGAGCCGCTTTTTCAATCAGCCCTCTGACTCCAGGGTTTGCTGGCTGGATACTAGTGCCTCCTTCAGTTTGAATCAGGTCGGCACCAGCCTGGACTAGCTGTTCGGCTAATTTTACCTGCTCATCAAGAGCCAAAATGTGAGGCACCGTTACCGAAAGAGTTATTTGGGGCAACAAAGAGCGAGTCCGCTGGGTCAATTCTAAAACTTCAGGGGCTTCAAATCGTCTTCCCTGACTATAAAAACTATCGAAATTACCAATTTCGACTAAGTCAGCGCCAGCTTTGACGGCACCGACAAATAATTCTGGCTCTACGGCAGAAACGCAAATGGGGAGAGTGGTCAAGGCGCGTATAGCCGACACTAGTTCTGGTTGAGCAGCGATATCAACAAAGGTCGCACCACCAGCTTCGGCAGCTTTAACCACTGCTGTTACCCGCTGGAGGTCAAAGTTATTGAGACCGCTGATCACCTTGAGGGCATTTTTTTGAGTCAAGGCTTGAGCTAGCTGAGGATGTATTGTCATATTTACTTCCTGGGATTTTTAAGTCTGAACTGTAGATTATCAGTCTAAATTATCTTAAGCTGATGCACGACAAGGATAAAATAAGATAATTGAAGGATTTACAGATAGCAAATCAAAGACTAATTGCCTAAGATGACTGTTGCTCAAATTAGAGATGGTCTGCCAAAAATTTGGCGCTAAAGAAGAGATTCTGGCTCGACCATATTTGAGCAATTTATTACGAGCAACTTGATCTGTGGCTCTATTGCCGATTGCCGATAGAACAATAGTTATTAGAGGCTTAGTCTTCGGTGGGCAGTGAGTTTGAGACGATTTCCTGACCTTGCTTGCGTTGCATGAGATTGTTTAGTTTCTGCCGCAGCATATCTACTTCTGCTTCTAGATGAAGGTATTTTACTTGAAGGTTGGTTTGATAATGCTTAGTTTTCTGTGCTTGATTGGATAAGAGTGTTGTCATAAATAACTTATTGCCTAATTTTGTTAAATTACAAGGTTTGATATCTTAACTTAAGGAAAGCACATCTTTACAATCATAATCTTTAGATTTTCTTTAGACTGTAATCATTTACACTGTTAACCATACATAAAACAACGGCTAGCCAGTAGTTATTGGAATTTTTTATCTTTTGTGCTTATTTTGGTAAGTTTCTCTTGTTTGATTAAGAAAAAAGCGATAAATCAAATCAAGAGCTTGTTTGGCAGCAATATTTGGCAATATTTTATATTTTTGGAACAAAGATGAGTTTATTATCCAAAGGCTTTGAGGTTGAAATGTATACTGGCACGCCGACAGGAAAAATTGTGGGTCTGTCCGACAAGATTGTGCGTGCCTTAGATGGGTTTGTACGTGAGCCTGACAGCCGTAATGTGGAATATACAACTGCGCCTTTTTGTGGCTACGATCGCCTATTATGCGCCTTACTAAAACCGCGACAGTCTTTAAGAAGTTATCTAGGAACTTTGGGCGACTACACGCTGATTCCTGGTAGCACCATGTCTTTGGGGGGTAGCGATCGCTTTTATCGTTCTGATCCGAACAATCCCTATCACGACTATATCGAGCAAACCTATGGTACGGATGTCGTTACCGCCAGCATTCATATCAATGTCGGGATTGAAGATCCTGATGTCCTCATTCAAGCATGCCGCCTGCTGCGGGTAGAGGCACCCCTATATTTAGCCTTAAGCGCCTCATCGCCCTTTATTAACGGTAAAGCTACAGGTAGTCATTCGACTAGGTGGCAGATGTTCCCCAAAACTCCAGATAATGTCCCGCTGTTTGAAAGCCACAGTCACTTTATTCGCTGGACAGAAGAACAGTTAGTTGCCAAAACGATGCGTAATGTCCGTCATCTCTGGAGTGCGGTGCGACCAAATGGCGATCGCCGTCCCTATAACCTCAACCGTCTAGAACTGAGAATTTGCGATCTAGTAGTCGATCCCTTAGAACTGCTGGCGATTACCGCCCTTTTGGAAGCGCGGATCATGCAAATGATAGATAATCCCCAACTCGACCCCCTACAGCAAAGCAAGTTATCTAACAACGATTTACAGGCTGAATTAATGGCTCTCGCCGATGAAAACGAAGCTCTCGCCGCTCGCCACAGTTTGGATGCCGAATTACGCCACTGGCAGGACGGGAGGAAGATTCTGGCACGAGACTGGATTGCCGAAATTTATGATGAAGTGTATCCCTTAGCCAAGAAACGTGGCTTTAGCTGCTTCTTATCGCCGTTGAAAAAAATTCTGCGTCAGGGCAATACGGCTCAAAAGTGGCTGGGGCTGCACGCCCAGGGAATTTCTCCCACCGAGATTATTCAACAGGATATCCAACAAATTGCCCAGCAAGAACGAGATCTCGACTATGCTGTCTGCCCCGAAGCGGTGATCGCCTCCTGATTTCTGATCCTCAGTGCAGTAGATAAAGGATCTTACTGTTTATTGCTCACTTGTTTACTGTATTAATATTCACTGTTTACTGATAATGGTTCGTGTCGTCCTTGTTAATCCCGAAATTCCGCCCAATACTGGTAATATTGCCCGAAGCTGTGCCGCTACCAAAACCGAGCTACATTTGGTTGCCCCTTTGGGTTTTGAAATTAGCGATCGCCATCTCAAAAGGGCAGGATTAGATTATTGGCCCTTGGTAAAACTTCACTATCACCAGGATCTAGCAGCATTTTGGCAGGAACATCAGCAGCGAGGAGGGCGGCTCATTGGCTTTAGTGTTAGAGGGACCAAAAACTATCTCGACTGTCAGTATCAAGCAACAGACTGGCTGCTGTTTGGCAAAGAGACAGCAGGATTACCAACGGAAGTTACCTCTGTCTGCGATCAGGTGGTCAGAATTGATATGCCTGAACCCAAAGTGCGTAGTCTAAATCTTTCGGTTAGTGTGTCAGTGGGTTTGTTTGAAGCTATTCGGCAATCGAGCCTTTAGGGTAATCTGGCGATCGCTCAATGATCATTTACTTCGTATTACACTTGTTTAAAACTCAG
>JBCBWB010000099.1:0-19996 GCA_039817275.1 Cyanobacteria bacterium J06648_1 | reverse complement strand
GGATCGCCAAATTCTCTGTTGAGTAGAAATCTGAAGGAAAAACCAAATTCCGACCCCTCTTCTGCCGAACCATCACGAGGAAATTGAGATACTTGTAAATCAACCATAGTAGGAAACTTCTCTAAATTATCAAAATCATATTTTAGTTACGTGCGAAAACTCATAAAACATATACTGGATTAACAATAACCGTCTCGCCCGAGTCGTTGAAGAAATCGATAAAGATAGATTCTCTTTCGGTGGTTCCATCAAAAAAATCAATGCTGCTAGCGATATCGATAGTGAGATTTATATTTCCATTACCGATAAAAAAATCTCCCTCAGTAAATTCTTCTCCTACAGTTACATCAACAATAGATTCTTCCGAACTGGTTTCTCTCGTAGAATCGTCAAATACATCAACAACAATATCTATCTCATCACCAATCAGGCTCACAACTCGAAACTCCTCTAGAAGCAAAAACTTTTTTATTACACAAATAAATACTATATGTACCCAAGCAATTTCAAGAGGACAAATGTACTTTTTTAAATACTTTATTAGTGTTGAGTGATACTTACTACTGAGGTAAGAATAATTTAGTAGCTGGAACAATAGTAGATTATTCTTTCTGCGTCCATCGGCAGTCTAATATTAATACTGAATTAAAATTAATTATATAAATTTAAGTATTAACTATTTATAAACAAATTTAAAATTGCGATAAAGTTTATTTTGCTTTAAGTAAAGAATTGACTAGCACTTAGATAAAAGCCAGTAATACATCTTACCTGTTTATTGCTAAACAAAATTATCAAGGTTATAACAGGATACATATATATAGCCAAAATATTTACAGCAAAACGCTTATTTTATGCTATTTATTTCGCCTCGTTATTAATACTAATAAGTTGTTTGTAACGAGCATAAAGTTACTGTCGCTATTATGAATAAATTTTTATCTAAGTTTTTTTACGTAACCAGGGGTAAACATCAAGCTTTTCTAACCATAAGTTGTTTATTTGTGGTTAGCTCAATCTTTGAGATGTTAGGGGTTGGTCTGATGGGACCTTTTGCCGCTATGGTAACGGATTCTAGTTTTATTACTAAAACCAGTTGGCTTAATGCAGTTTATGAAAAACTAGCTCTCAATTCTCCACAGCAATTCATTCTTTACTTCGGTATTTTTACGGTAATTGCTTTTTATATAAAAGCCACATTGGGGTTTATCTCCCAAAAGTTGATCGCCCAATTTTCTCATAGTTTAAAAGGCGATCTTTCTTCTAAGTTAATGAAGTCTTATTTAGCAGCACCCTATACGCTTCATTTAACGAGAAATTCAGCCGACTTAGTGCAAAGCGTCGTTACTTTTACCGATCGCTTTTGTATTGGTTTGGTCTTATCTTTACTCACGGCAATTTCTAATGCAGTGGTGATTGTGGCGTTGGTAATTCTTTTGGTGACCACAAATGCTGCTGCCTCGGTCGGTATTTCGATCGTGCTTTTGGTTGCTTTAGCTGTTTTGAATCCCCTCAAAGATCGCTTGAGTCATTGGGGGAAAGAAGGTTTTGATGCTTCGGCAGAAATGATCCGCGTCCTCAATCATGGATTGGGTGGTTTAAAAGAAACGCGCATTATCGGCTGTGAGCCATATTTTGCAGGTCAGATGAATGATGCCGCTAGGAAGTATGCCAAGAACATGGGGTTGGCTTCTGGTTATGCTAACTTACCGCGCTATATCGTTGAGGCGGTAATCATTAGTTTCCTGATTGTTTTTGCCTTCCTGTTTGTGACTTTTAACCAGGATAACAGTCAGAATTTGACTTCTATTTTCGGGATATTTGCGATCGCCTCTATTCGTTTATTGCCAGCTACGGGGAACACTATTTCCTGTATCAGCGTGATTCGCTACAACATTCATTCTCTCGATTCTCTCTATAACGAGTTGAAAGAAGCCGAGGAACTAGCTAACAATGCCGATTCGCCGCAATTATTGAGTGCCGCACAGCGACAGGAAAAGCTAGATTTTGAGTCTGCAATTGCGATCAATAACTTGGTCTATAAATATCCTGGCGCAGCTAGCGATGCTCTGCATCAGATTAGCATGACCATTAACAAGGGTGATTCTATTGGTCTGATCGGCAAATCGGGTTCGGGCAAAACTACTCTGGTAGACGTGCTGATGGGTCTACTATCTCCTCAAAGCGGCGATATCAAAGTAGATGGCGTGTCTGTCTATCCCCAACTGAGAGCCTGGCAAAACCTGATTGGCTACGTACCCCAGTCGATTTTCTTGATCGATGACACCCTAGAGAAAAATATTGCTTTTGGGATTGACGATCATTTAATTGATCGCGAACGGTTACAAAATGCCTTGGTAGCAGCGCAGCTAAATGAGGTAGTGGAAAGGCTACCCATGGGCTTAAACACCGTTGTTGGTGAGCGGGGAGTCTTGCTATCGGGAGGACAGCGTCAACGAGTCGGTATTGCTCGCGCTTTATATCACGAGAAAGAAATTCTGGTATTTGATGAAGCAACGGCGGCTTTGGACAACGAAACCGAAAGCCTAATTACCGACGCGACCAAAGCACTGTCTGGCTCGAAGACGATTATTATCATTGCCCATCGTCTTTCCACCATCGAACATTGCGATCGCATTTATCAGCTAGAAAACGGTCAAGTTATCCGCTCTGGCAACTATCAGGAAGTGGTACTAGACCAACCTGTCGGCTAAGTATGGCTGGGCAATAAATTCAGAGTTTTTATTATGAGTAATATACCAAAAGTCTTTTTCTTTACTGCTGTTGATGAAGGCAAGGCAGACAATGCCTACTTTCAAGATCTAATTATCAACCTGGCAACGGGGATGCAGCAGCTTGGCATTAAGTACTATGCCAGCAATAACTATTGGCGACTCGATCCGCAAAGCGATCGCTTTTTGCTAGAGTCTGACCCCGATGTAACCCATCATGATTGTGACGTGGTGGTGGTAGAAAGACAGTGGTATGAGAAATACGGCGCTCTGCCAGAAGATTTATTTCTAGCTAATCGCCAGTATAAGACTGTCTATCTCGACTGTGAAGACGGTATTGCGGGGATTAGAACTGCCGCTTGGCTACCTGAATTTAGACAGTTTGATTTTATTCTGCGTACCCATTACGCCAATCATACGAAGTATCCGCCCAATGTCTACCCCTGGGCTTTCGGACTATCAGCCAGGGTATTACAGGAACTAGCGCAACCAGTGGACTTCCAAGATAAGCAGCCCCAGGTGCTGGTAAATTTCCGTCACAAGAAGTTTACTCATTCCCTCCGACGCTATGTCCAAAAGCATTTTGTTCCTCAGCTCGAACAGCATTTTACCGTAGATACATCCTCAGACGACCCAACAGTGGTAGAACCAGATCCCTATCACTATCTGCAATGGGTGCAAACGGGTAGAAGACACTATCCCAGCTACTATCGTCGTTTACAAGAGTCTGCTGCCTGTGCCTGTTTTGGCGGTTTCTTCCTCGCTCCTGGCATAGCCGACTATCAAGATCCGATGGCTTACTATTCCGCCAAGATTATCGGCGAATTAGGGATTAAAACCAAGCGCATTGGGCAATGGGATAGCTGGCGTTTTTGGGAATCGATGGTGGCGGGCTGTATTACCCTCCACGTTGACTTTGAGAAGTATGGTTTTGAATTGCCCGTAATGCCAGAAAACTGGAAACACTATGTCGGGATTGACCTAGATAATATTGCTGAATCTATTGCCAGAATTGCCGCCCAGCCAGAATTACTCAAGTCTATCTCTGCCACAGGACGGGATTGGGCGATCAAACATTACGCACCTCAACCCACTGCGATCCGTTTTCTAGAGACAGTGAGTGATTTTCAGCCAGCGGATCTCGATCTACTTTCTTCGGAGGTACAGGTAAGATGAACGACCAAATTTTAGTCAGCATTATTATCAATAACTATAATTACGATCGCTTTTTAGGGGAGGCAATTGATAGTGCCTTGAACCAAAGCTACGAACTTGTAGAGGTGATCGTGGTGGACGATGGTTCGACGGATAATTCCCGCCAGATCATTAGCGAATATGGCGATCGCATTATCCCGATCTTACAAGCCAACGGTAAACAGGCAGCGGCTTTTAACAGTGGTTTTGCCCGTAGTCAGGGAGAGATTATTATTTTTCTCGATTCGGATGATTATCTTTATCCCCAGGCTGTCTCAGAAATTATGGCACTGTGGCATCCTGGTTTAGCTAAGGTGCATTACCGTCTCAGCGTTGTCGATGGTGCAGGAGAATCTTTGGGCTATTCTTCGCCCCAGGGTAGCGTCCCCTTATCTCAGGGCAAAGTTTGGCAAACTCTCTTGTCTAGGGGTGGGTATGTCAGTACTCCCACTAGCGGCAATGCTTTAAACCGCAAAGCTTTAAAAGATTTATTTCCCATTCCCGATCGCTATAAACTAACTGCCGATGACTACCTTTCCTTCCAAGTTCCTTTCTACGGCGAAGTAGCGGCGATTGAATCACCCTTGGGGGTTTATCGCGTCCACGATAGCAATCAGTGGGCTTTGGCTACGGTAACGGGCGATCGCTTTAAGCGATTTGTGCATCATGACCTAGAGAATTTTGACCTGCTTACGCGAAAAGCCAAAGATTTAGGACATCAAGTGCCAAAAGATCTCGAACAACGCTCATTTGCTCGACTTTGGTCACGTATTATCTCTCTCAGGCTTAATCAGCAGACGCATCCTATCCAAAGCGATCGTTCTTATTTATTGATCTACTGGGGGATTAAATGTCTTTGGCAATATTCCGATTTTAACGTCCCGAAACGGCTCTTTTATAGCCTCTGGTTTATCTGGGTGGGATTAATGCCCTTACCCTTGGCGAAACCCGCAATTTCTTGGCTCTATGCTCCCCACCACCGCCCCAAACTAATTAACTGGACTGTGACCAAACTACGCAGCGCCATGAATTAGAGGTAATCAATTCCAGGTCGTATAACAGACTGATTTAATCATGCTTAATAGTGCCAGACCAATAGCTAGTAATGAAGGCAATTTAGCCTGGACTAGCAATACCAATTTAATTATTTTTGCTTTTACCCTCGTCTTTTATGGACGTATTTTTACCACCTTTACCCCAGCCCCTTCAATTCTGGTTCATGCCCACTTTGCGATCGTACCACTGGTTTTGGCGATCGCTTTAGCGACCACACCAATGAAGAATCCCCAGCAGATTGCTTTGGTCAAGACCTTGCTGACGGGGCTGTTTGTCTTTTTTATGGTCAACTTGGCAAGTGCCTTGTGGAACGGTGCTGGCTTAATCAATGCTGTGGCTAGCTTCATGATGCTGGGTGAGCCAGTTATGTTTATCACCGCTATCGTCTGTATTCCGATGTCGGGCAAGTCCTTTAGCCGTATTCAGAAATGGTTTATGGCATCGGTACTAATTAACTTTCTCCTCGCTGCGGTGCAAAAACCCTTGATTGACATGGGCAAGCTGTACGCCAACGGCTTTGATGGTACAGACGGCTGTGGTGGCGTATTTTTTGTCTCTGGTGCGGGTAATTATGTTTCGGCTTCAGTATCCACTGCCTTTGCCATTTATTTTTTAATCAACGGTAAGAACTTTCCCCTCTGGGTCAGAGTTGCTGCCTTGACCTGTGCTGGCTGGCAAATATTGTTCTCTGACTCTAAACAGCTTGTTTTAGCTTATTCTCTCGGTTGGGTGTTGCTGATCGTCCTGAACCTCAAAGATATTGGCAAGACGATCAAGCTGCTAATTGGCATGACTTTTGCGGGACTAGCCTTTCTCTGGTGCGTACAAAACCTAGAGCTGTTTGTTGCCTTTAATGCTTGGGCAAGACCAGAACTATATGCTGAACATGGCGATGCTTGGTTCACTAAGTTTTATTCGATTAAGGCGATTCTGGCTGAGTTTGACTCAATTGGTAACTGGCTCTTTGGTATAGGTCCTGGTCATGGAGTGAGCCGCTTGGGAGCCTGGTTTATGCAGGATTATCGCTCAATTCTCGCGCCTTTAGGAGCAACTACTACCTCTGTTGGCGTAGAGTCCCGTGAGTTTATTGAGAGCTTCTGGCTGGCAAAGGGTTCGAGTTTGTTTAGTCCCATCTTTGGTTGGGTAGGTATCTGGGGCGACTTGGGCATTGTGGGCTTGAGTGCTTATCTCTACCTGGCTTATCTTATCTGGCGCAACTTTGGTCTGGACAATTCTCTCAAAATTACTCTGCTATCAGCCTTGATCTTGGGCTTTATTTTTACGCAACTAGAAGAGCCTGGCTACATGCTCTCTGTTTCCTTGCTGCTAGGGCTGGCATGGCAGAAGAAGCGGCTCAAGCTGGAGCAAAATCAGCAGGCAACTCAGATTTAGTTTTTGGTTCTTAGTTTTTAGTTTTTAATTTTATTACTAGTTATTTTTATGTTTAAGACTCAGAAAATTACGGCGGAAGATGTTAAGGGTTCTTGCCCCAAACGCAAATTACGAGTTCTTTTTGTCAGTCATACTTATGTAGTTGGAGTTAACCAGGGGAAGTTAAAAGCGATCGCCGATACGGGCGAAGTAGAGCTTGCCTTACTCGCGCCTAGCAACTGGAAAGCGACGGAATGGAATCGGGAATTGCCGCTGGAAACTCCTTTTCCCGAACTAAAAATTTATCCTGCGCCTGTATTGTTTACAGGGAAAGTAGGCGCACATGTTTATAATCCCTGGAAAATTCGACAGGTAATTCAGGATTTTCAACCCGACGTAATTCAAGTGGAAGAGGAAATTTTTTCTCTCTGTGCTTTGGAAGTGGCTTTCTGGGCAAAAGTGTATAACAAGCCGATGGTAGTTTTTGGCTGGGAGAATCAACAGCGCTCTCTACCTACGTTACGGCGCTGGGTGCGTGATTTTGTCATGAGCGTTACCGATATTTATCTGGCGGGTAATCAGGATGGCGCAGAGGTGATGCGTAACTGGAATTACCAGGGTGAGATCGAGGTCATGCCGCAGATGGGAGTCGATACGGAATTGTTTGCGCCACCTGCCAAACAAGCCTCTGAAACTTTAAATATTGGCTTTCTAGGGCGCTTAGTGCCAGAAAAAGGTTTGGATATTCTCTTTACTGCCGTTAGCCAGCTCAAGCAGCAGGATTTTAACTGCCAGGTGACAATTTGTGGTTCGGGCAAGAGCGAAACTGAATTAAAAGAAACAGTCGCAGAACAACAAATTAATGATCGCGTTATCTGGCGGGGTGCAGTACGTCATGAAGCTGCACCAGTTGAGTTGGGTAAGTTTGATGTCTTGGTTTTACCCTCTCGCACCGTTGCTACCTGGAAGGAACAGTTTGGTCACGTAATTATTGAAGCGATGGCGATGGGCATCCCTGTAATTGGTTCTAACTGCGGTGAAATTCCCCATGTAATTGACTGTGAAGATCTAGTTTTTCCTGAAGGTAATCCCGTTGCTTTAGCCGAGATCCTCAAGCGGATGATTTGCGATCGCAATTGGCATCAGGAAATGGGGAATTATGGGATCGAGCGGGTAGCGCAATTTTATTCTCATGAACGTATTGCTCAGAGGTTAATTGAGCAGTGGCAAAAGTTAGTATCAGCAGGAAATGAGTAAAGTCACCACCAACAGATTAAACGGCATCGATCTTTGCCGAGGAATAGCGGCATTTGCCGTCATTTTGGTTCACTCTGGGGATGAAACTTGGGGACTACCGATTAGCGAGGCGGCAATTAGATTTCGCTATCTGTTTTATGTTGCCGTACCTTTCTTTTTGGCTACCTCGCTTTATTTTGGCACGAGAAAATTACCCCTGACTATTGATGGTAATTTCTGGCGCAAGAAGTTGAAGCGAATTGTTATTCCCTATCTCCTGTGGAGTCTGTTTTATGCAGTTATAAAAACTGGCATTTACTCTCTGACTAATAAGACAGATGAGGTGCAAAGAATGCTGGGAGATCCGATAGCGCTAGTCTTTTTTGGGGCGGCTTCCTATCACCTTTACTTTATGCCCCTGCTAATTTCAGGGATGCTGTTATTGTATTTTGCCAACTATATAGCCAAGCAAAAGAATCAAATCTCATTCTTATTAGGCTTTACCATTTTTAGTTTGATTACCTATCAGCTATTAATTTACTTTCAGAACGATTTTAACCTGAGCAACAATACAGCGTTTCCCGAACTGCTCCAGCTAATTCCTATTGATAATCTGCTCTATCAACCCTGGCGCATAGTCTTAGTTTATTTATCCTGGGTGGTGCGCTGCTTACCCTATTTTGCGATCGCTCTATTAGTCAACCAGATCTTAAAACAAAATATCGGGCGCTGGTTTTATACCAAAGCAACCGTAGCTGTCTTATTCGTAATTTGTGTTTTGGCAAATGCCTTCGCCGAACAGATTTTGCCAATCGCTTTGAGCGAAACAATTATTGGTAATTCTCTTTTACTCCTGGGTCTTGCTGTTTCTAAGTACCTGCCTGAGAGCAATTTAATTAGTAGTTTGGGAGCTTGTTCTTTTGGCATTTATCTAATTCATCCTGTCATCAAACGGGCGGTAGATATTTTTCTAGTTAAGTTCCTGCCCCAGGTTACGCAAAGTATCTCTATCTCTTCTATGCTGACCTACACCATAGCTACTTTCATGATTAGCTGGGCTGTAATTTGTTTGATGCGTCAGAACAAGTTTGTTGCTCAATATATTTAACATTATTCACTCTTATTGAAACTATTTGGGAGATATATAAAGATGAAAATCGCGATCGTTAGAAGAGAGCCAAAAGTTGCTTTTAGTATGGATGTTTATGCTGATAATTTGATTGCTGGTTTAAGACAGGTACATCCCGATTGGGAAATTGTTGAAGTTGCTCCCCAACCCTGGAGTGACGATCTAGAAAACCTCTGGCATTCGGGTAATCCCGTCAAGAAATACGCCGAGCGTTTCTATCATCATCCTCGTGCAGTGAATCAGATCAATGCTGACATTTTTCATATTATCGATCACACCAATGCTCATGTATCCTACGGACTAAAAAAATTAGGCAAGCCAGTAGTAGTTACCTGTCACGATTTAGTGCAGTATGTCTATCCCGAAATACTCAAAAATCAGTCTCGTTTTCCTGCTTTGAGCATGGCAATGTGGCAATACTCCGTGAAGGGCATAAAAGCTGCTGATGGCGCGATCGCAATTTCTACTAATACGGCACAGGATATTACTAAATATCTCAAAGTAGACTCCAAACAAGTAGCGGTTGTCTTAAATGGAGTCGATGCTAATTTTAAAGTCTTAGATCTACAAATAACTGCCGACTGGAAACAAAAACATCAGCAATCTCCCGAAGAAATTTGCCTCTTGAACGTAGGTTCAAATCATCAGCGCAAAAATATCGATACGGTCTTGAAAGTGCTTGAGGCGAGCGTCGAGGAAGGTCTTCCCGTCCGTCTCTGGCGCATTGGCGATGGCTTTACTCCCAAACAACAGCAGTTTATTGATACTCATAATTTAGCCCAACATATAACTTTAATTAGCAAAGCAAATCAACAGGAACTAATCCAGTTTTATAATGCTGCCGATATTTTACTTGCGCCCTCCCTTTACGAAGGTTTTGGTTTAACTATCCTGGAAGCAATGGGCTGCGGCACGCCAGTGATTACTTCCAATGTTTCTTCTCTACCCGAAGTAGCGGGAGATGCGGCGGTGATAGTCGATCCCCTAGATGTAGATGCCATGGTTAAGGAGATCGAGCAAATTCATCATAATGCTGCTTTTCGCCAAGATTTAATCGCCAGAGGCTTGATCAGGGTCAAAGAATTTAGCTGGCAAAAAACTGCAGCTCAAACTGCCAGTTTTTACCAAAAAGTAGTGGAGCAAAAAAATAAGTTTATGTCTGACTATTATCTCGAACAGATCAATGTCTTTTAAGGTCTTCTAACCTAATGCTTCAAGTCAAACTGATTATTTAACTACTAACTATTTATAAATCCTATGAAAATTTTACTATCGGCTTACTCTTGTGAACCAGGCAAAGGCTCAGAACGGGGTGTAGGCTGGAATATGGCAAAAGCGATCGCCAAACACCATGAAGTCTGGGTATTTACCAGACCTGATGAAAGTAAAGAAGCGATCGAGACAGAATTAGCTCATAATCCCGACCCTAATCTCCATTTTGTCTATTTTACTCTCCCTTTTTGGCAAGATAGCCTCCGCTGGGGACAGTCGGGCGCAATGCAGCTTCACTATTATCTGTGGCAGATTCAAGCATACTTTGTCGCCAAGAAGATGCACCGTGAAATTAATTTTGATCTGGCTCATCACGTTACTTTTGTCCGCTACTCCGTTCCGAGTCTGTTATCTCTATTACCTATTCCCTTTATCTGGGGTGCAGTTGGCGGCGGCGAATCTGCACCAGCTAAGTTTTGGCAAGATTTCAATCTCAAAAACAAGCTCTACGAATGGTTAAGAGCCACATGGCGTGGTATTGGTGAGCTAGACCCTTTGACTCATCTAACTGCTAGAAACAGCACTATCGCTTACGCAACTACCAAAGAAACGGCAGCCAAGCTAACCAAGCTTGGAGCATCCAACGTTCAGCAGACTTCAGAAACTGGCATCTCTCAGGCAGAAATAGAGCAGCTAAGTCAATGTGCTCCACCATCAGGAGAACAGGTGCGTTTTATCAACGTGGCGCGACTGCTGCACTGGAAAGGTATTTACCTCGGTTTACGAGCCTTTGCCGCCGCTAATCTTACCGAGGCTCAATACTGGGTTGTTGGTGCGGGACCCGAACGAGAGAAATTAGAAGCTTTAGCTCAAGAATTAAATATTGCCGATAGAGTAACCTTTTTTGGCTTAATAGACCGCGAAGAAGTCCTATACCGCTTGGGTCAATGTACCGCTTTAGTGCATCCTAGCCTACATGATTCAGGGGGTTGGGTACCTCTGGAGGCAATGGCATCGGGTAGACCCATCCTTTGCTTAGATTTAGGCGGACCAGGGGAAACCGTAACTCCCGATATTGGTATCAAAGTTCCCGCTCACAACCCAGAACAAACAGTCCAAGACCTTGCAGCGGCAATGGTGCAATTGGCAGAAAATCCTGATCTTTGCCTCAAGATGGGACAGCAGGGACAGCAGCGTATTCGCGAGTTTTATAGCTGGGAAGCCAAAGCTCAGCGTTTGTCTGACGTATATCAAAATTGCGTAGCGGAGTTTGCTACGGCTCGTTCCTGATGTTTCTATCGGGATTAATTGCCAGGGCGAATTAGCATTCGCCCCTACCGCAGCGACATAACTAACCATTAAGTATTTAATTATCAAAACCATTATGAAAAAGCTACTATTAGTAACCTTCCCTGTCGATCTCGGCAACGCTACCTTTGAAAAGCGCTTTGTCGATCTGTTTCAAAAAGATCCCGATTTGGATCTCGAACTATTTCGCTTTGTCACCAAGCAGAAGAACCCCCATCCCAAGTCTATTTTTTCTCTAAGCTACTTTAAAATTTTCTTCAAGAGGCTGTTGGTGTCGATGGAGTTGTGGAAAGCGATCCGCAAAGCCCGTAAAGAGAATCGTAAGGTATTGTTCCATGGCGTATCTACGGCACTGTTTGGCTACTTCGCCACGGGAAAAAACCAAAGCTATATCGTTACCGAATGGACGCGCAAACTATACGAACCAATTTGGAAAAGTTCGGGTTCTCCAGGCTGGTTAACCTGGATTCACAAGAAGATTCTCAACGCTCAAACTTCAGTACTGGGTCTTACCAGCAGCGTAATCGAGCAAATCGCCAAAGATTACGAGCTACCTAAAAGTCGGCTTAAGAAAGTAAAACTACCCTTCTCTGGCGATCTCAGCCTATTTAAGCCAGGAGCGAGTCGTTCGGATGAAGAGGTGCGGTTGCTGTTTGTGGGTGGGGATTTTGAACGTAAAGGCGGAGATGTTTTACTTAACTGGTTTAAGCAGCAAGAGCGACCAGGATTGAAGCTAACAATGATGACCAATCATCCGATTGAAGACATTTCTGGAGTCACCAAGGCAAGCAATATTCAGTATGGGCAGGAAAAACATATTGAAATGTTTGGTAGCCACGATATTTTTGTACTGCCTACCAACTGCGACAGCTATCCTTCGGTGTTGGGAGAAGCCGCCTGTTCTGGCTTAGCAATCATAACCACTAAATACGCTTTGGGTGCAGCAGAGGTAATTAACCAAGGAGAAAATGGCTATATCTGCGATTCTCAAGCAGAACTGCTCAAAAGGCTAGACATGATGATTGAAGACAAAGCTTCGATCAAACAGATGAAGCAAAAAAGTCGTCAACTGATGGAGCAAGAATACGCCTACGAAGAGGTGTTGAAAGGCTACGTAAAGCAGGTATTTGCCTAGTATAAAAATATTTTCCTTGACTCAATAGGAACACTTTTTTAAAAAAAGCTAAGAGCTAAAAGCTACCAATTATGAAAAAACTAAAGATAATTCTTTTCGGCATGGGCATCTTTGCCTGTCTTGCCGTATCGAAGAACGACCAGTCGAGCTATTATGTCGCTACAAATGGTTCAGATGATAACCCTGGTACCTTAAGCCGTCCCTTCAAGACTATACAGAAATGTGCAGAGTTGGTGCAGCCTGGATCTACCTGCTGGTTGCGGGGTGGTATTTATCGCGAGACAGTAACACCCAAGGCTTCGGGGAAGAGTAATAAACCGATCGCTTTTGCTGCCTATAATAAGGAACAGGTGACCATCTCAGGAACCGAAGTTGTTGACAATTGGTCAGTACATCAAGACTCAATTTATCGCGCTGATGTTACTCTACCCATCGATGGCTATAGTGATACAGGGTTTTTTGCCAATCAGATTTTTATCGATGGCGAGATGATGCCAGAGGCTCGTTTTCCTAATCTACCAGGCGATCGCGATTTTCTACGTCCCAAGTTTCTCGGTGGCGGACTACAAAGTCAGGGCGGAACAGCCGCAGTTATCGAGAATCAAGAAGTCCCTGAATTAGACTCAGGATGGGCAGGAGGACAGGTCTGGACGACAGAATGGTATACCTCCCGCACGGGAGAAATCACGGGAGGAACAGCGGATCGCTTAACGGCTGAGATGACTGCCGCTTGGGAGCGAGGGGGATTTTGGTTTTATCTGTTCGGTAAGCAAGAACTGCTGGACGATCGCGGTGAATGGTTTTATGCAGGTGAGAGTAACGATCTCTACCTCTGGTCGCCTGACGACCTAAAACCCCAGAAAGTAGAAGTAAAGCAACGCAACTACGCCTTCGATTTGAGCGATAGCTCTTATATTGAGATCCGCGATCTTAATTTGTTTGCTAACACGATTGTGACAGGCGATCGCAGTACGGGCATTGTCATTGACGGTATCCGTGCTAAATACATCTCCCATCATATGACTTTGCCGCCTTTGCCTGAGTCTGAGAAAGCCTATGGCTCGGATGATGCGCTATTCCTAGCGGCTCATGGTCACGATACGGGCATCCAGCTACGGGGTAATAATAATATCCTCAGAAATTCTGTGATTGACTGGAGTGCGGGTAACGGGGTCTTGCTAGAAGGAAACGATCACCAGGTAACTAATAATATTATTCTCAACACCAACTATAAGGTGTCCTATGCTGCCCCTGTCCGCCTCAACGGTAATGGACACCAGATTAGCTACAACACTATCAAACGCACTGGCAGGGATGCCATTAGCTGGGACTGGCACACTGCTGGGACTGATGGGCGTAATTTAGAAATTGCCTATAACGACATCTCCGAATTCGGGATGTTAAATACCGATTTGGGCGGGATCTATGTCTGCTGTCAGGTCAACCTAGAAGGGGGGTCGATTCACCATAACTGGATCAGAGATGCTCGTGCCTTTAGCGCTTTTTGGGGTACTCGCGGCATTTATTTGGATATTGAAACTTTTAATAGCACAATTCACCACAACGTAGTCTGGAACTTAACTGGCGGTCAAGATAATTACAGTCTGCTGGCGGGTAGCCCCAGAGGTCGCGAACGCATTTACAACAATACCTTTATGGGAGATGTGCGCTTAGATGGTGGTCCTGTAGATGCTCGGAATAATATCTTTGCTGGCTCAGAGGAAATTGTCGCCCAACGCCAGTCTAATAATTTATTTTCCTACACTAATATCCAATTTGCTCAACCAGTGGGCAAAAAAACACATCACAAACCTGACTTTACGCCGCAGAATATTACGGCGATTGATCGTGGCGTAGTTATTCCTGGAATTAATGAAGACTATCAGGGGAAAGCACCCGATATTGGTGCTTATGAAAAAGATGCTCCCGTCTGGAGGGCAGGATCAAGTTTGAAGTATAACATGGAGCAATATGAACGTTAATCTTCTATTCTCAAAAGTTCAGAGCTGACGAATTTAAAGCTAATCATATTTATCCTAGAGTCAAAATGCACGTTTTTATTGCAGCTTTACACCGACCAATTAAACCCACTGGGGTCTGCCGACATGCCGTTAATTTAGCTCGTTGCTTGGCAGAAAAACCCGAAGTCAATAAGATTAGCCTGGTTATTGGTGCATGGCAAGAGAATTACTTTAAAACTGCTTTCGCTCTGGAATCAGACAAAATTAAATTAGTAATCGTAGACATTAAAAATAGCTCTATTGTCCGCAATCTTTGGTTTTTGCGCGGCTTACCAAAACTGGCGAATCAGCTCACTCCTGACGTGGTGCATTTGTCCTTCCCCTTTCCTTTCCTCAGAAGTAAGTTTAACGCTCCTGTCGTGACCACCGTTCACGATCTTTATCCCTACGAATGTCCAGAAAACTTCGGTTTTCCCAGAGTAATCTTTAATCAGCTCTTTCTCAAACAGGCGATCGCCAATAGTGATGGATTACCCTGTGTTTCCCAGATTACTTTAGACAAGCTCAAGCTATATTTTCCCAATTTAAAATCGCATCAACAAGCAGAGGTAATCTATAACTACGTAGATTTTGCAGGATTGAAAACCCACGCTCCCTCACAGTTGCAACCAGAGTCCAAATTTCTCCTGACGGTGGCTCAACATCGGCAGAATAAGAATTTGGATTTGTTGATTAAGGCTTATGCTCAACTGCTAGAAAAAAATCAGCTCGACCAAGATTGCGATTTAGTTATTGTGGGTACGACTGGCCCTGAAACTGAGAATATTAAGAACTTAATTGCCAAGTTCGAGCTAGAAACTAAAGTTAGTCTACTTTCTGCTCTAAACGACTCGGAGTTAGGGTGGCTATATCAAAACTGTGAAGCGTTTGTCATTGCTTCTTCAACAGAAGGTTTTTGTTTACCCTTAGCAGAAGCTCTACACTTTAGCAAAGGAGTTGTTTGCTCTGACATTCCGATCTTCAGGGAGATTGCAACTGGTGGATGTGTTTACTTTTCTTTAGGGGACAATGCGGTTAATAACTTAGCTCAGGCTTTAGTTGAAGCAATACAGCAGCATAATCCTCTGAACCAGGATGACATCAGACGGTTTGATAAATCCCATATTGCCCAACAGTATTTAGATTTATACCAACAGGTGTCGTAGTTAGCAGCGTTGTGATTGCCCTAGCAGATAGATTTGATTCTTGCGATCAACATAGTAGAGCATTTACATCTAGCGCCAGAAAAATAGACGCTGATATGATTTTTGCCGATCGCACCTTTTTTCATACACATCATAAAACTTCAGTTAGAACAAATCACAAACTGAAGCATGTATAAATACTAATATTTTGCTCTGTCAACTAAGCTCAATCGAAAATAAAGACTTGCAGGGTTAGTTGGAACGATAGATTTACATCGGTTATTAGCTAGCCCTGCGATCGCCATTAGATTTACCAATTCATCGACGATGCTTTTAAAAACACTAGTCTAAATAGCCCATTAGAACAGCGGTTTCGTCTGATTCGTTGGACGCAATAGGACGCTTACCCATGATGAATGAATCGCTTACTTGAAGAGTGCTGGCAGCGATCGGACGATTACCAGATATGGCTAGGGAACTACTAAATTCTACTGTTCCTTTAGAAACTGGGCGATCTGAACCAACAGAAGAATAAGTATGCACTATTTCAATATGGCTGGGTTCGATCGGACGATTCTGGGGCAGCATGGGTGCTGACTGGGTTGATAGAGCCAAAGCTTTTTCTTCACCTTCTTTCTTAGCAGTTGTAGCCTTGCTAGTAGAACTAGTTTTGGCAGCAGTAGTCTTTGTAGGAGTAGTTTTGCTATTACTGCTAGTTGCCTTAGCCTGAGTGCCGTTGGGCTTATTTTCTTCCGCCATGAGAATTTTCTCCTGAACTTAATTTGATAAAGTTATTAGTTATTTATTTCTCTTATTTATTTTTAATAACTCCCCTCATTTTTACATCCTATGGATTTGCCGACAAGAGTTGCGTTGATTAAAATAAGTTCTAGTTCTCTTTATCAATCCTGATGATCCATTAGTTTTAATCGAGTTCTAATGCCTTAGAACCGCCTTCTTTTAGTTGTTTGAGAACATCGTTAATCTGATCCCAAACTAGCCCACTGGTAAATAAAGTCAGCAGCAGAGAAACACCGTAAGAAGGAATGATGCCAAAGCCGAGAACTAATAGTCCACCGCCCAGAAAAACCCAAACCCCAAAACAAATACCGGTAAAGGTAATATAGATGGCAGGATCGCGCGTGCGATCAATATTGAATGCTGCGTCTTGCTTATCTGCTTGATATGATTCTCGAAGCTTCTGTTCTAAAAGATTTTGGAAGGCTGCACCAAAGGTGATGGCAATAAATACGCCAATAACGGCAACGAAAAAAGGTGGTTGGGGTAAATAATACATATAGTGAAACTGACTTTAGTTTAAGGTAAAAATTGAAGCTAAATGCCTTACTACTCTATCTTGAAGCGGTAGCTGAAGGAATAATTGCGGCTACGCTATCGGCAGAAATTTGGCGAAAGGTGCTAAAAGCAAAATCTAAGATTTTTTGCGGCTTAATGTCTTCTTGGATTAAACTCCAGAGTCTTTGCACCTCATCTGTGTGGAGGCGATCGTCTTCTGTTAAGGCAATAAGTAGCTGTTGCCGTAGATACTTGCCTTCCTCGGAAAGAATATACTGCAAGCCTAAACGTGCCGTTGGCAGAATATCAAAGCTATCATCCGAACTGGCAATTTCGATCATATTTTCCAGCCTTTCCCACTGGAATTTGCCGTCTTGGATCAGCACATCTAGCAAACGTCTTCTGAGCTGGGGTGATTCACCAGTGAGTAATCTTTGAGAGACATAAGGATAGGATACTTCGACAATTTTGAACTCAGGGTTAAGACTTAACGCTAGACCCTCTTGAGTAATTAGAGAACGAATGATCAGAGCAAACTTGGCTGGTAGACGGAAAGGATATTCATACATCAACTCCGAAAACTCATCTGTGATGGTTTTGAAGTTGAAGTCACCAACGCTTTCCCCTACTGCATTGCCAAGGACAATTTCTAAGGCAGGAATAATCGGACGGATATCTGTGTCGGGTGTCAGAAAGCCCAAGTTAACGAAATCTCGTGCTAAAGCTTCGTAGTCACGGTTAATTAGCTGCACTACAGCACTGGCGATCGTTTCCTTCATCGCTTCGGAAAGTTGATCCATCATGCCAAAGTCGATGTAAGCCATCCGTCCATCTAACGTGGCAAACAAGTTACCAGGATGAGGATCGGCATGGAAAAATCCATACTCTAGTAGCTGGCGCAGTCCAGACGTTACGCCAATTCTGACCAGGTTATCGGCATCTAATCCTGCGGCTTCTAGTTTGGCTAGATCGGTAAGCTTGATACCGTCGATCCACTCTAGAGTTAGTACGAAATGATTACAAAACTCGTTATAGATAACTGGAACTTTGACTTCAGGATCTCCAGCAAAATTCTCGGCAAACTTTTCAGCGTTGCGGGCTTCATTCAAATAATCAATTTCTTCGAACAGCTTCAAGCCAAATTCATCTACAATCAGTGTCAAATCGTGTCCGAGGTTGAGAGGCAGCCATGGCTCAACCCAGCCAGCCAGAACTCTCATTAGGTAAAGGTCTAGGCTTAGTCGGGGACGTAAATTGGGACGCTGTACTTTTACCGCTACAGTCTCACCACTATGTAAAACAGCTTTATACACCTGACCTAAACTAGCAGCAGCGATAGGGTTGGGAGAAAATTCGCGATACACATCCTCAATTGAACGCCCCAAACCCGACTCAATAATCCTGAACGCAACATGATTGGGAAATGCAGGAAGCTGATCTTGTAGCTTAGTCAACTCATCTAAAAAGTCTTTGCGAATTAAATCTGGTCTAGTGGACAATGCTTGCCCCACCTTAATATAAGCAGGTCCTAGAGCCGTGATGATTTTGCGTATTTCTCTCGCTCTTTTGGGCTGATTCGCAATTTCTCGGTTAGTTATTTTGTCCCAGTAGAGATGCAGGGCAAAATTGCCAAACAACAAGACCACAGCCAATGCCCGCCAAATTACCTGCCAGGGTCGAAAACGATAATAGGATGCGATCGCTTGCGCATCGTAACGTAAAGATTGACTAGGTTCTAGCTGAGAATAATTCATTGTTGGTTGCTGAACGCCGAAGCGCGCAGATAAATACGTTTCGCTTTTGAACTGAACTCCATAGCCATCGACTTAATAGATCGCTGCTAACTACCTACTAAATTTGAGACAGCTAATGATTATATTAGTATACAAAACTACATTTTGCTTAATCTTTAGTCTGCCCTCCTTGTCGTAGATTATTAACAGTTGTGTTTACCCTCTTAAAATGCGATCGCCACCTCTAACATCTCTTCAGGAGTTAGATGGGAATAAACAATTTGACCATCTTTAAACCAAACAATTCTCTCTGTCAATTTTGCGACTTCTGCTTCATGAGTCACCATGACGACGGTAATGCCACTACTATGAAGTTCTCCAAAAATATTTAGTACTTCTTTAGTAGTATGAGAATCGAGAGCTCCTGTCGGTTCATCTGCTAATAAAAGTAGTGGCTCATTAACGATTGCTCTAGCGATCGCTACCCTTTGTTGTTGCCCTCCTGAAAGCTGATTGGGACGATTGTTGATTCTGTTACCTAAACCCACTTTGTTCAGCGCTTCTGTGGCGCGTTCTCGTCTTTCTTGACTGGGCACTCCTGCATAGACCATTGGTAGCATAACGTTCTCTAAAGCAGTAGCTTGAGGTAACAAATGAAACTGTTGGAAGACAAAGCCAATTTGACGATTACGAATTTCCGCAAGCTGTGTGTCGGTTAATCCCGCAACACTCACATTGTCTAGATAATATCTGCCCGCCGTTGGTCGATCTAAACAGCCGATCACGTTCATGACAGTAGATTTCCCTGAACCAGAGGCACCCATAATCGAGCAATACTCTCCCCGTTCAATTGTTAAGTCTACTTTGTCCAGGGCGTGTACCACTGTATTTCCACTACCGTAAACTTTTTCCACTTCTTCCAAGCGGATGAGCGTAGACTTAGAGAGATTAGTCTGTTGGGATAAGTCCATAATTTACAGAAGGATCAATGGAATCGAGTTTCATTTCTATTGTGGCAACTTTTAACTACTCCTGTAGATATTTTCTAGAGAATGTGGCATGAGCATTAAATTTGGCAAATATCGCTCAATTTGAGAGAAAATAAGGATAAAACTGCTTTATTACATAGAACATCAATCATGAGTACTCTTCATATTGTTCCCTATCTTGAAAACGAACAGCTCACTCATATGGAATTAAAGATAGATCTAGAATCCGATGACTTTGCCTTACTCGTTACTGAATCTGAAAAGCCTGGAGCTGTTCTAGTATTGGCAGGCAACAGTTTTATTCAAGAGGAGTTTCTGGCAGCGCACTCCAATCAAGCGAAGGGTCGAACTGTTGACGAGCGTCTGATATTCGATGCTGATTATTATAGCATTACGTGATAAGGTTAGGACATTAGACAAATAAAGAAAACAAAGAAATAGTAGGCATTCAATGGCATCT
>JBCBWB010000098.1:0-20114 GCA_039817275.1 Cyanobacteria bacterium J06648_1 | reverse complement strand
AATGCCGATCTGGTTTCGGTACATAATTTGCAGGCACGTCCTATTCCCACTACTCCCAATCAGTTTGCAAAGTTAGCCAGCATTCTGCGGGGTAAGCGAGAAATTTATAGCGGCATGACGCTAGAGAAATATCAGTCATGGCTAGTTTCCGCCCAGCCTAGCCGTTCGGCTTCTTTGCTACAGGAACACGACTGTCCAGTACAGTTTGTGCCAAATCCCCAAGATTTTCGGGCGATCGAAAAGGCGCAGATTCAGAGTACAGCGGTAGCGGTTAAATATTCTGGACTGGCAGAATTGGAAGGGTTTATTTTACCTACCTACCGTATTGTCATTGTTACCGATAAGGAATTCTTTGGACAGCAAACTTTAGCTACGGCTAGCTATATTCGTAAGCGTCGGCGTGCTGCTTCTAAAAAAGTCGATCTGAACAAATTACGTCCTGGTGATTATGTGGTGCATAAGCATCATGGTCTGGGTAAATTTATTGAATTAGAAACTTTAATTCATCGTGAATATTTAGTAGTTAAATATGCTGACGGAACGTTAAGAATACCTGCCGACTCTTTAGATATGCTGACGCGATTTCGCCAGACAGGCAAGCGTCCACCAGAATTAAATAAAATGGCAAGTGGCTCTTGGTCAAAAACCAAGACAAGAGTTAAGAAGAATATTAAGAAGCTGGCGGTAGACTTATTAAAACTCTATGCCAAACGTGCCAAGCTTGAAGGCTATGCCTATCCTCCTGATAATCCCTGGCAACAAGAACTTGAAGATTCCTTTCCCTATCAACCCACGCCAGACCAACTCAAAGCCACTCAAGATATCAAGCTAGATTTAGAAAGCGATCGCCCGATGGATCGACTTGTCTGTGGTGATGTCGGCTTTGGTAAAACGGAAGTGGCAATTAGAGCCATATTTAAAGTAATTACCAGCGGCAATAAACAGGTGGCTTTTCTCGCCCCCACAACCATTCTGACCCAGCAGCATTATCACACCCTCAAAGAAAGGTTTGCCCCCTATCCAATTAACGTGGGCTTGCTCAACCGTTTCCGCACCGCATCAGAAAGAAAAGAGATTATGCAGCGACTTGCTACAGGAGAATTAGATGTCGTTGTCGGTACACAGCAGCTACTCGGTAAAGATGTAAAGTTCAAAAATCTAGGCATGCTGGTAGTAGATGAAGAACAGCGGTTTGGAGTCAACCAAAAGGAAAAAATCAAGGCGTTTAAATCTCAGGTAGACGTACTTACCCTTTCCGCCACACCTATTCCCCGCACCCTCTACATGTCCCTCTCGGGTATTCGGGAAATGAGCCTCATTACTACCCCCCCTCCATCCCGTCGCCCCATTAAAACCCACCTCTCCCCTTACAACCCCGAAGTAATTCGTAACGCCATCCGTAACGAACTAGATCGCGGCGGACAGATCTTCTATGTAGTTCCCCGTGTTGAAGGCATTGAAGAAATTAGCGCCCAGCTACGAGAAATGATTCCAGGTATAAAAATTGCGATCGCTCACGGACAGATGCCAGAGTCGGAATTGGAATCAACTATGCTTACCTTTAGTAACGGAGAAGCAGATTTACTTGTCTGTACGACCATCATTGAGTCGGGTTTAGATATTCCTCGCGTCAATACGATTGTCGTTGAAGATTCCCAAAAGTTTGGCTTATCGCAACTATACCAGCTGCGAGGTAGAGTCGGCAGATCTGGTACCCAGGCACATGCTTGGCTACTATACCCCAGCAAACAAACACTATCCGATACCGCCCGTAAAAGACTCCGCGCCCTCCAGGAGTTTAGCCAGCTTGGTTCGGGCTATCAACTTGCCACTAGGGATATGGAAATACGCGGCGTGGGTAGCCTCTTGGGTGCAGAACAGTCGGGACAAATGACCCAAATTGGTTTTGAGCTTTATATGGAGATGCTGCAAGAATCAATTCAGGAGATTCAGGGACAGGAAATACCCAAAGTAGAAGATACTCAGGTAGATCTCAAGCTAACTTCCTTTATTCCTGCCAACTACATCGCCGATCCCGAACAAAAAATGGATGCCTATCGCGCCCTGGCTACCGCCACCTCCCAAAAAGAACTCGTACAGATAGCTGCTGAATGGGAAGATCGCTACGGGGCAATTCCGCCCGCCACTCAGCAGTTGATTCAGGTCATGACTCTCAAGCAGATAGCCAAGGCGATTGGCTTCTCGCGGATCAAGCCCGAAGGACAGCAAAACATCGTTTTAGAAACACCCATGGCTGAACCCGCCTGGAATCTGATGGCGGAAAATTTGCCCAAGCATTTGCGATCGCGTTTTGTCTATGCCAAGAATAAGGTAGTTGTCAGAGGTTTGGGTGTTTTGAAACCGAAGAAACAGTTAGAGGACTTGATTGACTGGCTGGAGACGATTTACAAGGCATTGCCAGAGTTAGAATTAGTGTAAATTGGCATAATGACGTAACAGATATGCGATTAAAAGAGCTTTACGAGCAAGATTTAAATCTCTGGCGACAAGAAGTTATCAACGCAATTCAAAATCAGCAGTTAGAAAATATGGATTGGGATAATCTCGTTGATGAAATTAATGATATGGGAGCAAGTGAGAAACGTGCTTTACGCAGTTATACAAAAAGACTGATCGAGCATATTCTCAAGCTTAAATACTGGAAAAACGAACGAGAATACAATCGACGTGGTTGGGAAAGAGAAGTAGTTAACTTCAGAGAGGAAATTAAAAGTATTTTAGAAGAATCTCCTAGCTTGAATAATTATTTAGAACATAATTATCTGGACTGGTATGCAAAGTCAGTCAAAGCAATGAAACGAGAATTTACCATTCCTGTAGATAATTTAGTGGCTCTAAAAACAATTATGGCAGATGAATATTTTGGAGCAGCTTGAATAACTTTTTGTCTATGCGCCAAAAAAAGAGGCGTTGGTGAATTGAGGTATGAAAACTAGATTTATTTGCTTGATATACATTTTATGAAAGCTAAGAGCTAAGGGCTGATAGCTACGAACTGAAGCACTTTGTACGTCACACGCTAGATCACTAACGCCAAAAAAGATTGGGCTGGGTTTAGGAATAGTTAGACCTCAGAAGGGGTGGTCAGAAAAATAACAGGAAAACATCGAGTCAGCCAGGTTAAGATGTATCCGCCATTGAAATTTTTCTTGCCATGATCAGTGCCACCCCCGAAGTTAGCGTTATTATCCCTGCCTATAATTGCGATCGCTATATTGTCCAGGCAGTTGAAAGCGTCTTGCAACAAGAAGACTGTCTGAAGGAAATTGTAATCATTGATGATGGTTCGACGGATGGTACAGCAGCAGTACTAAAACCCTACGATGATCGTATTCGCTACGTGAAACAAGAAAATCAGGGGGTTGCGGCGGCGCGAAATCAGGGAATTGCGATCGCTAAAGGTGATTACATCGCGTTTCTGGACGCGGATGACTATTTTCTGCCAGGTAAACTCTCGCTTCAGGCGCAAATGCTAACTAAGCGTCCTGACACGGGTATTATTCATAGCGGTTGGCAACGGGTAGATCATCAGGGAAATAAGCTGCTAGATGTGCGTCCCTGGGAGCAAGTACCCGAACTAGATTTGGCTGGCTGGCTACGCTGGAAACCCGTTCTCCCCAGCGCCATGATGTTTCGGCGCGAATGGCTGCAATATGTGGGTGGGTTTGATGCTCGTTTCCCCCCCGCAGAAGATACTAATCTGGTGCTTAAACTTGCTTTGAAAGGCTGTAAAACTGCTTGGCTGAGACAAATAACCGTTTGCTATCGTCAGCACGAATCTAGCGCTATGCATAAAGGTTTACCCCAGGCACGTTCTCTAGAAGCTGTTACCAATGACTTTTTTGCTCAGCCTAACTTACCCCCTACAGTTCGCCTAATGGAGCAATCGGTGCGCCACGGTACTTTTGTTTGGATTGCCTGGTATCTTCACCATACGGGACATCAGACGGAAATGATTGAGTACCTTCGGCAAGCCTGGAATTATCGTTCTAGTTCGGGTATTGAAACTATAATTACTTGGGTTGAGAGCTTTGCTGATTTTGCCCGCAACTGGGGAGTTGAGTTTAGTGCTGGCAGTCTGACTAGTTCTTCAGCTTGGCAGGAGTTGACTAAATCCTTGCTAGATACCCAGAAGGCTAAAGTTGAGTCCAACTGATATCCTATTTAGCTAGATTAAACAGCTAATCGTCATCCTCTATTGACCAACATCAGTGTTGCGATCCACGATCTGTAATTAGTAACTTCTTATTATGCTATGACTATCGCTCGTACAATCTGTATCGGGTTTTTGGCTCTAATTGTAATCGGCACGATTCTCTTGATGATGCCTTTCGCGATGGCTTCGGGAACTTGGAATAGTTTTATCGTTGCCCTGTTCACGTCTACTTCTGCGGTTTGTGTCACTGGTTTAGCCGTAATTGATACGGGAAGCGACTATTCTTTTTTAGGACAGCTAATCATTCTGCTCTTAATTCAGGTCGGCGGTTTGGGCTATATGATGACCACCACTTTTTTGATCCTGCTATTGGGCAGAAAGTTTGACCTCAGACAAAAATTTGCGATTCGAGAATCTTTTGATCGCCCTTTTTTACAGGGCAGTAATAACCTCGTGCGCTCAATTATTGCTACTACCGCCATTTTTGAAATCACAGGCATCTTTTTACTCTTAATTACTTTTGTACCGCAGTTTGGCTGGTCTAAGGGACTTTGGTTCGCCATTTTTCATAGCATCAGCGCCTGGAATAATGCTGGCTTTAGTCTTTTTTCTGACAGTTTGGTTGGCTATCGCGATAGCTGGAACATCAACCTAATTATCCCTGCTCTAGTGATTTTTGGCGGTATTGGCTATCAGGTCATTATTGAAATGTATCTCTGGACTCGCAGCAAGATCAAAGGCAAATCAGAGCGATTCTGCTTTTCACTCAACTTTAAGGTAGTTGTTAGCACGACGATAATCTTGCTAATTGTGGGCACAGTAGCTTTTTTTCTGACCGAACTACATAATTCAGCAACTCTAGAACCCTTTAGTTTTAAAGATAAGTTTCTCGCCGCCTGGTTTCATTCAATGAGTACGAGAACTGCTGGTTTCAACAGCATAGATTTGGGCGAGATGACTATTGCTGGTCTATTTATCACCATGGGCTTCATGTTTATTGGTGCTAGTCCTAGCGGTACTGGAGGCGGGATTAAGACCACTACGTTTCGAGTTCTTTACAACAGTACTAAATCTGTTTTACGAGGTAAGGATGAGGTAATTCTTTACCAAAGAGAAGTTCCTAGCACTCTGATTCTCAAAGCGGTAGCCGTAGTCTTTGGTACAGCCACTTCAATTGTGCTGGTCACAATCTTAATTGCTTCGATTGAGAGGGATTTAAACCTGCTGCCGATTTTATTTGAAGTCATTTCTGCTTTTGCCACTGTCGGGCTGTCTACGGGTATTACCAGTAGTTTTGCCGTTTCCTCAAAGTTTATTCTCGTCTTCGCTATGTATGTCGGTCGGGTTAGTATTCTCATCCTCATTGCCGCCTTAATTGGCGACCCGCGACCAAGCACTCTCAATTACCCAGAAGAGAATTTGCTAGTGGGATAGCTAGAGCAAAACCGAAAAAGCTTAAGCATTATTACTGCTGATTCACGAGAATTCAAGCTTGATAGTTGTCGCAATTATGATATAAGTATTAAGGATTGTAAAATAAAAGCCTATATTCTTAGAATTTTTGAGACAGTTGCGGATTAGATTACTGCTGCTGCCGAAAATCAGCTAATTACTCGTCTCTGTAATTAATTTCACAGGCGATCGGGTTTTTGCGTACATAAGTAATGCGCTCTTTAACGACAATTTATTGGGCAATGTTGGATAATGTCCGATCTGAGTCCCAAATAAATAATATTTAAACCGTCCAACAAGTTTTATGACAGCAGTATTTCCTCAAAGTTCAGAATCTTCCTCATCTCCACAGTTGGCTGACGACGTAAAGCTTCGAGACATTATTAGCACCCTACCAAAAGAAGTATTTGTCAAAAATCCCCGCAAAGCATGGACAAAGCTGGTAATTAACGTTATCTGCGTTGCCGCCGCTTACTGGACTGTTGCGGTCTCCCCGTGGTATCTTTTGCCTGTTGCCTGGATCTTTTTGGGTACAAGTTTACAGGGCTTTTTTGTCATTGCTCACGATTGTGGTCATCGCTCTTTCTCAAATCGGATCTGGGTCAATGATCTGGTGGGACACGCTATGACCCTGCTAATTATTTATCCTTATCATGCCTGGCGACTGTTGCACAATCATCATCATCGGCACACCAACAAGCTAGATGTAGATAATGCCTGGTCGCCTTTCACACCCGAAACATATGACAATGCCTCCCCAGTTCTGCGCTGGCTTTATCGTCGTATGCGTGGCTGGTTTTGGGGATTTGGCTCGATCGCTCATTGGGCTAAACTTCACTTTACCTGGAGTAACTTTGAGGGCAAGCAGAGAGAACAGGTTCGCTTTTCCGTTTTGCTAGTGGTTATCGGCGGCGGTTTGATTTACGGCACTTTATTTGTTACCACTGGTTTTGCAGGTTTATTCAAATTTTGGCTGATGCCCTGGTTGGTATACCATTTTTGGATGAGTACCTTCACCATGTTTCACCACACCATGCCCGAGATTCCTTTTAAGCCAGAAGGTGAATGGAATGAGGCTCGCGCTCAATTGTCGGGGACGGTAAACTGCAAATATCCTTGGTGGGTTGAGTTTTTATGCCACGATATCAACGTCCATATTCCTCATCATCTAACTACCGCTATACCTTGGTATAATCTACGTCTGGCTCACGCTAGCCTAGCTGAAAACTGGGGCGAATATCTTTATCCCGACTGTACTTTTAACTGGGATTTGATTCAAAAGGTAACCAAAGACTGCCATCTATACGAAGGTAAAAGTACCAACTATCAAAGTGTTGAAGACTATCGTTTGTCCAAGTCAGCTGTTTAAAGCATTTAGTATTATAAGCTCTAAGACTTATTTACAAGCATTTTAGCAAGCAATAATAATTCTATGGGATATGGTAAAGACTGCCGTGTCCTTTTTTTTGGGTAGGATAGTTTTTAATTCAGCTCGATTGGTGATTCATGGGTCAGTATTTTATTAAAAGATTATTGATAGCTATACCTACTCTGATAGCCATTAGCCTAATTATCTTTACTATTTTGGCGATCGCTCCAGGAGATCCTTTGGGTGAGTTTGCTTCTAATCCAGCCATTACCCCAGAGGTACGGGAAAATATTCGCCAGTCGTTGGGTTTAGACCAGCCGACTCATATCCGCTATATTAAGTGGTTTAGCTCATTTATTAGGGGCGATATGGGCTATTCATTTAATAGCAGAAGTCCTGTAGCCGAACTGTTGTGGCAGCGTTTACCGACTACCTTCATGATTGTCGGTACAGCCTATCTCTTAGCTTTAGCGATCGCCTTTCCCCTAGGAATCATTTCCGCTCTCAAACGTTATTCTTTAACCGATCGCATCGTCACGACGATCGCCTTGCTGGGATTTTCTACCCCTCCCTTCTTCACGGGTTTACTCTTTATTATTATTTTTAGCGTTCAGCTTGGCTGGTTTCCCTTTATCTTTAATAGCACCCTGCAAGTAACAGACTGGCAAAGCTTGCTAGTTCAGGTACGACAGTCGATCATGCCCATCTCGGTTTTGGCGCTCTATCAGTCGGCAATTCTGATGCGCTTTATTCGCTCGGCGGTTTTGGACGAGTTGCCCCAGGAATATGTGAGAACAGCCCGCTCTAAAGGTTTGAGTAAATTTAGGGTGATTAACAAGCATGTTCTGCGTAATGCCTTAATTCCTGTCGTAACTTTGATCGCCCTAGACATTCCCGCAATTTTTACAGGAGCCTTAGTTACGGAGCAGGTTTTCCGCGTCCCTGGTATCGGTGCATTACTAATTGATTCGATCTATCGAAGCGATACTCCTGTGGTTATGGCAATTACCTTTATCTATGCCATCTTAATTGTGCTATTTAATCTGCTTGCCGACCTGGTTTATGTTCTGCTTGATCCTAGGGTTAAGTATTAATCAATAAATGAGACATCGATAATTAAGGCATCGATAAATTCATTTTCAAACTAAGCTACCGATTAAACTCAAGCAAAAACTATAGAGTAAAGACTGTACAGCAATTATAACTAAGACGCTAATCGCCACGGAAGGATAACCTCGCTGCCAATTTAGATGAAAATCTCTGAGCAAAAAGCTGGCTGCCAAAATAGTTAGCATCGGTAGGACAATCGCTTCTAACAATCCTAAGAATGACACGGAAGCCACAACTAACTGCACCATACCTAAGGTCAAGGCTACTAGATAGACGGTACGAGTCCGTTCGATTTGTAGACCAAGATTCAACCAAGAAGCGATCGCAATTCCTAAAGCGGCAAAAATGGTATGTAAACCCAGACTGATCGGGTTGGCATAAATACCAAAGGCAAGATTTTTGCCGATTCTCTTCTCTTGCTGATAGTGTTTGCTCGGCCAGTCGGTCGGAATAATAGCCGCCGCTAGTTTTTTGGGCGATCGCTGCCCTTGTCCTATAGTGTAAACGCAGCCCACCCTAACGTTGCCTGGCTGCTGCATTTTTTTCTGCTGGGCGGTAATCACATAAATATGAGGAAAAATCTTTTCTCCCTGAATAGCAATTACAGGACTAGTTTCTGGCGCAATCTTGTCGATGTCGATACCCGCCTTGAGATTGGCATAGCGACTACAGCCATAGTTTGCCACTGTCTCGGTAACTTCAGTTAGGGGAAATAGGCTAGCAGGTGTCTGAGAAATAGTTTTTGCTCCCGCTAAATTGACCGCTAGACGACAGTACTCAGCCGCGCCGCTGGCATTCTGACAGATTGCAGGTACTTGATCCGAGCCAATCGTAATCTGGGAGTTGTGACTAATGATTCCTAGTCCAAGCAAAATCAGAGTTGCTATGGTCCAAATTCCAGGCAGCAATATCCTGCTGATGAAAGAAGGTAGCTGGAATTTTGGCTCATTTAACTCCAAAGCTTCTGGTTGGAGTGGCTGGATCTGATTGTTCTGGGTCACAAAGCTATACTCGGTAGAACTCTTCGACTTTTTAGAATTTTGTTCAGCTGCTGCTTGAGCCGCAATCGTCTTAAACTCCTCAAGGGTTGGGGCTGGGTTAAAGCAATAGCGACTAAGCCAGATAAAAAACAAACGCTGATCCTCTTCGCCCAGAGATTTAATTTGCCCTACCCAGTTTTGGATAGCAGGTAGGGTTGCATCTAGTCCTGGAGTTATCCCCTCGCGAAAATAGCGGTCAAGAAGAGATAATAGCTCGTGGCGATCGCTTGCCGATAGATGATGTACAAATTTCACCATCCGCATGATGTCTTTGCCAGGAGAATCTACTTGATCGCTCAGCAGTTGCCGATTAGTGACAAAGCAGTATTGAATTAAACTATTGGGTTCTAATTCTGAATCCGAGTCAGCATCTAAATCAGCTGGGGAAGCTGCAAAAGTACCAATCTCAGTTTCTTTAAGAGGACTGCCGTGAAACAATCCCGTATCTTGAAGCAGTCCCGTATCGCCAATACTATCTTCTGAGTCAAAGCCGACAAAATCGGTAAAATTGCTAAAATTTTTGCCTAACTCAGGCTCATTAGTGAGAGCTTCGGTAATAATCTCAATCTCTGATTCTGGCAACAGATTCTGCTGAGCTATACCTGTCTCTTGTTGCAGTCCCGTATCTTCGGTAATACATGAAGGAAAATCTAGATCGTCTATGCCTTCAATTTCAATTTCCGAATCCAAATAGTCAAGATTTTCTATTCTGCCGTGGGTGTCCTGAGCCTGATTGCGTCCTTGAGTCGGCAGTTCGACCAGAGTTTGCCAGCTTGGTTCAATTTGACCCAGGGGGCGACCATAGAGCCAGACACTGCTGATTTCTGACAAAGCCAATGAGGCGATCGCCGCTGCAACGTTTGACTGCAAAACAACTGGATCTGGCTGGTAATTTTGTCGGTGGTTGGCATAAACATGAAGTTGCTCATCTTGAATAATGATCTGAAATTTGATATTTCGATTGCCACAAGCACTCTTCAAGGCTTTAATAATTAATTGCTCCATGACCCCACCCAAAAACGCAGCAGTATTAAGCCTATGGTTCCCAAAAATGCTGCTCAGGTTGAGATCAGCAAGCTAAAATAGCTACTACTACAGCTCGCAATTAGACAAAGTCTAGGTTGATAATTGGCTTTTTAGATTGGATTGATCAGCTTACCTGCTACGATCAACCGAGCGTGCCAGCCGTTACGGTAGCCATGCAGCTGTTTAACCACTTCCTATTCCTGAGCCTAAACTCAGATTTAATTCAGTATTCATGCCGATCAAGAAAAATCTCTTACCGACAGACATTATCCTGACTCCGGCTCGCCAGCGTATTGCTAGGCTTAGCTTAGACCGCCGTTTGCAGCCAGGTAACTATCTGGATTTTGAGGGAAAAACCTACGCTATTCTCGAACGCCACCATTTTTATCAATATCGCGTAGGTGGCTATCGTTTTGATCGAGCAACTCTTCATGTTCAAGAATCCCAGCGACCAGAGGAAACTACTCTAATTGGCGATCGCCATATTATTGGCAACGCTGACTGCCGTTTTAACGCTCGCTCCGAGATCATGCGCTGTGCCGTAAATCCTGAGGGTCCTTGTCATGACTGTCGCTATTTTGAATCGGTGGAATCAAATCAATAGTCTAAAATGAACATTGTCCTGCGAAAGATTACTGTTTGTCGGTTCTCCTTCTCTGCAAAACTGTAATTTCAAAGGCTTCTAAGGTTTTGGGCAGAGCGATAATTTTGCCTGAGTCTCGAACGTTGGAGATTAGGATCTGCCAGGCTTCAGGCTCGATATATTTATCTACTGTTAACGGTTTTTCATAAGCAAAATTGATTATTACCAGTACCTTTTCTGCCTCGGTTTCCCGCACATATGCCAGGTGTTCGTAAGGATAGTTGATTAGAGTTCGCCATTTTCCCTTGAGCAAAGCCTCGCTCTGTTTTCTGATTTTAATTAGGCGAATGTAAAAGTTCAAAATCGAGTCGGGCGCCGCTAATTCTTGCGCCACGTTTACTTCTAAATAATTTTCGTTGACGGGTAAATAAGGCTCAACCTCTTTACCAAAGCTGAACCCCGCATTTACTGAGTCGTCCCACTGCATCGGTGTTCTTGAGCCATCCCGAGCAGGAGGCAACTCCCCATCTTCACCTTGGATGATCGCCAAATCTCTGGTCTTTTCTGGCGGAATGTCTAGATAGTCCACCATGCCGATTTCCTGCCCGTAATATAGTACTGGCGTTCCCCGCACCGTTAGCAAAATTGTGGCGGCGGCCTGAGCGATCGCTTGAGGATTGGTACAGAGGCTACATTCGATCCAGCGTGATAAGTGACGAGGGATATCGTGGTTATCTAAAAAGTAGGTAGGACAGGCATTAGCGGGGGTAATTAACTCTTTTTTCTCAATTTCTCGCTGGAGATAACCTGGATACCAGGGACTAAAGGTAAATTCAAAATTAAAGGGCAAATGCAGCTCGTCATGATCAACCCCATAAAAGATAGTCGAATCATAAAGAGGACTGTCGATAAACGTCTCACCAATCAGGACTCTGTCTTCGTAGTCATCGACTACTTTACGTATTTCACGAATGATTTGATGGTTTTCTGGCAGATTTTTATCGTAGAGATGATCTTGATTGTTATAACTATTTTTATCGGTAGTGCCAAACTTGACGGGATTGTAGCGATAGTATTTGTCCTTGCTATAAACGCTAGAGGCATCTAGCCTAAAGCCATCTACCCCCAGATCTAGCCAAAAACGGATAATATCATAAACCGCCTGTCTGACTTCCAAATTATTCCAGTTTAAATCTGGCTGATTCTGATTAAAAGCATGATAGTAATATTGCTCTCGTTCGGCACAATAGGTCCAGGCTGTACCCCCAAAATAGGAAAGCCAGTTATTGGGCACAGAGCCGTCAGGATTGGCATCCTGCCAATGATACCAGTCGCTTTTCGGATTGTCTTTACTCGCCCGAGACTCCTCAAACCATTCGTGGCGATCGCTGGTATGGTTGACCACTAAATCTAAAATTACTCTGATCTGACGCTGATGACATTCTGCCAAGAGAATTTTAAAGTCTTCTAGAGTGCCAAAGATCGGACAAATATCATAGTAGTTACTAACGTCATACCCATTGTCAAACATGGGTGAGTCATTGATTGGCGATAGCCAAATTGCATCAATACCCAAAGAGGTAGAACAGTCTAGAACATCGCTATTAAGATAATCTAATCTCTGAATAATGCCCTGTAGATCGCCATTTCCATCACCATTGCCATCGGCAAAAGTTAAAGGATAGATCTGATAGATAACTCCAGTTTCCCACCATTTCCCTACTTCGGATGCCATAGCTTGAGTCATCTGCAAATGTTATTCCCATGTCAGTTAATAATAGTGGTGTTGTTATCTTTCTCTCTAACCCGATCGCAATACATAGCCAACACTCCGAACCGTATAGATCAGGCGTTTTTCCCCTTGAGCCTCAAGTTTAATCCGCAGATAGCGGATATAAACCTCGATAATATTAGAGTCTCCCATAAAATCGAAGCCCCAGATCGACTCAATGATCTGCACTCGTGTCAAAACCTGGAGAGGATGGAGCATTAAATATTCCAGCAGATTAAATTCTTTAGCAGTTAGGGTGATTGGGCGACTACCGCGAAAAACCTGACGAGAAAGAGTGTTTAGCTCTAGATCCTCAAACAGCAAGACAGGTGATTTTTCCTGGCGATTTTGCCGCAGACGAGCATGAACAATTGCTAAGAATTCGGGAATTGAAAAGGGTTGCGACAGACAATAATCAGCTCCCGCATTGAGAATTTCAATCCGACTAGCGGCACTTTGCTCCTCTGTTAAAGCAATGACAGGAACATAATTGTTGGTAGAGCGTAAACAGTAATAGGTATTGAAATTGGAAAAAGAACAGGCATTCCAGTCCAAGATGACCAAGTTAGGCTCTCGCTGATGAATCGCGATCGCGGCGGAAATACCATCATAAAATATTTCTACCTGGTAGCCTTCCTGCTTTAATTTGAGACCAATTAATTTTGTTAACTGCCCTGTTTCCGCAATCAAAAAAATTCGCTCGGTCTTAATTTTTGGTGCAATATTTTGTTGTTGCTGACCTAATTGCGATGAGACTTGTGGTAAGTTCTGCATAAATTGGGCAATGTACTACAAGAGATACTAATAATGATCGATTCTAAACATTACAAGAAAACTATTCAAACACTCGTTGGTTTTAGGTACTAGTTTAGATCTATCCTCTAATTAACTATAGGAAACATAACTTGTTTTTTCTCACTGATTGTTGCTCATACTAATAGATTTTTGCCAATATTTTTCTTGAGCATCTAATACAATAAAATTCTATTTAACAACTGCAATATTAAATATTGTTTGATTTGCTTAATATAAATTAAAACTAAGTTATTTGCCTAAATTTATTTTTAGTTATCTCTCCCGTTCTATACAGGGGATGCTTCGTAGATTTTCAATATACAATTAACAGAGTTAGACTAAAGCTTGGAGCAGATACATTACTAGCTTCACAAGCTGTTAAATAAAGTTGTTTCTTGTATTTTCTCTCTAGACATTTTTCGCTTTTTTATCTAGATAGCTAAAATAAAGAATGAATTAATTTTTCTGGAGCTAATAATCAAAAATATCAGGTGATATCAATATGTACTCAAGATTGACCAGGATTCTGGCTAGAGTAAACTGCCTGCAATAATTAAAGCAGTATTTTGTACTGCTTTAAAACAGCAAATTTATTTATTCTGGCAATAGATAAAAGAGTCTAATTTTGGGAATTATATTATAAGCAAGCCAACTCTATAGCCTAAACGTTTAGAGCAGCAGTAACTGCGTCATCGCTATTCTTAAATTGCAATTGTTAGCATAATTACATACTTGATTGATACTCCCATGCAGACTGATCCGCAAAATTTTCTTCAAGATCTAGGTAAAGTAGCTCAGGTAAGAGCTGAGATCGCTGACTCCATGGCAGTTATTGTTCATTCTCTCGTCGAAGCAGAAAAGATCAATCAACAGCAGTCAGGCAAGCTAGAACTAGAGCAGGATATTGAAGATATTAAGATTGCCAGCACTAATCTCAGAGAAGGAGTCTTTCGGCTGTTAGTGTTGGGAGACATGAAGCGTGGTAAGAGTACTTTTCTTAATGCCCTGATCGGCGAGAATATTCTACCCAGTGACGTTAATCCCTGTACGGCAATTTTAACGATACTGCGCTATGGCTTAGATAAGAAAGTGACGATTTATTTTAACGACGATACAGAAGCCGAAGTAATCGATTTTAAATCTTTCAAAACTCGTTACACGATTGATCCTGCCGAAGCTAAACGTCTAGAGCAAGAGAAAGTGCTTGCTTTTCCTAATGTCAGCCATGCCGTTGTTGAATATCCTTTGGCTCTACTAGAGAAAGGAATTGAAATCGTTGATAGTCCTGGCTTGAATGATACAGAAGCTCGCAACGAATTGTCTTTGGGCTACATTAACAATTGCCATGCCATTCTATTTGTCATGCGGGCAACCCAACCCTGTACCCTAGGAGAGCGTCGCTATTTAGAAAACTATCTCAAAGATCGCGGAGTGACAATCTTCTTCCTCATCAATGCTTGGGATCAAGTTAAAGATAGTCTGCTTGATCCAGATGATCCTGAAGAATTAGCCGAGGCAGAAGCAAAACTTCAGCGGGTCTTTAAGGCTAATCTGGCTGAATACTGTCAGACCGAAGAGCAAGATCTCTATAACGAGCGAGTTTTTCCTGTCTGCTCTCTAATGGCGTTGCGGAAACGACTAAAGAATGAAAATGATAGTTTGGCTGGGACAGGATTTCCTGCCTTTATGGGAGCATTAAAAACCTTCTTAACTCAAGAAAGAGCGATCGCCGAATTGCGTCAGGCAAAAGTACTATCTCAGCAGACCAATGCTCATGTTAGAGAAGCCGTAAATCGTCGTATTCCCCTGCTCGAATCCGATATCGACGAGCTAAAGGAAAAGATTGCCTCGGTTGCGCCAGAGTTTGAGTTACTCAACGAAATCTGTGGCGATTTTAAACAGGAAATTACGCGCATCAGTGAGCAAAAATCAGCGGCGATCGCTAATTCTTTTAGTCAGTTTGTCCTCGACCTGGGCAACACTTTTGAGACAGACTTTATTCGCTATCAGCCTAGTCTCAACTTTTTGGATTTTCTGTCTTCAGGGAAGCGAGAAGTGTTTGAACAGCAGCTTAGGAAGGCTTTTGAGCAATATATCAACGATAAGCTAGCCGAATGGAGTCGGGGGGCAGAAAAAGAGATGGAGTCGGCTTTTGCCCAACTGTCGCAAATTGCAACCATCTATGGCGGCAACTACACTAACGTCACCAATAAAATTACGGAAAAGCTGACAGGACAAGCAATTCCTCGTTTTAGCTCCCATCAGGAAGATAATTCCCCCTCCTGGGCAAAATGGGCCGCAGGAATCTTTTCCTTGGCGAGAGGCAACTTAGCGGGAGTCGCCATGGCAGGAGCAGGATTTGACTGGAAAAACATCATGCTCAACTTTGTCACCGTTTATGGCGTGGGGACAGCAATTACCGCTATCACTGGACTGGCTTTAGGTCCGATTGGTATTGCCCTACTTGGTCTGGGGATTGGCGTATTTCAGGCAGACCAGGCTCGCAAAGAATTAGTCAAGGTTGCCCGCAAAGAGCTAGTCAAACATCTACCCCAAATAGCTAAGGAACAGGCTCCCAAGGTATCTCAGGCGATCGCCGACTGCTTTGCTACCTATGAAGCGGAAATCAGCATCAGAATGGAGCAGGATATTCAATCCCGTAAGGCAGAATTGGATAACCTAGTAGAACAGAAACAAACCGTAGAGATAGATCGAGGTACAGAAATTGAGAGACTAGAGCAGCTAAAATCAGAGATTGCCCAAGCAGCTGCGAAAATAGAGGATCTATACCAGCAGTATAGTAATGCAGTCAGCTAACATCGGTCCGCTATCATACCGTAGAGGGAAGTATTTACTCTAATTTATTTACTCTAACTTTTTAGCTGCTCAGTAAACTCAGCGCGATCGCTCAAAATAGTAAAATAATTATCCATGCTGGTTAATTCAAATAGCATGCTGATTTGCTCATTAACCGAACATAAAAAGAACTTAACATCTGCTGCATTAACTGTTTTCAAAGCTTTAACTAAAGCACCAAGCCCCGAACTATCCATAAAAGTGACTCTGTGGAAATCAACTAATATAGTATGTACTCCACTTTCAACACTTTGTTCTATCTGATGCTGAAATTCAGCAGTTTTTGTGCCGTCTAAAATACCTTCAGGTTCAATTATTTGCACGACAGAATTCATATAATTAAATAATTATTAAAAATTAAAGTAGTAATTAGTATAGCAAAATGAATGACAGATAGCTTTACAGATTTATTTGCAAAAAAAACAAATCTCTAGTTGCGATCGCTTTTTCCTTTGGTGACATTGACGCAAAATATTCACAACGGAGCAAAAGCTCCGAACCAAAGCCATACTGACTTAAGAACTAAAGCTGTATATCTATTAATACTGTACGCCAATACTTAGCCGTAGCTCTGGTCTTTGCTAATACTTTACAGTGGAGATTACATTAGTAATTATTTTGTCTTCAGTATTGAAGATCAGTAAGCACCAGCATAAGTTAGACAGTTTTGTTGGTCTTTGTTTTTCTCTAACGCCACCATAAAGTAAAAAAAAATCGATTGATCAACCTTTGTTATTCGTTATTCCTCATGCTACTTAATTTTGCTATTCTCAACTTAAGATCTGGCTTTGATTTTAATCAGAATTACTAAACTAGGGAATAAAAATAATTAATGGAAGCATATGATGCGATCGTAATTGGCGCAGGTCACAACGGCTTAGTCTGTGCCGCCTATCTATTAAATGCTGGCTATAGCGTCCTGCTACTCGAAAAACGCCCTGTGCCTGGAGGCGCCGCCACGACAGAAGAGGCAATACCCCAAGAAGCGCCTGGGTTTAAGTTCAATCTTTGTGCGATCGACCACGAGTTTATTTTTCTTGGTCCGATCATCGCCGAATTAGAGCTACATAAATACGGCTTAGAATACTTAACCTGCGATCCTCATACCTTTTGCCCTCACCCAGACGGCAAGTATTTTCTGGCGCATCGATCGCTCGAACAGACTCAAGCAGAAATTGCCCGCTACAGTGAACGCGATGCGGCAAAGTATGGCGAGTTTATTACCTACTGGTCGCAGCTAATGAGTGCGATCGCTCCCTTTTTCAATGCCCCACCCCAGTCCATTTTAGGTATTGCCCAGGGCTATAAAGGCAAAAATCTGGCTGATGTTCTGGCGATCGCAGGTTCTAAAGATAAAGCTCTCAACTTTATCCGCACCATGATTACCGCCCCCGAAGACTTACTCAACGAGTATTTTGATACCGAAATTGTCAAAGCACCCCTGGCTAGATTAGCAGCAGAAATCGGTGCGCCCCCCTCCCAAAAGGGCATTACCGCAGGATTGATGATGCTGGCAATGCGCCACCATCCTGGTATGGCTCGACCAAAGGGGGGGACAGGAGCCTTAACCCAAGCATTAGTCAAGTTAGTTACCGCTAAGGGAGGCAAGATTCTCACGGAACAAATGGTCAAGGAAGTAATCGTCGAAGATCGTCGGGCGGTAGGAGTTCGGGTGGCAGGAGGCAAAGAATATCGGGCTAACCGTGCCGTAATTTCTAATATCGATGTGCGTCGGCTGTTTCTTCAGTTAATTCCTACCGATGCCGTTGAACCGAATTTGCGAGAGAAAGTTGATCGCCGCATCACCAATAATAACGAAACCATTCTCAAAATTGACTGTGCCTTATCCGAAGCGCCTCGGTTTACGGCGCTAGAAACCGAGAGCCAATCACACCTGATTGGGACAGTTCTGATTGCCGATTCTGTCGCTCATGTCGAACAGGCTCACTCCCTCGCAACTATGGGTCAAATCCCCGATGACAATCCTTCGATGTATCTCGATATACCCAGCGTCCTCGATCCGACACTAGCCCCTGAAGGGAAACACACACTCTGGATTGAATTTTTTGCACCCTATCAAATTGCAGGGAAAGAAGGTACGGGATTAAACGGTACAGGCTGGACAGAGGAACTGAAAAATCAGACTGCGGACAACGTGCTGAAAAAGCTAGGAGAATACGCCCCCAACCTCCAAGATTCCATTATTGCCCGACGGGTAGAAAGCCCAGCGGAATTGGGAGAAAGACTTGGCTCGTATAAGGGCAACTACTACCATCTCGACATGACCCTAGATCAAATGATCTTTTTACGTCCTCTGCCAGAAATAGCCAACTATACCACTCCGATCAAGAACCTCTATTTAACAGGAGCGGGAACTCATCCAGGAGGTTCGATCTCAGGCATGCCAGGACGCAACTGCGCCCGCGTATTTCTCGGTCGTCAGCAACCTCTCGCCAAAGCCCAGCAGTCAGTAAATTCAATGTTGCGATCGCTTTTAGGAATTAGTTGATACTAAGTGCAAATGCTAAACTAAATGTAGTTACACTGTAGTTGTAAAATCAATGTTAGCGGTCGAAAAAATTGGCATTCGTAATCTCAAAGCCAAGCTTTCAAAGTATGTTAATTCAGATAAACCTATTGCCGTTAACAAAAATGGTATAACTGTGGGGTTCTTCTATCTGCCTGTAAATAATGGTGAGCCAGAAATAGCCTGGGTGCTATGGCAGGCAAATTTTCAATTACAAGAGCGGAGGAAACCAGAATTATGAGTCAAGTTAATTAAGGCGATCGCCGAATTGCAATCATGACATCGAGTCAAGCCGATGAAGCGGTGGTCAAAATCAAACATGATTACGAAGGTGAATCGCTGCTTTTAATAGAAGCACTAAAGCTTGTGCAAGAAACATTCAAAAAACTAGTTTCAGATCAGCAGAAAGTTATAGATAGTTCTGAGTCTGAAAGGAGATCTTTCCAGGCAAGAACGCAGTGATAAATTTCTTTCTGGAGGCAGCAATCTGGACGACCAAACCTAAAATTATGGTTTGAGCCAACAACAAGACTTCTGGTAAAAAAACAAGAACGTCAAACGATACTAGTTGAAAAATATAATTTAATGATCCAGAAAAATCTTTTGTGCTTAACCATAGTCATAACTCTGTTTGGCTGTCAGAAGGTTGGTCAGTCTCCTACAACCCTGGCGGGGGAGAAAACAAATGTTTGCAGCTACGAAATAGTAGCAACTTACCCCCATGACCCCAAAGCCTTTACTCAAGGCTTAATCTTTGATGACGGCGAGCTATATGAGAGTACTGGGCTACGGGGGCAATCAACTTTAAGAAAAGTCGATCTAGAAACAGGCAAGGTGTTACAGAAGGAAAAGCTAGACGATCGCTATTTTGGCGAAGGATTAACTCTCTGGGAAGACCGCCTAATTCAGCTTACCTGGGTGTCAAACAAGGGGATAGTATACGATCGCGAAACCCTAGAAGAGATACAGACTTTTACTTATCCTACCCAGGGTTGGGGACTGACTCATAATAAGCAAGAATTGATTTTGAGCGATGGCTCAGACATACTATATTTTCTTGACCCCGATACATATGAAGAGGTGAAGCAAATTCAGGTAACAGACGAGCAGCGCCCTGTTGATAAATTGAACGAACTAGAATTCATCAACGGGGAAATTTGGGCTAATGTTTGGTTGAGCGATCGCATTGCGCGCATCGACCCAGAAACTGGCAACGTGCTGGGCTGGATCGACCTTACAGGCATCATCGACCCTGTTCCTACTCCCAAGCAGGATGCAGTCTTAAACGGCATTGCCTACGATGCGGAGTCCGAGCGGCTGTTTGTTACAGGCAAGCTATGGTCTAAGTTGTTTGAGATCGAGCCTGTATGTGAAGGTACTGTTTCGCGGACGTGGAGCGAAGCGGAGC
>JBCBWB010000097.1:0-20201 GCA_039817275.1 Cyanobacteria bacterium J06648_1 | reverse complement strand
GGGAGGCCACTTCTTCGGAGTACTCGTTGCGAGACCCTGAATCGCCCCCCAAGAAGACAGGCTGATCCTGACCTTCTAAAGCCAGCGCCCCTAGGTCTGACATGCCAAATTTTGTTACCATTTGTCGCGCCAGAGAAGTCACCATCTGAATATCTTGGCTCGCTCCTTGGGTAACTTCGTCTACCCCGAAAACCTCTTCCTCTGCGGCTCTGCCACCCAAGGTAGCCGTAATTTTAGCCAGAATTTTGCTCTTACTTTCTAAGCCAATTTCTTCGTCAGGAGTAAACCAGGTTAAACCGCCCGCACCACCGCGAGGAATTAGAGTAACTTTCTCGACTGGATCATGTCCAGGAACCATGGTGGCGACTATCGCATGACCAACTTCATGATAAGCAATCAGTCTTTTGGACTTACTATCTACCAGCGGGACACCTTCCATCCCTGCGACAATACGGTCTACGGCATCGTTCACTTCGAGCATGGTCACAGCGTCTTTGTGCCTTCTGGCAGTGAGAATTGCCGCCTCGTTGAGCAGGTTAGCTAAATCTGCACCGCTGAACCCTGGGGTGCGGCGAGCGATCGCTTCTAGAGAAACTTCGGGAGAAATCTTTTTGCCACGGGCATGAACTTCGAGAATACCCAATCTACCCTGTAAATCGGGATAGTCTACAATTACCTGGCGATCAAAACGACCAGGACGCATCAAGGCTTTGTCTAAAACATCGGGGCGGTTAGTTGCCGCAATCACAATAATGCCGCTATTGCCCTCAAAACCATCCATCTCGGTTAAGAGCTGATTGAGAGTCTGCTCACGCTCATCATTACCACCACCAATACCTGTGCCTCGCTGACGTCCTACGGCATCAATCTCATCAATAAACACCAAACAAGGCGCATTTTCTTTGGCTTTTTTAAATAGGTCGCGGACGCGGGATGCACCCACACCGACAAACATTTCCACAAATTCTGAACCAGAAATGCTAAAAAATGGCACTCCTGCCTCGCCAGAAATTGCCTTGGCAAGTAGAGTTTTGCCCGTTCCTGGAGGTCCTACTAACAGCACGCCACGAGGAATCTTGGCTCCTATTGCCGTAAACCTTTCTGGCTCTTTGAGGAAAGTAACAACCTCTTGTAATTCTTCTTTTGCCTCCTCAATCCCTGCTACATCATCGAACTGGATACCTGTCTTGGCCTCCATTTGAAATTTAGCTTTTGAGCGACCAAAATTGAGTGCTTGTCCCGAAGCATTTGCCGAGCGACGTAAAATTATGATCAGCCCCGACAACAGCACCATAATAATTAGCAGATTGAGCAAAATGCCCACGGTAGTGGAGTGATCAATGGAAGACTTGATACTAAAATCAACATTCTGGGCGCGGATCTTGGGAATTAAATCCTGATTACGCTCAAACAGCAATACTTCACTAGCATCAGTATCTGGAAGCTGGTCTTTTAGCACTACGCTAGCTTTATTGGTAGTTTGGTCGATCTCGACCTTAGAAACCTGATCAGACTCTAGTTTCTCAATAAATTCACTGTAGCTCAGTTCGTTTTTCGAACGCTGTTGAGCGAGGACAGGGGTTGCCAAGAAACAGGTTTGCAAAATTAGCCATCCCGCAGCTAGCCGACCAATGATAGCTTTGGTTTTTCGGGGCTGAGAATCAAGCCGACGAGGAGAATTTGAGTCTTGCTTTGCCTGCCGCTGAATTTGACAATTTTCCATATTATTTATTTATAGCTATCCAAATTACCGCCTGGGTAAAATAAAATTTGAATCTGAAATTTTGGGATGACTCCAGCCTAACTAAAAAAAAATACTTTTTACCATAATCTAACAGATTCAATGGTGAATAGCTCAGATTGACTTAGGCATGTAGCTTTGTTCTTTTGTTCTGCTGATTTCTCTAGGAGGATAGTTGACAGTGGAACTACCTTCCTCGACGTAAATCGTAGATCACCTTCTCTGCCAGCCAGTCAGGATCGCGGTCGCGATGGTGTTGATGTATGCCCATTAGTAAGCGATTTGCTGTCTTGGGATCATTAATCAGGCGCAGTAGCTGACGACGTAACTTAGGGCTAACGCGATCAATCAGAGCTTTATTACTTACTTTGCCCAATCTAGAGATAGTTTTTCCTGATGAATCGCGACGAGACATTTGCCAACTGATCGTCGCCATAATCGAAACCAATCCGCCGAAAATCAGAATTTTAGTCAAGTTTTCCTGTCTTCTAATCTGTTCTCGATCTCGAACAACGCCCTCTCTCGGCACTGTCTGATTCTGAGCATACACCTGGGAATTAAGCAGTAGCTTGTTTTCTGGCGTAAGGACGATGTCGTTCTTAGATTTGGCGATCGCTGGATTAATTTGATTGACTGTACAAATTGTTGAGCTGATAATGATCAGGATAATTTTAAGCATAAAGATTACTATATAGGCATATAAATATCAAAATAAGAGCTTTATTTTGACCATATTTTAGATTACTGAAAGATAATTAATTTTCTCTAGATAACTTCTAGATAATATGTATCCAGCACCTAAACTATCTCATTAAGGAGAGCCGAACCCCCCTAGTTAGCTTGCTTTGCTGATTTACTGAGGTGACTAAAAGATTGATTTTCAGGCTAAGATGGGCGTAATATTATTCCTGATTTTGGCATAGGTTGTTAGAAACAGCAGTGACTTAAAAACAGCAGTAAGCGGCAATTTCATAATTGTTTACCTGCAAAAGATGCCACCTTAAAATCGACATTTGGCTCAAAGATTAGAGAGAAAGAGTAAATTATCAATGAGAAGCAAATATCATTTTATACCGCTACTGGGTTTTGCTACTGGCTTACTTTCAATCATTGTTTTGCGTAACTTCAACTTAGGCAATTCTTTTTTTTGCTTATTAGGCTCTTCTTTAATGATAATAATCAGAAAGTCTCCGTAATTTGTCAGGCTAAATGCTGAATATAAAAGTTTTACTTTTATTGAAAATCAAGTATCAAAACGAAATAAATTACACATTCAATTGTCCTTTGTTCCCTTTCTCTTTTATCTTGCCCTAATCCCGATGAAGAAATTAATTTTGTACGAGTACTTAACCGCGATCACTATTGCAGCCATAAGCTGCTTGGATTAACTGGTCAAAAATATAGGCTTCACACTCTAAAACTGGAATTACTATAAAATGCCTGATTACCATCATCTTGCAAACTGCCTACGCAGCTTACTAGGCAGTCTAGAATTACCAGCAAATTCTCCGCTGTTTCAAGACGTTGTGGCTGTATGTAACTATCTAGAGCATCCTGCGTATCGTTTAGCTGTATTTGCCCCATTTAATCAAGGAAAATCTACCCTATTAAACGCATTACTAGGTGGCAAAACTTTGCCTATTGATCTTATCCCCACAACTGGGGCAGGAATTATCGTCGGCTACGGTTCAGTCCTAACTACCGAGGTGGTGTTTCAGGATGGGAAAACGATTAAACAGCCTGGAACTGAGATTCTGAATCAATATACTGTTTTAGATCAAGAGGGACAGATGCCAGAAGAGGTGGTAGAAGTTAGAATCACTTATCCTCATCCCTGGCTACAAACGGGAGTAGAATTATTAGACCTGCCTGGGACAAACGATCGCGAGGCACAGAACAATCTGGTAAAGGAACGGTTACTCAGCGCCGATTTGGTGCTTCATATTTTAGATGCCCGTAAATTGATGACTCTAGAAGAAAGAGAGCATTTAACTCACTGGTTACAAGACAGAGGCATTACTAGGGTGATTTTCGTAGTCAACTTTCTCAATTTATTGACTCCAACAGAGCGAGAGTCAGTACGAGATCGCGCCTATGATGTCGCCACCAGCTTTCGTTCGGATCTACCTGGGGGCATCAGCAATATTTATTTTGTCGATGCTCTGCCAGCCCTAAGAGCGAGGCTGAAAGGGAATTTCGCTGCGGCTCAAGAGTCGGGATTAACGATCCTCGAAACAGCCCTAGAAACGATCGCCAAACAACAAGAGACTCAGCATAAGCTACCGCGGGTGTCGAAAATTGCAGCGCAGTTATTAACCCAGGCGAGGGTAAAACAGCAGGAGCTAGAAAAGGCAATTTCTGTTGCTGGCGCCGAGTCAGCGCAAAAGTCACAGCTCAAACAAAAAGCAGCAAGGCTAATCCAGCAGGGTTTTGCTCGTAGTGTCTCAGACTTACAAAGCTGGCTTTATTTACCCAACCTACTAGCTAGCTATCAGGCTAATTTGGCGATCGCTCTCGCCCAGGGACAGTTTGAGCGATGGCTAGGAGAATTTCAGTCAGAAGCCGTAAATAGCGAGGCAAAAATCAACAAATGGGTTAAACAGGGAAGCGAATTCTTTGCCTATTCCCATCCTCAATTATTTTCCTTTGATTTTCCCCCAGCGCCGATCATTCAAACTGCGGAATCAGCCCCCAAGTGTTCAGACTCGCCAGACTCTTCAGGCAATAGTGACAATGACAATATTAGTGACTCAAACATGCCGCCAGAATTGGATAAAAAGCTTAACCAAGTATTACAGAGTAAAGTTGGCGCAGTCGTTCTGGGTGGAGCAAGCTACATGCTCAATAAAGTTGCGCCGAAAACAGCCGCTAGTTCTCAAAAAGTCGTTCCCCTATCCCCTAAAATCTCCTCCCAAGCTTATCCTGACGCAGCAGCAGCCTATCTTCAAGCCTTTAGCGATCGCGCCAATACCCAGCTCAAAGCATACCAACAGCAGGCTCATCAATACATCACCTATACCCCTCAAGCGATCGTCCAATCTAACAGACAGGCTCATCAGCTACAGCTATTAAACAATCTAATTATTAACCTCGAAACAGAACTTGATCGAATCTAAAGACTAAGAAATGCCTAAGCAACACCCAAGACACACCTAAAAAACAATTTACAAATTACTGCTTCCCGCTAATTAAGCCACGACGATTATCGGTTTGGGACAACTGCACAAACTTCTGTAAATGCCGAATATGCCGATTGTCTGACCACTCATCCAGATTAGCGATCGCCTTTTGTAGAGGGAACTGCTGCGAATAAAGGGTGCGAAAAGCCTGTTTTAGCTGGCGGATTTCTTCCTTACTAAAGCCACGACGTCTGAGACCAACCAGGTTTAGAGATCTCACCCGTGCTGGGTTGCCTTCTACCATCATGTAGGGAGGAACATCACGACTGATACGGCTCATGCCACCAACCATTGCCATGCTGCCAATGTGAACAAACTGGTGGATACCCAAAACACCGCTAATAATCGCCATCGACTCGATGTGAACGTGTCCAGCGATCGCCACACTATTGGCAATTACCACCTCGTTACCAATGATGCAGTTATGACCCACATGACTATAGGCCATCAGCAGGTTATCGTCCCCAATCACTGTCGCTTCTCCCTCGTCAGTGGCACGGTTGATCGTCACGTACTCGCGAATCCGATTGCGATCGCCAATAATAACTTCACTATTAGCACCGCGATATTTAAGATCCTGGGGTTCTAAACCAATAGCTGCACCAGGAAAAATCTGATTATCCCGACCAATAGTAGTTAATCCATCAATAATGGCATGACTGCCAACAACAGTATTAGCCCCAATACTCACCTGGCTACCGATCACTGCATAGGGTTTAATCTCTACCGTCGGATGTATTTGAGCATTTTTATTGATAACAGCAGTTGGATGAATTAAGGCTGTCAAAATCAATTCTCCTAAAGGCTATGGTTGTTCCCCTCGCAGGGAAGTTGAGGTCAGTATAGGCAAGATAGCCAGAATAATAGCGATTGAGCTATTTGGTTGTAAAGCCAAGCAAGCCGAGAATTTTATCTCTGGCAGCGATTGTAGGCTCAACTTTGTTTCGAGCGATCGCTCAAATGCTTTGACTACTAACTGATTTCAAATTATGCACGATAATAACTTATCTGAGTCAGATGAACAGACTAAATGCCAATATTTTGAGGTTTGTGCTGCCTACCGCCCCCTATTTGCTGACATTTCTTTACGTTGTATCAGCTCCTAGCTAGGAATTATTGCTCAATTAGAGAAAATAACATTTCTCCTTTAACCGCCAATTCCCCATCAACTTCGCCTTTCCCCTGCATCTTCGCTATGCGATTTTGCTTGAGCGATAATAACTCGACGGTCATGGTTAGGCGATCGCCAGGGGTGACTGGACGACGAAAACGTACTTTATCAATTCCCGCAAAGGCAAAAAACTTGCCCTGCATTCCTGGCAGCTGAACCAGGATAATTCCGCCAACCTGCGCCATCGCTTCAACCATCAACACTCCAGGCATCAAAGGAAAATCAGGGATATGCCCAGGAAAATAGGGTTCGTTAAAGGTCACGTTCTTGATCCCGACAGCTTTTTCCCCAGGGACGTAATCAATAATGCGATCAACTAGAGCAAAGGGATATCGGTGAGGCAGTAGCTGATGAATTTCTTGAACGTTGAAGCTGGTTTTGATCTGAGTTTCTGAAGTTGCGATGACAGAATCCATTTTGGTTACCAATTGTTAATTGACCGCTGATTAATTGATCGCTAGCTATTGCTCTCAATTAGCTTCTGTGCCAACTGGATATGCAGCTTATGACTAGCTTTGTAGGCGATGAGATGAGCCGTGGGTAATTGACCCAATAAACTCATATCTCCTACTAAATCTAATAGTTTATGACGGGCTGGTTCATTCGTAAATCGGAGGGGGGGATTGACCCAGCCTTGATGACTACAAACTAGGGCATTTTCTAGGCTACCGCCCTTAATCAATCCTGCCTGCTGTAACTGCTCTATTTGTTCCGCCAGACCAAAAGTACGAGCAGGGGCAATTTCCGTCGCAAAATCTGCCGATTCAGGACTCCAGCTCTGCCATTGATTACCGATCGCCTGGTAGGGGAAATCGATTCCGTAGGTAAAGCGAGTCCTCTCGGCAGGTAAAGCCGCGACAAAACTGTCGCCCTCTCTGATCCAAATAGGCGTATTAGGGGTGATCGGGGCAGCAGTAGGATGAGCGGGATCGGTCTTAATCCCGGCTTCGGCGATCGCCTGACACCAATCTTGGGCTGAACCATCGAGCAAAGGCAGTTCTGAACCATCAATTTCGATCCGCGCATCATCGACACCAGATGCCACCAGGGAGGCTAGCAGATGTTCTACAGTTCTAACTTGAGCTTGATCCGTCTTTAGCTCTGTAGAAAGGGTAGTTTGTCCTACAGTAGCTATCTGAGCTGGAATCTGGGGATTGTCTGGTAGATCCACTCTGACAAAGTAGCGCCCCGCTCCAGGTTGAGCGGGCATGACTCTGACATTAGCAATCTGACCCAAATGTAGACCGACACCCGACCGCTCGAAAGTCTGCTTCAGCGTAGTAACCATGATTGTATGTCAATAAACATATATGTCATTAAACAATTGAGAAAGCTGCCGTTTACTCATAAAATTAATCAAATCAAGCCTCAAATCTAAATTAGAATTTCTCGCCAATTCCGAACTGAATTTGGGCATCTTCTTCGCCATTACCGATGCCATAGTCTACGCGAATTGGTCCTAAGGGTGACTGAATTCTAACCCCAAAACCATATCCAAAACCGTCTCCAGGCAGGTCTCTCACTTCAGAAGGGCGACCTGGAACATCAGCATCAGTACCCAAAGTTGTACCGTAGTCAAAAAAGAGCGCCCCGCCGACAATTCTAAAAATGGGAAAACGATATTCTGCTGTTGCCTGTAAAAAGCTTTTACCGCTACCAACCTCGCCATCACCAAAGCCTCGCACCGAATTACTCCCCCCCAAAATAAAAGCTTCATAGGGTGGCACATCACCGATGATCGTCCCCCCCTGAAAGTTGAAAGCCAAAGCTTCAGTATCTCCACCAAAAGGAACAATATCAATTGGCAAATATTGGCTGTAGTTAGCGCGAATACGATTAAAGAAAACACCGCCCAGGGGGACAGTTTGCTCTGAACCTACTCTGAGTAGAGAGCCGCTAGTGGGCTGAAGTGGGTTATTACGGCGATCTCGAGTTGCCCCAAAACTCAAGGAAAGTATATCGTCTGTACCATCATCTCCTGCCGCCAGATCGAAGCTATCATCTACATCATCATCGTCATCGCTATCTTCTGATACAGGAGAAATCTCGCCATCGCTATTACGAATTTCTACCCGCTGATACCTTAACCCTGTGTTTAGAGTCCAGTCTCTCTTTTTGAATGGATCATCAGGTAATGGACGAGAAAAGTTGATGCCGCCTCCTGTACGCACTACGCGAGGGGAATCGCTGCCGTTGTCAGTATCAATATCGTCGTTACCATTAAATACCAAGGAAATAGAGCGACGGCGGAAAGCATTTACGGTATAGGAGGTGCGACTCTCACTGCCAGCAATCCAAGGATCGGTAAAGCTCAGATCGAATAGCAGACTATCATCCCCCACCTGGATCTCCGTTCCCAAGGTTTGATTATTGCCGCCCAAGTTCTGTTGCTGATAGCTGGCAGTACCAAACAAGCCACTGTCGGAACTAAAACCAGCCCCAGCGGCGATCGAACCGCTACTGCCTTCGACCACGTCAATATTAACTACTACTTTACTCGGATCTTCTCCTGGACTAAAAGAAAAACGAGCATCCTCAAAAATTCCTAAGCCAAAAATTCTTTGTAAATCTTTTCCTGCCGTATCGCGATTGAATACATCTCCAGGAGCCAACTCTACTTCTCTAGTGACGATAAATTCTCTTGTCCTACCGTCCTCTACCCGCTCATCATCTTCGTCAAAATATCTGACCTGAATATCTTCAATGATGCCTTCGGCAACTACTAAAGTGACATCTCCCTGGGGGCTAACCTGGGGGGCGCCAACGACCTGAGCTAGCTGATAACCATTTTCGCTATACCACTCATTTACCCTAATAATACCCTGCTGCAACTCCCGTAAATTCAGAATCCGTCCGTAATTATCACTAAAAAATTCATCAACCTTTTCTGCGGGCAAAACGTTGCTTTCGCCAGACTCGGAGATGGTTTCAATGTTGACATCACTCAAAATCGGGTTGGATTCAACATCAAAAGTAATTCTGACTCCCAAGGGAGTATCTCCAGGAGTAACTTCAACATTTTGAAAAAAGCCCGTGGCGTAGACGGCATTAACATCCTCTTGCAGTTGAGTTCTAGTGGTCGTTCTACCTGGTTCTGTGCCGATGGTAGCGTAAACAATATCTTTTAGTTCTTCGTCAACACCAGCTACTACTACTTCTGCCACTAAGACACGAGGTTCATTAGCGGGGGGTGGTGATTCCGTTGACTCCGACTCCGATTCTTCTGCTTCAGGTTCTACTTGAATATCTTCATTGCTCGGAATATCTGATTCAGCAGGCTCAAATTCTGGCAGCTTGATGTCGGGAGCAACTTCAACGTCTTCGGTAGTCGGAACATCTGGATTGGATTGGGCTAGCCTGACAGGCTCGATTTTGCCTAGCAAAGCCGCTCCGTTACTGACCACAACTTTATTCGACTGATGGCGGGCAGGGCTTTCTGCTCTACTAGGTAGAGCCAAGCCATAGGAGCAAGCTGTTGCTAAGATTGTAAGTAAGGTAGGAGATAGACGCAATTTTTTTAGTTCGATAAACACTTCCGCGCACCAGATAGAGAACTTTGCAGACAATTTTGCCAATCATCTTGCTTTCGGTTGACTAATTTAACTCACAACAGGCTCCTTTGAGCTGCTTTTGCTAAACATCTAACTCAGAGCAAGACAATCTTGCCTGCCGCCGAGACTTAGTCTGTCTTGAATATCAGAATATGAAAATAGTGGCTGGAGGAACAATAAAGCTGCTCAACTATGGTCGAGCGATCGCCTCATGGTTACTTTCGCATCTCAATTTATGGCAAATTGAGCGAGATCAATTCAAGCAGGAAAAAAATCTCTCGTTGTCAATATTTTCACAATCAGCTACTAGAAAAGCATGACTATTTATCTTTAGCTAAGTTCCTTATTTTGGCAAATTAATTGTGATTACTTAGATTGAACTATTAAAGTTAAATACTTGATAAAGACATATTGTGCTTAATTATTGATTTTTTGAGACTTTAGCTGTGAGAGGATTCGCTGCTGAACTTCTTGATAGGCAGCTTCTACTCGACCTAAATCTTGGCGAAAACGGTCTTTGTCCATTACTCTTGACTTGGGGTCATCTTGATTATTATCCCAAAGACGACAAGTATCTGGGCTTATTTCATCTGCTAAAAGCAGTCTTTGTTGAGCATCAATACCAAATTCCAGCTTGAAATCGACTAGGGTGATATGACATTTTTCCAAGAAAATTTGGAGATTTTGATTGATTTTACGCGCCGTATTCTCAATTTCTGATAGTCTCTCGGGACTGACCAGATTTAATAAAAAAATGCGGTCGCGAGTTAGCAACGGATCACCCAATTCGTCACTCTTGTAATAAAATTCCACCAGGGGAACCTCTAAGACCTTACCTTCTGGCAATCCTGTCTGCCGACATAAACTTCCCGCAGCAATATTTCTCACCACTACTTCTACTGGCACAATCGTTACTGCCTTAACCCGCATGTGATTTGGTTCGGGACAGTCCAAATAGTGAGTCGCAATTCCTTGAGAACCCAGCCAATCATAAAGTGCTGCCGTAATCTGACAGTTAATTTCTCCCTTGCCTTGGATTTGACCCCGCTTTTGCGCATTAAAAGCGGTTGCATCATCTTTAAAAACAGTAAGCAGTATGGCAGGATCGGTCGTGGCATAAAGAATCTTTGCCTTGCCTTCGTACAATTTTTGGGCTTGTGACATGAGTTGAACGCTAGTAAACCAGGTAATTTAGAGCTAATTCCAGAGTTAGGTTAAGAATAGGTTAATAAAATCTGAAAATCTTGTTAGTATTAAACGTATTAAACATATAAAACACAGTTTATAGTAGCGCCTACCCGTAGCGTTTTTACAAAACTCTCGATCGGGCAAGTAATTGTAAAAAAATATTAATCTAAAACCACATACAGCATAAAGTTGCTATCAATTGGTTTTCGAGGAAACCCCGAACTATGACAATCAATAATCGTAAAAATGACTTTCTCCATCCTCGACATTCATATCGTGGCAGAGTAAAGCCAGAAAATATAATTTTCAACTCCAACTTGCAGGAGTTTGCCCAAAAAATTAGCTATATTTGCAACCTAGAGACTGGAGGAAAACTGCCTCCTGATGAGGCATATAAGCGGATCAAATCTCTTTGGAAGGAACTCAAGAAAAGTAAGAAGGAGTTGGGTATCGGACACGACAGCAGATAGAGATGAACGAGCTAAATTAGGCTGCGGGTTGTCCAAATCAGAATTGCTCCTGCTATAACTAATAGGATTATTAATTATGGCTGATGTATGTCTCGCTCCAAAGCTCTGCAATCCTACATTCTGATTCGCTTGCTGCTTGCTCCTTTAATGTTGCTGACGATCGCCACTATCGTCTTTTTGCTGCTGCGGGCAACTCCAGGAGATCCAGCCGATGCAATTCTGGGTACTCGCGCTCCTGAGGCGGCAAAGGCAGCACTGCGATTGCAGTTAGGTCTGACTAATCCTCTGTGGCAGCAATATTTAGACTACCTCAAAGATTTACTCAGCTTCAATTTGGGCAGCTCTCTATCTAGCCGTGGTCTATCAGTTTGGTCGGTAATTAAGGAATATTTTCCCGCTACGGTCGAACTTTCCTTTTGCAGTATGGTGGTAGCCCTAGTAGTGGGAGTATTCACGGGAATGATTTCTGCCTCCTCTTCTAACAAGCTAATTGATGCAGGAGGACGGTTGTTTGGCATAATTACCTATTCTCTACCGCTATTTTGGGTAGGAATGGTCTTGCAGCTTATTTTTGCCGTGAATCTAGGTTGGTTTCCCTTGGGTACCCGCTTCCCCGTTAGTGCAACGACACCGCCTAACGTTACGGGACTATATATTATTGATAGCTTAATTGCGGGAGACATCGGAATGCTACTTAATAGTTTGCATTACCTTGCCTTACCGAGCTTGACTTTAGGCTTGCTCCTCAGCGGCATTTTTGAACGAATTGTCAGAGTCAATTTAAAACAGACATTACAGGCTGACTATGTAGAAGCAGCCAGAGCTAGAGGAATTAGCGAAAAGAATATCTTAATTAATCACGCCATGAAAAATGCGCTGATACCTCTGATTACCGTGTTGGGTTTAACCTTTGCTGCCTTACTTGGTGGAGCAGTGCTGACGGAAGTAACCTTTTCTTGGCCTGGGCTAGGTAATAGACTATATGAGGCAATATCTTTACGAGATTATCCCACTGTGCAGGGAGTGATGGTATTCTTCGGTATTATTGTGGTGCTTGCCAGTATTGCGATCGATATTATTAACGCCTACATTGATCCGAGAATTAGGTATTAGGTAAGAAGTAAGAGGTAATAAGGAATTAAATTATGGCTCGTCTAAATATTCATAGCCTGTCAATGCAAATTAGCCGCATGTTCGAGCAGGGGCAATCTTTTTTCTGCGCGATCAAAGTTCAGGATTGGCTGCGGGAGCGAAATGAAAATCCTGATGATTACGAAATTTCTTTTGAGGAAAAACCCGCACCTCCAGGTTCGGATCTGGTGATCATGCAGGAAATTAAGCTACGCCGCAAAGATGGTAAGCCTGTGGAAGACTGGATCTTAGAAGATATTAATAACTATGTTTAGTTTGAATTAAGCAGCGCCATCTACGCGATCAATTACGTAGCAGATAATTAGCCAAATTCCCGCCGAGATAAATATTGTCAGCAGCAACCTCAGAATGAAAAGCTTCACGTCCGATAAGTCCTGACTGAAATTATAGATGAGGGCAGCATCGATCGCCGCGGTAAAAAATCCTAATCCCTGTTTTAAATTTTTATTTGATAGTTGTTTATTATTCATCCAAATCTCCAACCTGAGCGTGACTCTAATTCTAAGGATTAGTTTTGGATCTGCCCACTGCTGGGGGCAAAGCGCGATCGCTCTCATCTCGGCAAATATCTATCAAACTGACCATGGGATCTCTCAAATATTTAGATTAAGTTAGATTAACAATGTTCTTATCTCTCAAATATTTGTGGAAGTCTGGAAAGTTCTTGAATCGTCAACGAAGCAAAAGTTAATCTATCTGTTTTGTGCTGGACTGCTGTTTTGGATGAGCATAACCCTACTGCTGCCTACTCTACCAACCTATATTCAATTTGTTGGCGGAACTACTAAACAAGTAGGAATTGTTATGGGCTGTTTTGCGATCGGGCTATTAGCTTCTCGTAGCTGGTTGGGTAAAGTCGCAGATCGACGGAGTCGCAAGATTGTAATTTTGATTGGGGCGCTCGTCGCTGCCTTAGCCCCAGTGCTGTATGTCTCGGCAGATTCAATCTACAGCCTTGCTGGCATTCGTGCTTTCCACGGTATTAGTATTGCCGCCTTTACCATTGGCTATAGTGCTTTAGTAGTCGATTTGGCACCCCTAAAGTATCGAGGAACTCTTATTGGTCAGATGAATTTAGCAGTCCCAATTGGCATGTCAATCGGTCCCGCTTTAGGAGGATTTTTGCAGGCTAGCGGCAAACAGTATGTCCCCGAAGGTACGGGTTATGAGGTTCTCTTTGCGGTGTCTGCTGTGTGTGGTTTTTTGGCTTTTGGGTTATCTAGCCAAATTAAAGCCTCAGATTTGCCTGGAGAGAAAACTGTCAATTCTGATAAGTCCCAACGCAATTTTCGGCAGTTAATCAAAGACAACGCCCTGCTTATCCCCACGGTTGTGCTGCTGCTGATTGGACTAGTTTTTGGTACTTTGATTGCTTTCTTGCCTTTGTTTATCAAGGAGTTGCAGCTAGATTTCAACGTGGGACTGTTTTATACCGCTGTAGCGATGACTTCTTTCTCTGTTCGTCTATTTGTCGGCAAGGCAAGCGATCGCCACGGACGGGGTTTGTTTATTAGTTTGGCGCTAGTTTGCTACATCATTTCCATGGCACTGCTGGCAGTAGCACAGACTCAGATCATGTTTATTGCCGCCGCGATCGCTGAAGGTGCTGGCGCAGGAATTTTAATTCCCTTAACTTTGGCGCTGGTTTCTGATCGTTCTCGTGCCAACGAAAGGGGTAAGGTTTTTGCTTTTTGTATGGGTGGTTTTGATGTGGGCATTGCCTTGGGAGGGCCTACCTTTGGCTTTTTGGACGGCATCTTGGGTGGTTATCGAGGTATTTTTACTCTGGCTTCAGTTTTAGCAGCAATCTCTTTAATTATATTTGTAACCCAAGCAGGAAAAGATCTTGCTCATTCATTTGATTTTGCTTTAGGAAGAGTACCCGATGTTTACGCTTTAGATGAATAAGAAAAAGGTGAGAAGAGCTAGACCTATTTTGAGCAAGGCAAATTTAGTAGCCTCTATGATTGATTATTAGTTTGCTTGGCTAGCTTTGCCTCCAATTCTCTAATTTTGGCTTCTAAAGGTTCAGTTTGTGCTTTTACCTCTGCTGCCGAATATTTTAGAGGAATATGCTGAGGACAGTTCCAGCTCATTGCTTCAATGGTAATAATAATTCCCCGTTCACTTTCTGCGGGATAGTCGGATACAGCTAACTGAGATATTACCGCCTCGTCATTACTAACTTTAGCTCGTCCCCAAATTTTGAGCCGACGACGGTGGGCATAATCCATCAGGAACAGAAAAACGCGATCGCTCTCAATCAAATTGCCAACGCTAATATATTGTTTATTGCCTGAAAAATCAGCAAAGCCCAAAGTTTTGTCGTCAATAATTTTTAGGAAACCAGATACACCACCGCGAAATTGAATATAGGGGTAGCCATTGCTGCTGACTGTTCCTAGATAAAAACTATCTCTAGCCTGAATAAATTCTTTTTCTTTAGCTGCCAAAACATCTTCTGTAATACCCTGCTGCACAAAGTTCTCATACATTTCTCTAGAGTTGTTTTGAACCTGCGCAGTTTTAACTCCTGGAGTAAAGGCGATCTCGGTAAATTTACGCCGCATCACAATATTCCTCTTTTGTCGTTCTTGCCTTCTTGATCAAGAAACAAATTCTAGTAGCTATTTAAAGCCACGGTTCTAGATTTATTGTGCCATTTACAGCCTAAGCCATTCTGAGAATCTGCTTAAACGCGGTCAGCAAAATTAAGCAATCGAACACAAATATTCAATTAAAACTAAAAAGCCTGCCCGAAAAACTATTCAGGCAAACCGTTTTAGGTAATCATATTTGGCTCAATTTAAATAAGCCCTAATAGTGAGCGAGAAGGGATTTGAACCCCTGACCTTTTGGTTCGTAGCCAAATGCTCTAATCCACTGAGCTACTCGCCCTTACCGTGTCGAGGCGATTTACTTGTTTCACCCAACAGTGTTCAATAGTAGCAGAACTAGGTGAAGCAATGCAAGAAAAAGATCGATCAAATTCCCTGTCTCATCTAAGCGAGCGGGGAGAAGCCCAGATGGTGGACGTTTCAGGCAAAAAAGCGACTCGTCGCCAGGCGATCGCCATAGGGCAGGTAATCATGTCTCAAAGCACCCTAGCTACAATCGAGGCAGGGAATGCACCCAAGGGAGATGTACTGGGTACGGCAAAAATTGCGGGCATTATGGCAGCAAAACAAACGGCAAATCTAATTCCTTTGTGTCACCCCCTACCCATACACAAAATAGAGGTAGAGATTACTCCCAATCAACAGCTACCTGGATATGAAATTCAGGCAACAGTAGCAATTAAAGCCGAAACAGGAGTAGAAATGGAGGCGCTGACGGCAGTTTCGGTAGCGGCGCTCACGCTATACGATATGGCGAAAGCACTAGAAAAATCAATGCAGATCTCATCAATCAGACTTTTGAGCAAAACAGGGGGCAAATCGGGGGATTATTTAGCAACAGAAACAGCAGCTAAACGGATACAATAAACATAACTGATTCATCCATTTACGTTTTTAGTTCCTAAGTTTTATGCCTCCTCGTTGGCCCCGTGAACCCGATCGCAAAACCGACCCCGAATTCCGCCGTCTGGAAGATTTAATCAATTTTGCCGTCCATGTCGGCGTCTATGCCGCGACTAATTCTGGTCTCTGGTTTTTCCACATCATCAAATCGACAGAATGGTCTTGGCTGCTGTGGGTTAACGGAATCTGGTTCGGAATTTTAGCCTTCCATTTTATCTACATTAAAGCGATCGCCGACTACACTACCGTTAAAACCTAATGGCTACTACCCCCGAAATTGAATCGCTAGCTGCCAAAATTGGCGAAAGCATCTATATTGATGTCGCGAAATGGCATCTGTATCTGAGTGATGCTCACCTCCATACTGTTGTGGCAGAGCAAGTTTATCCTCTGTTGGAAGCTAATTCTTTGAGCGAAGATGCTGTTACTGACGTTTTAAGGGGAATTGCCGTCAAGCTAGGCGGCGGCAAAACTGAGCTTTCCCTCAGTAAGCTACTGCCGATGCAGTGTCAGATGACTCTAATAGATTTGTTAGAAGAATATCAGCGAAATATGTAAGCTGTTATTGGATGAGTAATCGATAATTGTCTGACAGAGATTAATTGTAATTACTTATTACTCATTGCTGAATTGCCCACCATTGCCTTTGCCTTTTTCTTCTCTTGCCGACGACGAGGAATGTCATAGGTATAGAAATCGTAGGCTAGTTTTGTCTGGGGAAAAATTGCTCTGGCTTCTTGTTTTAGATCTTGAAGCTGGATTGGATTGCCTGGAGCATAGCGGGGGCTAAAATGAGTCATGATTAACTGCTTAACTCCTGCTAGTAAAGCGACCTGTGCCGCCATAGTTGAGGTAGAGTGCATTTTTTCAAACGCCATTTGGGCATCTTGATGGGCGAAGGTTGCCTCATGGATCAGAACATCAGCATCCTGCGCTAACTCTACGGCAGCATCACAAAATACGGTATCAGTACAGTAAACAAATTTGCGCCCAACCTCTGGTTGACCACATAAATCCTTGCCGTTAATTCTCCGTCCATCTCCTAAGGTAACTATCTGCCCCTGCTTTAGCTTGCCATATTCAGGGCCTGGAGGAATGCCCAAAGACTTAGCTTTGTCTAGATTAAACATTCCAGGGCGATCCTTTTCCTCAACCCGATAGCCATGGGCGGGAATACGATGTTTGAGCAGTTGACAGCTAACTTTAAATTCTTGGTCTTCGTAAAGCAAACCAGCTTTTACTGTATGAATTCTCAGGCGATCGCCAAAGTGCATGCGAGAGTATTTAGCAGTAGCCAGGAGATACTCTTTCAACCCTTCTGGACCATAAATATCAATTGGTTGTCCCGTACCCGCCAAACCACAGCTAGCAATCAAGCCCATCAAACCAAAGGTGTGGTCGCCGTGCATATGAGTCACAAAAATGCGTCGAATCTGAGAGCTTTTAATCTCGCTACGCTGTAATTGATGTTGCGTACCCTCTCCACAGTCAAATAGCCACACTTCTGCTCTTTGCGGCAGACGCAAGGCGATGCTAGATACATTTCGCGATCGTGTTGGTACCCCTGAACTTGTACCTAAAAAAGTTATTTCCACGCTGATTTGAGCAATGATCGATTAATATTGAATTCTCATCTTAGCAACAAGTCTAAGGTTCGTAGTCTAATCTCCCCACTTTTCGTCTTTTCTACGCTTTTGCAAACTAACTAAAAAATGGCTAGCAGATAAAAGACGGTTGCCTTATTTGGACGATTCAGACGAGACCACTGACTGTGGTTACATCATTAGCAACCTCTAATTATCAATCCTTTTAGGAGATATTTGAGTCAAAGGATCTCTAAGCTTGACAAGCCAGTAAAGTAGACCAAAAACATTCTCTAACTAGCTCCCAAAATATTCCTAACCCCCCAGATAAAAATACCTGTAATCAACAGGCATAATATACCTGATGTACCAGCCAAAGGCTGTTGTTTGATCCCTGAGAACCAGTGATCGCTATGTCTGTAGGTCAATAAATCGGCGGAGTCAATACAGGTTAAGCCCCAAATCCAGCCAGCATGCAGACCCAGAGCCAAATAGATACTATTATCTGTTAATACTCTAGCTCCTACTAAGACAACACCCATCAACCACAAGCCAGGAATCTGTGGCAAAGTCTGCTTTCTTTCCCATACTAAGTGTAGAGTTGCAAAAATCATGCTGGAGGCAACTATTGCAACCCAGAATGAATTATCTCTCAACAAAGTAACAAACACATAGCCACGGAATATTGTCTCTTCTACTAAACTGATCAATAAACTTAAACTTAGTATCGGCAACAATAATGAAGGAAGTTGCTGAAAATTTTGCCAATGCCAAGTAATAAGATTACTAGCAGACTCCAGACTAAAAACCAAAATCAGACTACCAATACTCAAGGCTAGTCCTAAAAGAATATAGTACCAATTGCAAGAGGTTAAGTTTAGACCAAAATCAGCAGAAGAGAGAGATTCTGTACTCGCTTTCCAAACAATCACTCCGGGAGCAATAAGGTAAAGAGAAGCTAACAGAATTAATTTTTGCTTTGGCATTAAAGGTTTTTTTGGCTGCCAGTCAATCAGCCGAGACAGGAAAAAGGCAATTGGCAACCAAACAACAAACCATATACCAAAAAAGCTCAGGACTTTAATCCAAGATGTGCTGACTATTTTAATAAAGTCAGATAACAGCATATTACTCCGATTTGAAAAGCCAAGAGACATTTAAAAAATATGCTGCAAAAAATTTAGTTGTCGGCTGCACCGTTTTCTTCGCCATCAATCTGCTTCAAGTGAATATGCTTGTAGCCCAACTTGATTTCAAATTTATCGCCCTCTTTTAAACCCATTGCTTGAGTGTAGGTTGAGCCAATTACGATTTGACCATTTTTATGAACACTGACTCTATATGTTGGTTCGCGTCCACGACCATCTTTTGCTCCTTCTGGATCTAAAGGAACTCCCTTCGCCGCAAGCACGGCATCGTAAAAATCAGTTAGGTTTACTCGCGTTTGATTATCTTTTGTGATGGTGTAATATCCACATTTTTTAGCGGTTTCGCGTCTGGGTAAATGGGATAATTCTTTGACTTTTTGTAGTAATGCCTTCCCTGTTAGGGGCGCTGTAGCAGCTTCGCTCATAATTGACTTTGTTTTCTATCTAATTGTTTGTGTCAAGTAATTAGTATTTGTCTTAATTGACCCTAATTGACATTATAAGAAATATACCGTTTATTCTCACTCTTGTCACAATTTTTTAGTGATAATTGTTTTTTTTTTATAATATTAGGTTTTTTATTCTAGCTTCTATACTCTAAATGTTACAAATCACCGCTCTAGTCAGCTAATATTTTCAGGCTTATTATCCTGCTGATTATCAAGTCTTCAGTTCTTATAAGTAACTGTTGCCACTAAAGATAATATTTAAAATCTTGACTTTTGTAGTTCTAAAATGTTAGAGCAATTCATCCCGATACATTATTGACAATTATTCTGAAAGGAGAAAGTAGGGAATTGAGTATACAATATTTTGTAGCTGATTAATAAAGAAATAAGCTTAGACTCTAGATGAGAAGTTAATCTTCAAAAAGCCCATGGAAGAGATCGAGCCAAAGAAATTCCTTAAATTTTCAGATTGATTTTAGACGCTTTTGAGCATGTCGTGTGAAATTGAGGAGAGCTATCATAAATTGAGGTCAGCTACTGGGAAATTCGCCAGAAAAAATTAGCTATTGTCTTTATATTTAAAAATGTAACTACACTTTAGAAAGTAATATTTAATAATTTTGGTATCACATCTTCCAAAAACCATTCTTGTTACGGGACCTTCTCGTTCAGGCAAAAGCGAACTGGCAGAAATCTTGGCAGAGAAAACTCAAAAATCTGTTATCTACATTGCCACTGCACAGATAGATGAAAATGACCACGAATGGCAGACCAGAATCCTGCAACATCAGCAGCGCCGCCCACCAAGCTGGAAAACTTTAATCGCTAGTACCGATTTATCATCATATCTAAAACAAGCATTTGATTCAGAATGTTTGTTGATCGATTCGCTAGGAACATGGGTCGCAAATTTTGTCGAATTTGAAGAATTAGAATGGCAGCAAATTAGCGATCGCTTTTTATCTAGCCTACAAACTACCGCCGCAACGATAATTTTGGTCGGAGAAGAAACAGGCTGGGGGGTAGTACCTGCTTATCCCATGGGTAG
>JBCBWB010000096.1:0-20309 GCA_039817275.1 Cyanobacteria bacterium J06648_1 | reverse complement strand
AAGACGCCAAACCAACCGACATAGATGCGGTTGTTGGTGCTGGTAATCCACTGACAGAAGTTCTCCCATACACCGCGCGTTTCGCGTTGTTGTAAGGTAGTTGTCATTTTGGTTATGATTGCGTTATTTAGTTGTCTAGGTTCTTTTGAACTGACTTTTACAATATAGAACATTTATTTAGTTAAGTGAACATTTTTAATAGAATATTATCTTATACAACAAATAAGTCTTGCTTATCTTTGCTTAATGAGCCGTGTAATCACCTTTAGCCCAGCCCAAACCGTCGTTCCTACTTATGAATGTTTCAATCGGTGTAGCTACTGCAATTTTAGGATCGATCCAGGTAAGGGCGAATCCTTAACTAAGTCTGACCTAATAGAAATGATTGCCAGCCTGGATAAGACCAGAATTGCCGAGATTCTGGTCTTAAGTGGAGAAGTTCATCCCAAGTCTGAAAGAAGGACGGATTGGTTTACAAAACTACAGGAAGTTTGTCAAATCTCTTTGTCTTTTGGTTTTCTGCCTCATACCAATGGCGGTCCTTTGAGCTGGCAAGAAATGGAATTACTGAAGGATGTCAATGTTTCGATGGGACTAATGTTGGAACAATCAAATTCTAAATTCAGAGAAACAGTGCATAAGTATGCTCCGAGTAAAGACCCAAAATTGCGATCGCAACAGCTAGAGCAGGCAGGAGAACTAAAAATTCCTTTTACAACGGGAATATTGCTGGGCATTGGCGAAACTCCGTCCGATATACAGGAGTCTCTAGAAGAAATTGCCCGTATTCAAGCAAAATGGGGACATATTCAGGAAGTAATCTTGCAGCCCCACAGCGTCGGTACTCAACAAGAATTAGATTTGCCTAACTTCGACCCACAACAGCTACCAGCAATAATTGCTCGAGCTAGGAAAATTTTGCCCACAGAAGTAGCAATTCAGATTCCGCCCAATTTGGTTCCAAAAGCAGAGTTTCTTTTGCGATGTCTCGATGCAGGAGCAACTGATTTAGGTGGTATTAGTCCGATAGACGAAGTAAATCCCGGTTATCCCCATCCAACCTACAAATCTCTATCAGCAATTTTGCAGCCTGCTGGTTGGGAGTTAAAAGCCAGACTACCAGTGTATCCGCAATATTATTCTTGGCTATCTGCACCACTGCAAAAAGCGCTAAAAGAGAAAAAAGAGAGCTTAATTTGGGAAAACTAGGATTTTTGTAAAAAACATATGCTATGATAATCATCCGTGGAAAGAAATGGTTTATACCAAAGCTTTCGAGGGTCGCTAGCTCAACGGTAGAGTACTCGGCTTTTAACCGATTGGTTCTGGGTTCGAATCCCAGGCGACCCATTTTTTTAGAAATGCATATCATTTGCATTCAATGCTTTAGATAAAATGCTGTTTGGGACAGGTAATTTGATTACCGAACCCGAATTATAGTGATGTTTAAGATATCTAGTGCCTCCCCAACTTTTTGTTTAGAGCCAAAGTTATTGAGCAAATATTAAACAAAGCCGACTAGCTTACTAATTTTTCCCTCTTGGCTAATTTCACCAAAAAAGACTCCTTTAGTAAAAACATCTCCTGTCGGTTTAGCTAGCTGCCAACCAAAGCGAAAAAAGCCATGATGAGTATCGGGAGTCGAGGTAAGGCTTATTTGCAGTTCGGGAAATTTGCTGCGAAATTGCTCGATAAACTGTCCGTGTAGCTCTTGAGTCTCAACTAGATTTGGTAAATGAGAATCGGCATATATACAGTCCGATGTCATAACTTGATCGAGCAGCATCGCTCTTTTGTCTGAATCGCTAGCATTCCAGGCAGCTAGGTAATCTTGGATAAGCTGCTCTACCTGCACTGTCTGATCGCTCGTCATATTTTATGTCCTCTAAAATTAGTCCTCGCTAACCAAGATTAAACAAAATTAGAGCGCAGGCGTAGCTAATTAGACAATAATTAAAGATATATTGACAAATTTTATTGACGAGATAGCTCGAAATTTCCATCAAGATTAAAACTATAAAAATAAAATGACAGCGATCGCAATTACTGAACCAAAGACCTGGAACTGGCAAGGACACAACATTACCTATCAACAAGCTGGCGATACAGGAGCAGCAGTGGTTTTAGTCCATGGCTTTGGGGCATCCTGGGGACACTGGCGCAAGAACTTACCTGTCCTGGGAGAATTTTGTCGCTGTTATGCGATCGATCTGATTGGCTTTGGCGGCTCGGACAAACCCCAGCCTGGTACCGTGGACTATACCTTTGAGACTTGGGGCAAACAGCTTGCCGATTTCTGTCGCGAGGTAGTAGGAAGCCCCGCATTTTTAATTGGTAACTCTATTGGCTGTATTGTCGTGATGCAGACAGCAGTAGATTATCCCGAATTAGCCTTGGGGGTAGCAGCCTTAAACTGTTCGATTCGACTACTTCATGATCGCAAACGAGTGACCCTACCCTGGTATCGGAACTACGGCTCGATGCTGATGCAGCAGGTTTTGGGCAATAGAGCAATTGGCAGCTTCTTTTTTAATCAGATTGCCAAACCCAAAGTTGTCCGTAATATCTTGCTTCAGGCATATCGTCGTCCCGAAGCCGTAAATGATGAACTAATCGACATTTTGATGCAGCCAGCCCAAGATCCTGGTGCGGCAGATGTCTTTTTGGCTTTTACCCGCTATTCCCAGGGACCTTTACCAGAGGACTTACTCCCTCGTTTGACCTGTCCTACGGTGCTGCTTTGGGGTACAGAAGATCCTTGGGAACCAGTGGCTATGGGTCGGGAGTTAGCCGAGATTCCTACGGTTGATGAGTTTATTCCCTTAGAAGGATTAGGTCATTGCCCTCAAGATGAAGCTCCAGAGGTAGTTAACCCAATCTTGCTGGACTGGATTGAGCAACACCAATCTCGTTAAATATTTATGGATAGAGCAAAGAGCTATTGAGCAGTCGTACAAAACAAAGTCGCTTGGGGTAGAGTGCGTAGAATAGTAGCTGGGAAACTGGGCGACACCTCTCTAGTTAAAGTCTGTTTCACTATCTCCTGCTTATGACTTCCTCCCGCTAAACAAAAGATTTTCTGGGCAGCGGCAATTGTGGGGATTGTTAGAGTGTAGGCATAGCTAGGGACAGCTTCTAGATTGGGAAAGTAACCGCCGTTTACCTGCTGCCGTCGCGTCTTCGTTTCTAGCTGTACTAGCTTTAGGGTATGTGGATCGTTGAAATCAGCTACGCTTGGCTCATTGAAAGCGAGATGTCCATTATCGCCAATACCCAACAGACAGAGATCGATCGCCTGTTGCTGTAATAATTTACTATAGCGATCGCATTCTAGTAGTGGTTGGGGGGCATCTCCTACTATGTAGTTAAACTGGCGTGGATTAACCTGCTGTTCGACTTTGTGATGTAGATAGTAGCGAAAGCTACCAGGGTGGGCGGCGGATATGCCTAAGTACTCATCTAGATGAAACAGAATTACCCTAGACCAGTCTAGTTTATCTTCTGTGGCGATTGCGGAGCTAGTCGAAGACATCGCTTTTAAAAAATCCAGTTGGGAATTACCCGTGGCTAAAATGATACTCACCGTTTCCTGCTGCTGGAGGCGTGACTCTAAATAGTTTAATGCCATAGTTGCCGCAGCCTGGGTCAATTCAGCCTTAGAAGAAGCAACCCTAACTGATAAATCACCAATTTTAGTTACCTGAGTAGTTCGGGATGGTAAAGTACGATCTGGCATCTTATAAGTTAATCGAGTTTTTTAGAGAACATGAGCAATATATCTGACATAGCCGTCAAAAATATCGCAGGTAAATCGGAAACATTTGCCGACTACCAGGGTAAGGTATTGCTGATTGTCAATGTGGCATCTTACTGTGGCTATACTCCCCAATACCAGGGACTAGAACAGCTAAATAAAGATTACCGAGATCGTGGTTTGCGAGTTTTGGGCTTTCCCTGTAATGATTTTGGCGCACAAGAGCCAGGAACTAACGAAGAGATTGCTAAGTTTTGCGAAACTAGTTATGGCGTTACCTTCGACATGATGGACAAGGTTCATGCTAAGGGTGCAGAAAAACATCCTTTATATCAGACTCTCACAAAAGCTGTCGAGCCAAAGGGAGATGTGGCTTGGAACTTTGAGAAGTTTTTGATTAGCAAGCAAGGTGAAGTAGTAGCTCGTTTTGGCAGTGGTGTTACTCCTACTTCTCCTGAATTAGTTAAGGCGATTGAAGGGGAGTTAGCAAAGTAGTTGTTTGTTGTGATGCAATAGTTACAAGCTATCAGCTACCAGCTTCTAAAACCAACTCAATACATATTTATTTGGCGATCGCATTCAGACAAAAAGAGCGATCGCTTTTTATTGCCGAGAATTCATGATATTGCTCGTCTCTACTTTTTATAGGCTTTAGCTGATGCCGAGATCCAGGTATAGGCAGCAATTCCTAACGGTAACAAGATAAAAGCTGCGCCAGAGGTGATGGGATGGATTCTGATGGTGCTAATTGAACTCATGGCAGCGATACCTAAACCGCAATATGCTAAACCCAGCAACGGAATTCCCAAAACTAGGAACATAAATTTCTTATCGTCAGGATTCATTTTGCAGTTACCTAGTCCAATTATTTTTATCTTTATAGCGTATTTAGGATCGCCAGGGTAAATTGAGTCAGAAAGAGCGATCGCTCGCAATGCAGTTTGAACTGAACATAAGACTATTATTTATCTCAACTAGATTTTATCTCTTACCTCCTACCTCTTACCTCCTATCTCGTGCCAGATTGATCGCGACAATGCCTTTCAAAAGCCAACTATTGACCCAACTCTTTAGATCTTGCTGTAGCTGTCTTGACTGCTTCGATCAAAGCCGAACGAAATCCTACACTTTCGAGTTTGGCAACTCCTGCAATTGTCGTGCCACCAGGACTTGTTACCTGATCTTTTAGCACTCCTGGGTGCAATCCCGTTTCTTTGACTAAAGTAGCCGTACCTAATACTGTCTGGGTAGCTAACTGTAAGGCGATCGCTCTGGGTAGTCCTGAAGCCACACCACCGTCTGCTAAAGCCTCAATCGCTAAAGCAACAAAAGCAGGACCTGAACCCGACAAACCTGTTACGGCATCCATCGATGACTCGGACACTTCTACTACTTCTCCTACTGCCGCAAAAATATTCTTTGCCTGTGCGAGATGTTCTTTCTGAGCATAATTCCCCGCTGCGATCGCCGTCATTCCTGCACCTACTGTAGCGGGGGTATTGGGCATGACGCGAATTATTGGCTGATTAGGAAAAACCTGCTCTAGCTTGGCGATCTTTACTCCCGCCAAAATAGAAACTACCGTGCTGCTGGGGTTTGGCGTAATATTAGCCACAACTAAATCGAGTACCTGCGGCTTAACCGCCAATAGCAAAATCTTGGCAGCAGATATGGCAGCTTGATTATCAGCTGTCACTTGCACCTGATATTTTTGAGCCAGAAAATCTCTTCTTACGGCTCTAGGCTCACTGACTAATACGGTATTAGCCGTAAAAACCTGTTCAACTAAAAGGCGGGATAATATAGCTTCTGCCATTATCCCGCCACCGATGATACTGAGGCAAATACTATTAGATTCCATACTCTAATAATACTATCTCGATTGAACTTACTGAGCTGCAACGTTGGGCTGTTGTCCCCAAGCTTCAGGTGCAGGAGTTGTATTGGTACGACGTACGTGAGTTTCGGGAGTATGTACGTCTTTGAGGATACCATTCAAGCTACTAACTTTAACTGAGCTAGGAGTGAACAAGAAGATGCTTTCGCCCACACGCTCTTGATGCCCGTCCATGGCGTAGGTGCCGCCAGCAATAAAATCTACGGCTCTTTGGGCTTCTTCAGGATTCATGATGTTGAGGTTCAAGACTACGGACTTGCGATCGCGCAAAGCCAGAATAACTTGAGGCATTTCTTCAAAAGAATGAGGTTCAATCACCACTACTTCCGAGTTGCCGTTAGTCAACCCTGGCATGCCGATTACGTTGTTGATTTTCATCTCTTGTTTACGGTTGTTTTTTTGAGTGTGAGCAGGAACTTTGGTTAATTCGGGCTGATTATTAGTAGCTGAAGAATTAAGAAAAGTCTGAACGTCCATCTCTTCGTGAGCTGGATCATATTCTATATAGTCTTCGTCTTCGCCTTCGTATCCGTTTTCAATTCCGAAAAATTCTTTTAAGGTATCAAACATATTGCTAATTCCTATTAATTTACGACTTTAATTGATTGGTATAATATTTGCTTTGAAATACTGATTAGTCACAAACTAGGTTGTTGAATTGAAGTTTTTGCGGTACAACTCACATTAGTAGGTTATGCTTTGCTAGCTTCAGTTTCTATTAATTGGTTAACTATCAGTTTCATTCTCACAACTAATGAGAAAGTGGCTGTATCCAAAGAAATATTTTGTTTGGCGAATCAATTCTACTCCAATTAATTGTAAATGGCAGCCTTCCAAGTATGGATTCATTCATTTGGTTCCGTTTTCACTTAATTTCTGTTACATTTATTTATGCTGTTTAAAAACCTCCTGATTATTACCGAAAATAGAAATATCGTTAATACATGGTATGTCAGTAAATATAACTATAAGTAGTTTCTTGGACAAAAATTCTATTGTCACAAGTTCCTAGCAGCAGTTTATTATTATTTTATTTTTCTTGGTATAGCTGGCTACAAAAAGACTTTGGATCAATTAGGCTACGGCAAAAGCCAGGGCTATATATATGTCTATTAGGATTGGAGCTAGAGCCAAATAACTTTGTTTAAATTATGCCTAAACTAATGAATACTTTTCTCTTAGCGCAATTTGTATTCGTCAGTTATGAGCCTGAAATTATATTAAAGGAAATGCTCGATATCAAAAAGCAACGTAGGTACAAAACTACAGTAGATAAGTAGTCAGAATATTAGCCTGGTGGTGTCTCATTAGATTTTTTTACATCAATTTTGCACCGAGGCGATCGCTATTCAGCAGCGCCCATAACTGGGGCATGAAGTGTAGCCTATACAGAGGATGGTCTGACCCTAGGTGAATCTTAGGATGTAGCTTTTCTCTCTCCAAAAATTGTTCTTCCCAAACGAATCTTGGTTGCTCCTGCCTTGATCGCTAGCTGATAATCTCCAGACATTCCCATAGACAACTCTGACATCGATAAATTGGGATAGTTTTTCCGTTTAATCTCGGCTGATAATTTAGCTACTGCCTCAAATGCTTGAAAGGCGGCACTGGGAGATAGACCCCAAGGCAGAATTGTCATCAAACCCTGAATATTTAGCTGACTATATTGATCTAGCTGTGCCAAATCCTCTAACAGTTGCTCGACTGACCAGCCGTACTTGTCAGGATCGGGCAGAATCTTTACCTGTAGAAAAACTTTCGGCATCAAATCAAGCTCGGCGGCAATTCTATTCATTCGTTGAGCTAAGGACAGGCTATCCACTGAATGAATCCAGGTAAAGTTTTCAATTACTTTCCTAACCTTGTTTTTTTGAATATGTCCAATAAAATGCCAGTTAACGTCCGTCAGCTCCTTAAGCTCCACCTGCTTAATCAGAGCTTCTTGAAGACGATTTTCACCAAAGTTTCTTACTCCTGCCGCGTAAGCCTCTGCCATTGCCTCAGGGCTAGTTTGCTTAGTAATTGCAACTAGCTCAACATTCTGGGGTATTTCACTGACAATTGAGGCTATTTTCTGCGAAATATGACCATTCATGGACTCAATATTCTGATTAACTGGAAAAATTAAAGAAAGGTACGTTGATAAATTGCCTGTAGCTGTCGATGTTTTTCTGCTTCTCGATCTAACAATAGTCTTCGCAACAAACTTTCAACCAGCATGCGCGCATCTGTTCTGCTGATCGGTTCAAAAGTAAAGGCATCAGTACTAGTAGTGACGGTGAAAAACAGGCGCTGGGCATACAGGGTAGTAAATAATTCTTGATTGTCTTTTAAGAGACATATTCTGTAGAGCAGTCCAAAAGTAGGATGATTTAGATAAACTTCATTGGGTTGATTATTCACTCTGTAATTCAATTAATTTTTGCTAAGACTCAAGAATATTCTAAAAATTATACTATTTGCTTGCGCTTCACTAGGGGAAATTCAAAACGATTAAGGGATTGTACGCCGTTGAGAAAGATACTAATTTCCTTTGCTTGTGTTTAAACTTGCCCTCAAAGGTTTTTTTTCTGGTCATAATTTGAGACGGTATATAGAATGTAGCTTCAATATGTAGTTCTCTGTTCCTGCTAGCTAGGCTTTCGCCATTGAGGCTCTATCCAAAGTAATAAAAGCTATATATAGAGTAATGTAAGTGAAAAACATAAAACAAAACGCTATATGTGGTAAAACATGAGCTATAGTATACGAAGCGAACGCTAATCTATATGCTTTATCAGTCTATTTTGCTAGGAATTGTCCCAGGAACGATTCAAAGTTAGAAGAATACTGTTCGCCGATTAGTTCAAAATTCAGCCGTCAGGATATATGCAGCCAACCTCGTTAACCAGCAACAATTCAACCGCCAATTCAGTGGCAGATGCTAGCCAGTCTCTTCATTCTTCTACCTCTGTCACCACCACACCTATTTTAGTGGTTAGACGGGACGGTTCTCCTGCTGCTTTGGACATAACTAGGATTCGCGCTGTCGTTGAATGGGCTTGTGCCAATCAAAACGTTAATCCAATCACGTTGGAAGCTGGTTTAACGACTCGGCTTCGTAGCGGCGTAACTACCAGAGAAATTCAAGATAACCTAATCGACTGTGCCTTGGGAATGTGTAGTCCTGACGAACCAGCATGGCGTTATGTAGCAGGTAGGCTACATATTTGGAGTTTGTGGAAAGATATTCAAGTCAGTCGCGGATTTGGTTATGGTGATTATGCCGCAGCCGTTAGATTTCAGCTAGAAGCAAAACGTTACGATCGCCAGATCCTCAAGTATTCTACGGACGAGTTGAGCGAGGCTAGTAGCTGGATTCATCCTGATTGGGATAAGGACTACGACTACGCAGGAGCAGTACTGCTCACCAAGCGGTATTTATTGACCGATGAGCTACCCCAAGAAGCTTTTTTAACCTGTGCTTTGTTATTAGCTTCGAATGAGAAACCTGAAGTTAGAATGAGCGTCGCCAGAGCTTTCTATGAGGCGATCGCCCAACGCAAAATATCTTTAGCTACGCCAATCCTAGCCAACTTGAGAATTCCCAACGGTTCTTTGAGTAGCTGCTTCATCATCGGCATGGACGACAACCTAGAAAGCATTTTTGCCGAAATTACCAACGCCGCCAGGATCTCAAAAAATGGTGGTGGTGTCGGGGTAAACGTCAGCCGAATCCGCGCTACGGGTAGCTGGGTCATGGGTAAGGACAATGCCTCTGGGGGCGTAATCCCCTGGATTAAGCTGCTTAACGATACGGCGATCGCCGTTAACCAAGGGGGACGTAGAGCAGGTGCGGTAACCATCGGTTTGGATATTTGGCATCTAGATGTGCCTGAGTTTTTAGAAATGCAGGCAGAAAATGGCGATCGTCGTCGCAAAGCTTATGATGTCTTTCCCCAGCTGGTAATCGTCGATGAATTTATGCGTCGGGTGGAGGCGAAGGAAAAATGGACTTTGGTAGATCCTTACGAAGTTAAAGAAAATTTGGGAATTGAGCTAGCCGAACAGTGGGGCGATGGTTTTGATGCCGCCTATGCTCAAATTGAAGCTGAGTTGGGCAACAAAATTAAGCTCTATAAGCAGATAGATGCTCGCGAGCTGTTTAAACATATTATGCGAAGTCAGGTAGAGACAGGAATGCCTTACCTAGCATTTAAGGACACGATCAATCGTGCTAATCCGAATAAGCATGTTGGCTATATCCCTGGAGTAAACCTTTGCTGTGAGAGCTTTAGTAACGTCAAACCTGGTTTAGAAGCCCACTGCTGTAATTTGGTGTCTCTTAACCTAGCTAACGTCGAATCAGCAGAGATAGCTGATGTTGCCAAACTAGCCGTTCGTATTCTCGATAACACCATCGATATTACCAAGCCTCCTTTTCAAGATAGTAAAACCCATAACGATCTCTATCGTACGATTGGTGTGGGCTGTATGGGATTAGCCGACTGGCTGGCAAAACGCCACCTGAACTATCAAAGCTTGGACAAAATTAGCTATTTATTTGAAGAAGTTGCCTACTGGTGTACTGCGGCTTCGATGGAATTAGCTCAAGAGCGTGGTGCTTATGCCGCTTTCCCTGGTAGTGAATGGAGCAAAGGTAAGCTACTCGGTTCTAAATCTCTAGAAGAAATATTACCCCTCACCGAAAACAAAGAACGTTGGCTAAAGCTTGCTGAAGATATTAAAACCCACGGTATTCGTAACTCCCATATTACGGCGATCGCGCCTAACACATCTTCCTCTTTGGTACAGGGATGTACCGCCAGCATCCTGCCCGCCTATAGCAAGTTCTTCTACGACAAGTGGGCAAAAGGCACCGTGCCGATCGCCCCGCCCTTTATTGAAGACTGTTTCTGGTTCTATCGAGAAAATAAGAGCCTCGATCAAAAAATTGTCGTTAAAGCCGTAGCGGTAATGCAGCAGTGGATCGATACGGGAATTTCTATGGAACTACTGTTCAACCTCAACCAAGGAGTGTACTTCCCCGATGAGCCAGAAAGAGCGGTGAAAGCCAAAGATATTTTTGAAACTCTGGTCATGGCATGGGAAGAAGGCTGTAAAGCAGTTTATTACGTCCGTACCGTGCAGAAAGACGACTTCAAAGAGTCGAGCGAAGGTTGCGCTTCCTGCGCCAACTAAAACTTGTTAGCGGCAATTTGCTGAATTATATTTTTGGCTGATTGGTAAGGCGATCGCTTTACCAATCTTTTTTACTCGCTCGACCGCTATTTCAAAGCGTTTTGAATGGATACTTGGTATGCCACTAAGAAAGGAATATAGCTAATTGAATCTATGGAGTATAAAAAGTAGGTGCGAAAAGCGGTAGACATTCAAAATTGGCATAGTCTTAAGATTGAAGATAAAGCTCAATCATTTAAATTTTGAGAATGAAAGGTCGCAAGCAGTCGCCGAAGCGAAACGATATACAATCACTATTGAACGACCACAGAACTGCTTTGGAAGACTTTAAGGTTAAGTCTCTTTTGCTTTTTGGCTCGGTTGCCCGAAACGAAGCCAATGTCGAGAGCGATGTAGATTTGCTGGTAGAATTTGAGCAAACCATCAGTCTATTTACTTTTGCCCGATTGCAGCGATATCTAGAGACAATTTTAGACTGTAAAGTTGATTTAGGAACATCAGACTCTTTAAAAGCACATTTACGAGAAGCAGTTTTACAGGAGGCAGTGCGTGTCTTCTAGAGATTTGCACCGCAGACTTTAAGATATTCTGGAAATGAGTGCTGAAATTAAAACTTTTACGACAGGAATGTCATTTGCAGAGTTTGAACAAGACTCTAAGACTGCAAAGGCGGTTTTGTATAATCTGGCTGTTATTGGTGAAGTAGCGAGTCGGCTTTTGCCAGAAGTAGAATTGTCGTATCCAGAAATTCCCTGGACGGATATTCGGGGAATTCGCAATTTAATAATTCATGAGTATTTTCGGGTAAATTTAAACATTGTTTGGCAGACGATTCAGATAGATTTACCGCAGCTAGTGCGTCAGATAGAAGAATTGGTAGAGCGTTTGAATCAGGACGGTTAAAAGTGAGGAAGCGAGGAAATAACAGCTAAAAGCTAACTTTATCGAGGTGATCTAAATTGTGGCTCTAATTCTTCAAGATAGAGCTTCATGCTAATTGTCCTAGAATTCTTAATTCTGAGTCAGCATTAGCAGTCTCTAGAAATAATATTGGTAAGTTTTTATCTGCTTCTAGAAATCAGCGATCGCCTTTAACCATTTGTACTTTCTGTAGTTTTTACTGTTTCCTGTTGCTTTAGATAGGCAAAGACAGATTTATCACCAATATCGGGGTCGATTTCCTGAGTCATCTTTCTGATAGCAAAGATACTAAAGCCAATTGACCATGCCCCTAGTAAAGCCTGTTCTACTTCTATGGGCAAAATGCCAGTCAAATGCCCGAGCAACAGGAGAGGAACAATGGGAGTCAAGATTTTAGTTTCGAGACGATTGAAACAAAAAGCCTCCTTGAAGAAAATTCCCGTCAGCGCTGCAAAGGTAAACCCCGTTCCTAAGAGGGTTAGAGGATGATTATAGATATAGAGAGCTAAGGGTTCATGACTCGATAAAGCGATCGCTACTGTCGCCACCGTGCCAATCAGCCAAAATGCCTGTAGCGTCCGATGTAGCGCCTTCATGTAAATATGAATAAAGTAGAGGCTTACCCCCAACCCCAGAGAGAAAACTACATACAGGGGTGTAATTGCGGGTAGTGCGGCTCTCCCTTGAGCAAAAAAGAGATTGCTGGCGATCGCAAAACTTGCCGCCGCCAAAACTAATCCCGCCCGATAAATAATGACCTCCAGGCGATCTCGCTTGGTGATGGTATAGGCACCAAACTGTCCTTGATAGGTTTGTGGTTCTCGATCTAAAAGAGCAATCATAGATTTATTAATGCGAACAATATTTTGACCCAACAACTAGATTTTATGAAGTTTCAGAGATAAGTAACCCTTTTCATTATAAAAATGTTATCTTATATATCCGTTTTCTCTACACTATATTTTTTAAATTAAATGTCCATCATGAACAATAACCGCAAAAACACCTTAAAAAATGCTCACAACAGCCATCGTGAGAACATGCGTCGGAGTCTAAATGCCAGATTAGAAGCGGCTCGCGCCAAGGGAAATGACAGCTTGGTCAAGCAGCTTGAAGCTGAAGCCAAATATTTACATCTTTAATTAGCGATTTGCGATCGAGCTTTTAATTTTATAAAAACCTAGTCCGACTAGAATCTAGAGTTTGGCATTGCCAGACTCTTTTTTTTACTTATTTTCAGAGGCAGAAATCCATGCCAGAGCTGATAAACAACGGCAGAATTAGAGGACAATTGCCAGATCTAGCTAAAGTTCAGTATCCAGTAGAGAATATTCTCTGTTATTATAATTAAGCCCCGCCTGGAGAGGTGGCAGAGTGGTCGAACGCGCTCGACTTGAAATCGAGTGTACAGAGATGTACCGTGGGTTCGAATCCCACCCTCTCCGTATTTTAAGCAAGTTTGTCAAATAGGGTGGCTAGCACGGTATTGGAAAAGAGAAATCCTTCTGGGTCGCTAAAGCGTAGCTGGGATATTGGAGGAGTTGCCGCCATACCTTGACCGCCAGTGGGGAGAGAGTCTCGCGTCGTTAATTCGAGCCAGCCGCGATCGCGATACACTTTGGTACAGGATAGGATGTCTTGTTGCACCTGCGGACTAAACTGAGCTAGATCGACTCCTTCAGCGAGACGCAAACCCAACATTAAGGTCTCTAATAAATAATCAGTACTAGATACTTCTGGAGCATCAACAACTGCCCCTGTTTCTAGCCACTCATAATATTCTCGGCGAGTGCGAGGGCGACTAAATCTTTTTCCTGCCACATAGCTAGCCGCGCCCATGCCAAAACCGTAGTAGGGTTTATTTTCCCAATACACGCGGTTGTGGCGGCATTGATAGCCAGAACGGGCGTGGTTAGACACTTCATAATGCTCATAACCAGCAGCGGTTAGGGTTTTCTGGGTCAGGCGATACATTTGCGCCGTATCTTCATCATTGGGAAGAGGACTTTCTCCTGGCTGATATTGTTTGCCAAAGGCGGTTACAGGTTCGAGTACTAAATCATAACAGGACAAATGTGGCGGCGAAATTGCGATCGCCTGTTCTAAAGATGCCTGACAGTGTGCCAAAGTTTGCTGGGGTAAGCCAGAAATTAGATCCAAACTAAAGTTCTTGATATTTAACTGCTGAAAAATTGCGATCGCCGAATTAACGTTGGCAAGATCGTGAGATCGTCCACAGACTTTGAGCAATTCTTGATCAAAAGTTTGTACCCCCAAACTAAAGCGATTCAAGCCAGCGGCTAAATATCCTTGAAGCCGCGATCGATCAAACGTACCTGGATCGATTTCCATCGAGATTTCCGCATCAACCGCAATTCCCAAATGTGAGGCGATCGCCTGAATAATCTTTCCTAACTGTGATGGGGAGAGTAGTGAAGGCGTACCGCCACCAAAAAAGACAGTTTTTAAAGGTTTTTGGTCAGTTGCAGTGAGCTGAATCTCAGCGATTAGGGCGGCAATGTACTCCTCAATCCTATTGCCAGAAGACTTGCCCGTATCTCCCACTACCGAAATTGGAAAATCACAATAGTAGCAGCGGCGACGACAAAAAGGCAGATGAATATAGGCAGCAGTGGGGATTTCCTCGTTTGTCAAAGGCAAATTAGACTGAAGATTAGAATTAGTCAAAGATGTATGTTTGATCGTAAATAAAATATTGCGGCATCTAAACAATTATGTTGAGCGCAGTTTATCAATAGCATTTTACTATAGTTCTGATTCGCGCAGGTCTTGCTATATCATCATTATATGGATTATTTGCGGTGATTAAATCCAGTCCGACAATATTAAGAACTCCCTCTGACTTGCCACATAATTACTGAGAATTTACTACAGTAAAGAAGAAATACATTTATATCATTATATTCAACTAAAACAATGGTTGATGCCATCATAATTATCATTTGCATTATTGCTGCTGTAAACATCGGCTTCGATGGACTACAGTTGCTCCCTGAAGACATTCTGGTAGGGGTGTCTAACGTTGAAGCTTTACGCTTCGTCATTGCTGGATTTGCCGCGATCATTGGTTTGGGGGTCGGGGTTGCAGTACAAACAACCTACCGTCGTCTAGAAGCTCAAATCCGTAATACTAAGATCGAGATTATTATTACCAGAGCGATCGGTCTGGTTATGGGTTTACTTGTAGCCAACCTGACTTTAGCGCCGCTTTTCTTGCTGCCAATTCCCAAAGAGCTAAGTTTCTTTAAACCTGCTTTTGCCGTTTTGGGTAGCGTTATGTTCTCTTTTCTCGGTATTAGCCTGGCTGATACCCACGGACGAACTTTCTTGCGCCTGATCAATCCCAACAGCATTGAATCGATGCTGGTAGCGGAGGGGACTTTAGAAGCTATGCCGACAAAGGTTCTGGACACTAGCTGCATCATCGACGGTAGAGTAGAAGAGCTGCTGAAAACAGGCTTTCTAGAAGGACAAGTGTTAATTCCTCAGTTTGTCCTCCAAGAATTACAGAATCTTGCCGACGCCAGCAACTCTCAAAAGCGGATTCGCGGCAGAAGGGGGCTGGATATTCTCAATCAGATGCAGGAAGACTATCCTGATCGCATTGTAATCAACAAAGCCGATTATGAAGATGTTGATACCGTTGATGCGAAGTTAGTCCGCCTCGCGCAGGAAATCAGCGGTACACTGTTGACTAATGACTACAATCTAAGCAAGGTAGCCAATCTGCAAAAAGTTCAGATCCTCAATATCAACGATCTGGCTCGTTCTCTCCGTCCGATTTATCTCCCTGGAGACTATCTAGAATTGAAAATACTCAAGCAGGGTAAAGAACCTGAACAGGGTATCGGCTATTTAGAAGACGGGACGATGGTAGTAGTGGAAGAAGGCAGCGATAGCGTAGGGGGAGAACTACAGGTAGTAGTTACCTCTTCTCTGCAAACTTCCGCAGGAAGGATGATCTTTGCTAAACCACAGTCAGAATCGGAAAGTTATTCCAATGCTAATGTGGTGAGCTAGAGAGACGAAAATAGTAAGATAATTATTGCCACCGTAAAAACTCTCTATGTCCGATGTTCAGCAACTAATCGCAGCAGTCAACCAAGCCGACTCTGCCGACCTACTGTTAAAAACTGTCGAAGACTTAGCGGCAGTAGGCGATCGCACTGCAATTCCCACTTTAGTAGAAGTATTGGGCTTTAACAATCCTGGGGCGGCGGTGGCGGCAGTAGATGGTCTGATCGAGATTGGTGAGCCTGTCGTGCCTTATCTCCTGCATAACTTAGATGGCTACAATTATGGTGCGAGGGCTTGGGCAACTAGAGTTTTCGCCGGGATTGGTGATCCTGCGGCACTAGATTTACTTATAGAAGCTGCGGTATCAGATTTTTCCCAGAGTGTACGTCGGGCAGCGGCGAAAGGATTAGGCAGTATCATCTGGTCAAAACTGCCGATGGAAGAGATTACCACGGCACAGCAAAAAGTTTTAAAGACTCTGCTGCTGGCGACAGAGGATGGCGAATGGGTAGTGCGCTATGCGGCAGTTGTCGGTTTAGAAGCCCTGGCTCAAACTTTGGCAGTTAGTCAACCCGAACTAGTATCTCGGATCGGCGATCGCTTTGAAGAGTTGGTTTGTAGTGAATCCCAACAGGCGATAGTAGCGCGGATTAAATACGCCATAACCAAGTAAGTTTAAAGCTAACGGTAGCTCAAACCTGTAAGCTAACTTCTGTAACTCCCTGACGCATTTGCTTTTGTCTCCGTAACCAAGAATATTTGATTCCAGGACGGATGATCGGAGCAAAGGTTCTAGCACCCCAGCGGACAAAAGCACTATTGTGAAGTAACTCTGCTTGACCCATTTCTTGCGCCTGTAGCTGCTGGATGCGACTGATTTCTGGCGCGCGCTCTTGTTGAATTAACGGTAATGCCCCATCTATCTTTGCTAAATCAGCCTCAGAACTTTGTAGTACAGGAACAAGGTGATTTGCCGCGACGATCGCGTCGCGAAACGCCATATTGATTCCCTGAGCGCGTATTGGCGACATCGGATGAACTGCATCTCCTAACAATAAAAGCCCAGGAATCGACCAGCGATCGCATCTACCAACTACAACCGATAGCAACATAGGCTGAGTCAAACTAGCACGATGCTGAAGAATGTGTTCTGCTAACCAAGGAGGAGATGTCGCAGCCAACTTGTCGGCCCAATTAACCTGCTTCCAATCGTAATTATCATCGGCATGTAATCCCCAACCAAGGTGAAATTGCCCTGAAGAGGCGCGAAACAGACCAAAGGCATCTTTTCCCTGAATAATGGAATAAAAGACATTTTCTTGTTTGAGAAAATTGCCCGAATCCAGCTTGAACCAGAGAATATCGATTTTGTTTTGCAGCTTGGTAAGTTCGATCCCAGCTTTTTTTCGCAGCAAAGAATTGCGTCCATCGGCAGCAATTACTAAGTCGGCAGCAATCTCGGTTCCCGAATTTAAACGCACGCCGCTAACGCGGTTATCTGTCTTGAGAATATCTTGGACGGCTTCCCCAGCCATAAATTCAAACTGAGGATAAGTTTTTGCCTGTTGAATCACTGCGGTCAAAAAATGAGGTTGCGATACGGTGGTGCAGTGGGTTCCTGAGTTTTCAATTGGTTCAGTGACTTTAAATAAGCGGCGGTCAGATAGCAAAAAATCCCAGGCATCAATAGTCTGATGGGGAAGTTGGGACAACAGATTGAGCAAGTCCATTTGCTCTAGAGCATCCAAACCACTGGGCATTAGTCCCTCCCCACGAAACTGTCGCTTGAAGTCACGAGATGCCTCAATTAGCTTGACTTTGATGCCCTTTTTGACCAGCATAAGAGCCAGTACGGTTCCTGTTGGACCTGCGCCCACGATCGCAATCTGCATGATGTCGAGATTCAATAATTGATCATTAAGCAGGGATAATTGCTTATGACTGGCGGTTGGATAAACCCTAAGGGGCAGAGCTTTTAAGCCTATTCTCGGTGAACTAAGCCCTCAAGGATATACATCGCTATCAATTATCCCTTGATAAAGTTTACTTTAACTCGGTAATGCCTTAAAAAATCAATAAACTGATAAATATGTTGGTCTTAACAGATGACAAGAACAATTGAGCTGTGAGATCCATATTTAGTTAATCTTACGGAAAGCATATTGCTCGATTGAAAACATGTTTTACGACGCAATTATCGAATTCAAGTTATGCAATAAAACTAAGCTGTTGAGCTGCCAAATTTATTTCTATATTTAGGGAAACAGGCATTAATTATATCTTTAAAACATTAGTCTTATCATTTTAAAAAAAATAAGCTATAATTCGCCCAATAGCTGCATAATAAAATATGGAGAACTTTGATGTCTGCTCTTCGCCAACCTGAATTTGACCCCAATTACTATTATTCCTCAACCCAACCACAGGAAATAGTTAATCAGCCGCAAATAGCCACGCAATCTTCAACCAAAAAAGCAAGAGTTGTCAAGTCAAAGTCTTTTCCCACCGTCAATACTTTACCAAATAAGCTAAAGACTTTATCTCTACTTCAAAAAGGATCATTTGGTCTGGCGATCGCCACCATGACAGCTAGCATTAGTCTCTATGCCTCTACCGTCAAGATTCCTCAGCAGTGGAGTCAGGAATATCATCATTTGGAAGATTTGCAGCTACAGGAACGTCAGCTGATAGCAATTAATGAAACGATTAAATATCAGATTGCTCAGGAAGCAAGTCAAGATGATCGCCTAGCAATATCGGCACCAGACTCGGCAATCTTTATTCGCCCCGCTAAAGTTAGAGCCAAGCAAAAGACTCCAGCCGATCCTGTTAAGCAAAAAACTTTAGAGTTAAAGCACAATAGCTGGGGATATTAAGCTAGGGAAACTTGAGGGAAAGCTGGAGATTTTACTAGTTATCAGTTAGTATCGATTTTTGCTGATTGCTAATTATTCAAACTCCCTGGACAAGACTCAACAATTAATTTGTTTTATAGCTATATATTTACGTAAAACTACTTAGTTGATGAATAAGAGCTAGATCTATTTAGACAGCAAAAAATTAGTAGCTAATCTCAAATGTTCGACAGCTTAGAAACTCAACTATGTCCAAGTCTAAGTTCAAACTTCCTCTCAAATCCTCCAGAAAAAAAGTAGCCATAAAAGCCAAACAGCGGTCTTCACATCGCTATCGTCCATCCTCAACGGCGTTCAACCGCAGTAAGAAACCTCAAATATCGTCTCGGACTGGTTCGGCGATCGCTAGACTTTTTGTGGTCTGGGGTGTTTTGGTTATAGGTACCCTGGGTTTGGGCGCGAAGCTATATTATTTACAGGTTATCGATCCCGTAGTTAAGTATTCCCAAGCTCCTCAGGGAAAAAAGTTAAGCCAGATCGCCACGGATCAGCAAACGACCAAGCTCAATTTCTATATTCCTCGCCGCCAAATTGTTGATCGCCAGCAAAATGTTTTAGCGACAGATCGCATTACCTATACTCTCTACGTTCATCCTCACTTATTCAAGCGTAATTCCGAACCAGTCCCCGCAACTGAAATTGCTAACAAGCTAGCGGAAATTATTGGTAATCAAACCCCAGAAGAACTGGTAAAAACTTTTAGTAAACAAGACTGGGGGATTCGTCTGGCAGGGGATCTGCCCGAATCGGTCAAAGAGAAGATTTCGGCAATGCAGATCGATGGTTTAGATCTCAAGCAAAACTATACTCGCTTTTATCCTCATCAAGAAATGGCGGCGGAAGTTACAGGATATGTCAACCGTGACAGCAGCCGTAGTCCCCAAGCAGGGGTAGAATTCACGCAAAATAAGCTTCTAGAACGCAAGCCCATAAGCTGGAAGATGAAGCGCAGCTTTGAAAACTCGAAAAGCGTATTTCATCCAGGAGGTTTAGATCGAGCGCAACAGCTATTCAACTTTGATGATCTGCGGCTACAGCTTACTATTGACCTCCGACTTCAGCAAATAGCTCGTAATGCCCTCAAAGTACAGATGGATCGCTATAAGGCAAAAAGAGGCACAGTACTTGTCATGGACGTGCGAGATGGTGCGATCGCCGCTCTGGTTTCCGAACCCACCTACGATCCCAATAAATACTATGAATACGGGATTGAGCTATTTAAAAATTGGGCAATTACGGATCTATACGAGCCTGGTTCAACCTTTAAGCCAATTAATATTGCCTTGGCTTTGGATGCTGGAGTTATTGCTCCCAGCGATACCTTTGATGATACAGGAGAGATCCAGATCAAAGATGCGGTGGTGCGTAACCACGATTTTGTCAAAAAAGGAGCCAGAGGCGAGCTAACTCTGCCCGAAATTCTCAAGTATTCTAGTAACGTGGGCATGATTAAGATTATGGGACGGATGGAACCCCTCGACTATTATCGCGATCTGCAAAAGTTAGGAGTAGAAGATCGGGTTGAATTTGATATTCCTGGCTACACAACGGGCAGATTAAAAAACGAAGTAGAATTTACTGTGCGAGCTATTGAGCCCGCAAC
>JBCBWB010000095.1:4551-20513 GCA_039817275.1 Cyanobacteria bacterium J06648_1 | reverse complement strand
GCAGAATTTCTAATTGTTCGACATTGAGCCAATCCATATCGCCGATACTTTCGATTGCCAAACCAATGATTTGCTCTCGATCTTCAATTGCAATCACAGGAATTGTTGGTCGGTCTGTTTTTAGCGCCACGCTGTCACCGAGAAGCTGACCGAGGTCAGCAACCCAAATGACCCTCCCCCTGAGGTTGATCGTGCCTAATAGTAAAGGAGAAGCATTGGGAATTGGCGCAATCTGGTCGGGAGTTTGCTGCATTACCTCAGCGATTCCTGTAGCAGGAAAAGCACAAGCTTCTCCAGATGCTAGATAAAAACGCAAATGCAATTCCCCTTCAGGATTTTCTAAAGGCTTTATATCTAGGGATAAATCTAAACCACTTTCGGTATATAGTTCTGGATTAGTAACCATAAAATTTAGTCATAAATACCATTGACAGAAGGATAGCCGTATAGAGCTAACTAACGTAGCTATGCTCGCAACAATTGCTTAACTGTACCAATTAGTTCCACTGGCTGAAAAGGCTTTGCTATATAGGCATCTGCTCCTTGCTTCATGCCCCAGTAACGGTCAAATTCTTCCCCTTTGGAAGAACACATAACCACAGGAACATTTTGAGTCTTGGGATCTGATTTCAGTCGGCGACATAATTCATAGCCATTCATTCTGGGCATAACGATGTCCATTACTACTATGTCAGGATTTAATGTTTCTAGATGCTCTAGGGCATCAACTCCATCGCAAGCAACCGTTACTTTAAGACCACTACCTTTCAGGAGATCGGAAATCATTTGTCTCTGCGCCAGACTATCTTCAACGATTAGAACTTTGCTCATAACACGCTATCTACGAAAAGTCACACTCTTTCTTAAGTCTACTTGGCAAATCATCAAATTAATAGAAGTTAAACCTGTACTTAAATTCACTTGTTATTAATAAATCTACTTGGTTAGTAACCTCTCCGCTTCAGAATATACTCTACTTTTTAATCAATCGCCACGTCGATAGCAACATAATTTCTGGCAAGTTTGTTTTTTGCTTTAGCCGCCTCAGCCGCGATTTAATCAAGCTAACAATATTCACCTGCCTATCTGGTCTTAGAACATATTGTACATGGGCAAAATTGACTTATAAAAATATTGTAAGATCTTCCATTTCTAAGGCATATCTGGGAATACTTAGTATATAAAACAGAAATCAGAAAATCTAGTTTGTTAACTGACTTAATTGACTATGTAAAGCCAGATTGTTTTTCTCAATGAAGTTAAGTAGATTCATGCCGATTGCTGTCAATTTAACTAAAAAAATAGTTGGCAAAACAAGTTTGATAATTAACAATAGATGCTCATCGTAGAACAAATATTTAATTCGCTTAATTTGGGAGCGAAACAAAAAATTTAAATCTAATTTAGTCTGGTTGTTTCAAAAAATCAGCAGTAAACTGGAAAAGCTTAATTTTTCTGAGTTCCTGCACAGAAGAAATAAAGAGGAAGGCGCATAGTGCTATATCTGGCAGAAATACAAAAACAAAGTAAAGGGTTTATGAGCGGCGTGGAAACCAGGCTAAAGCTCGTAGCCTGTCAGCGTAACGATCAAAGTTGGGGGGTAGTTGGCAACGAGTCGATTACTATTGACGAGGCAAGTGACTTTGGTGATGGAGCCTTAGTCGTGGTCAATCTCGGTGCAAATCGACAGATACAGGGCAAAATGGAGCTGGCCTCCCCAAAAATTGTCACCATCTTAAAAAATTTCTCCCGATTATTAGAGAAAAATCAAGAACAGGAGCAAGAGATTGACCAATGGAAAGAGTCTCTGGCAATTCAAAGCGAAGAGTTAAGTCGACGGCAGATTGAGATGGAAGCTCGTCTGGAGCAGGTCGAGCAGATGGAAGAGGAGTTCAAGCAGTTTGAACAGCAGAAGGCAGAAATAGCAGAAGCTCAGTCAGAAACTGAAAGTATTCGAGCAGAGTTTGAAGCCAAAAGTGCAGAGTTGGAAGGTGCTTGGTCACAGTTAAGAGGACAACAAGAGAATTTAAACGAGCAGCTCAAAGAGGCTAGCGTCTTAGATCCAGCTCAGGCAGATGACCTCAAGCAACAGCTAGGAGTTGTCAATCAGGTCAGTGAGACTGTCAGTGGTCTTAAATTAAAGCTAGAGCAAGCTGAATTAGCCACCTCCAGTCAACAAGAGGCGATGCAGCATCATTGGGATAATCTGAGTCATAATCTGGATGCAATTGAAGCTAAGCGGCATGAGCTAGAAAATATTACGGCAGAATTAAACCAAAAAAAGGAACAGGTTGAATCTTTGCAGTCGGCGATCGCCGAAGCGGAACAGCAGTTGGTCATTGACCAGAAGTCTTTAGAGGTGAAGCAAGAGCTAAACCAGTTTCTTGAGCTTCAAGCGCAGAGCCAAAACAGTCTGTTGCAAACTCTGGGGGGATCTCAAACCGAGGCGGAAGGTTCGGCGAGAATGAATCTAGATAAGCTAGAGAATATGCCGCTACCTAACCTGGAAGCTACAGTAGAAGACCTGAGAAAAGATTTGGAAAAAGTAGCTAGATTTGTCAACGATCAGGAAGAAGAACTGGGTTGGCAATGTCAGGCAGTGGAAGAGCTAGAAGCGAAAATGTCGGCAGCCAATGATTTTGAGCGTTTGACTTTGGAACAGGAGTTGGCTGACGAGAAAGAAGCGAAGAAAATGCTGGATCAGACTTTAGTGGGTCAACGCCGCTCGCTTAAGGAAAGACATCAGGTTTTGCTACAGCATTCTCGGGTTTTGAAACGCCGTCAAGGAATTGTTGATTTTGATTTTGAATCAGCGATTCAAGATATTGACTTGACTCCTATTAAGCAAAGTTTAGAACAGCAGCAACAGCAGCTGCAGCAACAGCAAGAAGAGCTAAAGCTTGAAGTGGCTCAAATTGAGCAAAAAATTCAGGATTTGGTTCAGGAGTTGGAGACGCAAAAAAATCAAAAAAGCCAGTTTGAGTGGGAAATTGCCCAGCTACAGGATCAGCGGCATGAACTAAATTTACAGACAGTAGGAATGCAGTTCCAGATTGATTTCTATCAGCATCAGCTTCAGCCTTTACAGGATGCACTAGACCAAATCAAGCATCAGTTCACTGAAATGGAAAGTCTTTTAGCCGACTGTGGGGCTAGCAATGCTGGTGATGCTCTGGCTAAGGTGGAACAGATAATCAATGAATTGACGGTTGCCTAGAGTTCTGTTGGGTATCTGAGGCATAGTTGTTTGAATTTATTTGACTGTGAGCAATACACAATCTTCATTGCTCAAGCCACATATTAACTTATGGTCGTTTGAGAGCATAAATTGTCCTTTTCTCCCGCCCAAAAACTGATTCAATAGGGACAAAATCTACTACGCAATTGCTGTATGCCAATGCCTCTAGTTGAGCAACAAATTCTGGAGTCCAAATGTTTTCCTGGACTGCAACTTGGTGATGACAAAAAAACCGTAACCACCGCGATCGCGCAATACCTGGTAGGATTCCTGAGTCTAAGGTAGGAGTATACCAACAGTTGTCTTGCCAGCCCCAAAGATTACCTGTGCTGGTTTCTAGCCAGTTGCCCTGAGTATCGACGAGAATTGCTTCTTGAGCCTTGAGTTTTAATGCTTGCTCGCGTGCTAGGTAGGCAGATAGATAGTTTCCTGTCTTGTACTGAGGTAGCTCTCGGCGATAGAGGGAGTCTTGAGCAATCCAGGCAGTAATCCCCTTAGCCTGACGCTGGGCTAAATCTCGTGGTAAATTACGCCCTGTAACCCACTCTTTACCATCGGCAAAGATGGTTAATCGCAGAACAGCAAAATGTTCTAGCAGTATTTCCGCACCCTGTCTGAGTTTGTGCCAGTCGGGGGGCTGCCAATCAAATGCAGTTATTGCCGCCTGAAGGCGATCGCAATGAGACTGCCAGCTAGTCAAAGGATGATCAAGAGAACAATCATAAACCCGCATGGTGCTGAAGCTAGTGGCTCCATAGCACAACCCTGGCTCATTAACCTCTAGCTGTAGTTGCCAGCTATCAATCAGATTACCATCGTACCAATACATTTTGTGCGCCTATTTGTAGTAGCAATTGCCGTTTCAGCTTGCTACTTTACCCCAGTTCGGGAGATTTTGCTCTATTTATTCTTCAATATTGATTTCTGTCTCAGTTTCTGTAGAGTCGGGAAGGGAAGGGGGCAGGTTATTGTCTGGATCTTCCAAACGATTTTGCAATAGTGTATAGGAGAATAAGCCCACAACAGTAGAAATTAGGAGGAAGAAAATTAGTGACTTAATCCATTTAGGCTGCGCTTTAATTGCCAGAGACTCATCTTCGTCGGCGATCAGGGTGGGTGACAGAGGTGATTCGGAGGCGGGTAAATCTGTCCAAGTTGAGTCGAGCCGATCACGTTCAGACCACAGATTAGGTTCGGTCAAAACATATTCTAAATCTGACCATGATATATTGGCTTGGGAGGTATCAGCCATGGGGTTTATTTGGCAATGAACTAGCGCCACGGTCACGTTGTCATGACCATTTTTTTCATTTGCCAGGGTAATTAGCTCTTTGACGGCGCTGGCAAGATCTTGTTTTCCCGCCAAAAGCGGTAGAACATTGTGCCGCCACTGCTGCTCGATACGATCAAAGTCACTTAATCCATCGGTGCAAAGTAAGAAAACGCATTCGTCGTCAATGATATGTCGCTGTAGGTTGGGGTGAAGCGCTGCGGAATCTCGCATGCCTAAAGCTTGAATTAAAGCTCCCGCCGAAGGATATTGTAAAGAATCCCGATATAAAGCATAGCCTAAACGAACTTCTCTAGAAGCCAAATCATCATCCACAGTCATTTGATGGCAGCTACTGCGAGTGATCCAATAGATCCGAGAATCACCAACATGTCCTAAATACATCTCCTGAGCACAGGAAAGAGCCATGACGAGAGTTGTACCCATTCTTTGCCTTTCTTGACGTTGCTCGGTGTCATTCCGCTGACTGATGATGTCATTGGCATTATTAATATATTTAATCAGCTTACGAGAAGTTTCAGGAGAGCTAAGTTTTTTGAGTTTTAAAGCGGAAATCTTACTCTGTAGATAGCCAATTGTCTCTTTAGAAGCAATTTCTCCTCCATCATGACCGCCAACACCATCGCAGACAATAGCCAGACCATTTTCGGCGCTAGCAATATCCTGAGGGTGATTGTATAGGGGATAAGCGGCATCCTCGTTGTTGCTGCGGCTTGGACCAGAATCGCTGAGAGCATAAGTCCGATATGAATACTGCTGGGTGCGACAGCAAAGGGCGATCGCCCGATCTAAGAGGGCAATTAATTGATTACTCTGACTAATTGTGCCAGTTTCGAGGTTGGCGGCAAGCTTGAGGATTACTTCCTTGGTCTGAGTATGAGCCAGATCAGCCCATTCTGACCAAAGGTTACCCAAATCTCTTAATGTAGGCTGATGTTCGAGATCTGGCTGGAGTTGCAGCAACTGTAGTAGCTGCCCATTTAGTCTGAGAAGTTCGGGCTCTAATAAGGTAGAGGCTACCCCTTTGGCGGCGAGAAAGGGCCACAGTTTGGCAATTTGCCAGAGCCAGTTGAGCTGCTGTAAAGCAGTTGCGTTAGGCCACAAATCTTTGATTTTGGGCAGTAACTCTTGAGGATAAACCAGTTCTCCTGTCGCCGTGACGGGTACGGTGCCATACTCAAACAGCCAGTTCTGCTGCTCGTTTAATAAGCCATGGGGCTGAGGAATATGCGGATAATAAGTAAAAAGCTGGAGATAAACTACTATTTCGGCGGGAACTTCTTCAGGAGTTAGGGGAGGCTTGGTTGGCTGAGTATCGAGAAATATTTGTTCGGTTAGGGCTAAATATCTGTCATCGACTAAGGTTTGTTGCTGTTCTGAAGCGATCGCCTTATCCTTACTCCACAGATAGCGTTTAATTAGAGGGGTACTACATCGATCACAAATACTAGCTTTCAAGGGATTAGAAGCTACGCAGTGAGGGTTCGAGCATTGAATTCTAGGCTCAGGATGTGACATGGATGTTTAAAACTATTGAGCATGCTCCGATATCTACGGAGTGGGGATTCCTCTTGCTACAGAAAGTCGAGGTGAAAACCCCAGACTTAATGAGTTTGACATTTTTTGTTAGTACATAGAGCCGAGTAGTACCTAACTAGGCAATTTGTAACTCTCAAGCTGATATTATAAACTCAGCAACCAATTTATTTTGTCAAATTACATAGCATTTAAGATTTCTCCATAGTAAATTAGAAATTTTATTTCTGTCAGTATTTGTGCAAGTTATGTTGATAAAATTGCGGTTTAACTTTCATAGAGTGTCTCTAAACTCTTTTGCAAAGCTGCGGTTAGCTTTTGAGAGCTTTGGCGTAAAGATTTGCCGTAATAGTCTCCAACAACTAACGGCGTGCCAATATCTACCTTTACCTCTGCTCCCCAGCTTGGATAGGGCTGACTGTAGCGAATGGCGACTGGCAATATTTTAACTCCACGTTCAGATTTCTCGGTTTCTGCCTGAAGAGCAATTGAGGCTACTCCCCTTTTGAGAGGATGGATCTGATAATCATTAAAAATTCCCCCTTCAGGAAAAATTACCAACATTTCTTGATTAGACTTTAAAAGTTCGACGCTGTGACGTAGGCTGTTCAGTTGGGGACGATCTGTATTAACAGGGAAACCACCCATACGACGAATGATCCAGCCTTGAATTCCTTTCACCTCATTGGCAGAAACCATAAATCGCAGATCTCTACCGCTAACTGTTCGACCCAATGCGTAGGGGACAATCAGAGCGTCCCAACGAGAACGATGGGTCGGGGCAACAATTGTTGGTTCTTGCAGGGGAATGTTTTCTTGCCCAGTTATTTCGACTTTGCCAAAGAAACTAGGTATAACTAAGTGGCAGCCTAGAGGATAAATTATTCGGGCAAGCCAGGGAGATACACGAGAATTTAATTCATCAGCTCTTTCTGAATTTAAATTAGTTGAATTTTGGGGCGATTTTAGCTGAGTCATCAATGAATTAGAATTTGCTGCACTCTATTTACCACCTTAATTTTTATTTAATCAGATGTGGTTAAATTGCGGGACACTTACTGGGTTGTCATTCTGTCATGCCAGCAATTTAGAGCTAATTAGAAAAACTTTTGATACCCTAAAGGATAAAATTATTGCCAATTAATATGGTTGAGGCAGCAGTGCAATCAGATTCATCAGCTAGATTTTTGCTTCAGGCAACGGGACTATCGAAAAGCTTTGGCGGTATTAAAGCTGTAAATAATGCTTGTTTAGAGGTAGATAAAGGCAGCATTACGGGGTTGATTGGACCCAACGGCGCAGGCAAAACGACTTTATTTAATCTGCTGGCAAATTTTATTGAACCTGACTGCGGCAAAATTATATTTGATAATCAGCCAATTCATAATTTACCATCTCATAAAATTGCTACTTTAGGCTTTATTCGTACTTTTCAGGTAGCAAGAGTGCTGTCTCGCCTGTCGGTCTTAGAAAATATGTTGTTGGCTACACCCAATCAGACAGGAGAAAACTTTTTTCAAGTTTGGTTACAGCCAGGCAAGCTGAGAGCAGAGGAGCGGGCAAATAAAGAGAAAGCGATGGATATTCTAGAATCTGTGGGCTTGGCAGCCAAAGCTCATGACTATGCAGGGGCATTGTCTGGAGGGCAGAGAAAGCTACTAGAGATGGCGCGAACTCTCATGACCAGCCCGAAGCTGATTTTGCTTGACGAACCTGCCGCTGGCGTCAATCCAACTTTGATTAATCAGATTTGTGAACATATTGTCAACTGGAATCAGCAGGGAATCTCTTTTCTGATCATCGAACACAATATGGACGTAATTATGAGTCTTTGCGATCGCATTTGGGTTCTGGCTGAAGGCTCTAACCTAGCATCGGGGACACCAGCAGAGATTCAACAGAATGAGCAGGTGTTGGAAGCTTATTTGGGTCAGTAGATTAAGTTATCAGTCAACAGTCAACAGTCAACAGTCAACAGTCAACAGTGGTTAGTGAAAATTGAACGTCTGAGAATAGCAAAGTTTAGTAACAGTTGCCAATTGCAGTGGTTTCTACCTGGATTAGTGGCGATTGCCAGTTTGGTTCTTTTTGCTTTTAGTAGTTTGCAGCTTTGGCTGTTTAGGGAAGGTAACGATCTCGGGTTTTTCGATCAGCTAGTTTATTTACTGAGTCAAGGAAAAGCGCCAATTTCAACTCTTTTGGAGGGAGTGCATCTAATCGGAGATCATGGGGCGGTTATTTTTTATCCCCTATCTCTACTTTACCTAATCTATCCCGACGTTCACTGGCTCCTGGCAGTTCAGGCGATCGCCTTTGCCATGGGAACAGTCCCTCTCTATCGACTGAGTTTGGCTAACGGTCTGCCTCTTAACTACGCCAAAGCTGTGGCAATTTGCTATGTGCTTTATCCTGCTGTTTTTAACATCAATTTCTATGCGGAGTTTCGACCCGAAACGATAGCGATTCCTGGATTAATTTGGGCAGTTTGGGCAGCTAAACAAAAACGACTGAAACAGTTTGCGATCGCCATTTTGCTAGTCTTGAGCTGTAAAGAAACTTTGGCTTTAACAGTAATTGCCTTGGGAGTTTGGCTGACGCTTTGCCAAAAACGCCTTTGGTATGGCGTAGTCGCCGTGATTTCCGGCAGCTTGTGGTTTGTCTTTGCCGCTCTGTATTTGATCCCTACCTTTCGTGGCGGACATCAAATGGCAGGGACTTGGCATTATGAATCCTTGGGAACTTCTTTAACGGAAATTGCGTTCAAGGTGTTTGCCGACCCTCGAATCTTTCTCAGTCGGGCTTTTTTGGGCGATCGCCTATTCTACTATCTACTTTTGGTTGCGCCTATCTTAATCGGTTTACACTGGCGTCAGGTATTGACCATGATACCTGCTGTGCCAATGCTAGGGTTAAATATTTTGGCTGACTTTCCCCGCCAACGAGATTTGATTCATCAGTATTCTTTACCGATTATTCCCTTTCTCTTGATCTGGCTGGTGACTTCTCTGGTATATCTTAAGCGACATCACCATCGGCGCTGGCTAACTCCTCGCTGGCTAATTTTATGGTCGCTGATGGGCTGGTTTGCTTTGGCTAAGTATGGTTACTATTGGACTCGCTATGCTCCTCTGTACAGTAACGTTAGTGCTGTTAATGGTGCAGTGGAGCTAGTGGAAGCTAGGGATCGAGTTTTGACAACAGGCTATATTGCGCCTCATCTCAGTCAACGGGAAACGATTGTTTTATTAAGAGAAAACGATAATTTAGAACGAGTTGCCGAACACCAAATTGACACGGTTCTAATCGCCAAAAAGCATCTTGGCTTTGATCTGTCCCCTGCTGCCGCTACTCAAACCATTGAAGATTTACAAAGATCTGCTGAATTTGAACTGGTTTACCAACAACAAGACGTATTTCTCCTCAAGCAGAAAGCCAAGGACGAAAGATCCTGAAGAATTGGCAAAATTATTTTCAACCTAGCTTAATCTGGGTCATCCTAAATAGGGTTGTTGGACTAGACTGAAGCCGACATGCATTTTGAGCAGCTAAGGCAACCCAACTTTAATCCGCCCAATTTTATTTATCAGAGTTCCTACCGATGACAATTATTCTTACTAACGACGATGGCATTGATGCTCCTGGAATTCGCGCCTTACAGCAGGCTGTATCTGAATCTACGACCATTGTTGCCCCCAACCAACAGTATTCTGGCTGTGGACACCAGGTAACAACTCGCCGCGGCATCAAGCTCGAAAAGCGATCGCCCACGGAATACGTCTTAACCGGAACTCCCGCTGACTGTACCCGCTTGGCAATTACGAATATTGCCCCCAACACCAAGCTAGTCTTATCAGGCATCAACGCTGGCGGTAATTTGGGTACTGATGTTTATATTTCTGGCACGGTAGCAGCAGTTAGAGAAGCGGCTATCCACGGCATACCAGGAATTGCTATCTCCCATTGGATCAAACAGCCGTTAAAAATTGATTGGTCTGTGGCAACCCGTTGGACAACTAGAGTCTTAGCAGATTTGCTGTCCCGCCCCTTACCTCCAGGTAGCTTCTGGAACGTCAATTTGCCCCATCTCGAACCAGAACAGCCAGAACCCAAAATTATTCTTTGTGAGCCTAGCATCGCTCCTCTACCCGCCGATTATCGCGTTGAAGGCGATACATACTACTACGAAGGAGAATATGCCAAACGCGATCGCGCTCCAGGGACAGACGTTGATATTTGCTTTGGGGGGAATATCGCGGTAACTCTGATTCGGCTTTGATTCAGTAACCAGTAGTCAGTAATCAATTAGAGCTTTTTGCTCGATTTATTGGTGTGTTTACCTAAAGCATCTTGCACCTGTGGCGGTAGCTGGCGCATGATCTTACCCTTTTCTCTGTCTACCCCTACCAATACTACTGTACCCGTGAGAAATATTTCTTGGCGATCGCAGGATTGGATTTCGTAGTCCCAATTGATCCGCACACCCTTGCTTTCTGCTAAACGCGCTTTGACCAGGGCGGACACCCCTAGGCGAATCGGTAGATGATAGCGGAGAGAAAGCTCGACAACGGGGAGATCGCAACCCATAGATACGAGGTCGGCAAACTCAATGCCAATCGAGCGTAAATATTCGACCCTCGCCTCTTCCATCCAGGTTAGATAGGTTCCATGCCAGACAATTCCCGCATAGTCTGTGTGGTGAGGTTGAGCTTTGACAGGATATTCAAACCAGGTTTGGGTTTTTGCCTGTAAACCTTCGTCAGTTTCGATGGCGGAGGTAGGCAGTTTGGGTAGTTGAGGAACTTGTTTTGCTCGATCTGTCAATTCTCGATCCTCCAGAGTTAGTTTGGCGATGACGTGAATTAATTTACCTTTAAGATTTTAGATTAGCAATACACCAATCAACAATCAATATCTGAAGGTGTCCCCCAGAATCGAGCTGGCTATCTGCTGGGGCAATTTAACGGTAAGTTTCAAAGATTGTTAACTTCTTCACTGACAAACTTGATCGATTGAGTAAGAGAATCTGGTAATCGCTTAATTTGCGTTAAAGCCTGAATTGTAAGCTGCTGGTTTTCGAGCTTAATTTTGGTAATGTCTACGGCTAAATCGGCATTATTAAAGTGACGTAGATAAAGTAAATCCCGTACTTTAGTCAGAATTGATAATGTTTCGTCCAAATCTAAGGCGCAATTCTCCAGATATTTCCCCCCCATAAATTTGATTTTCCAGCCAGCCTGATAAAACTGTAGCCCAAACTCAAATTGTGCTGTTTTGGTCTGCTGTTCTCGATTTAAGATTACCGTTGCACTCAAAGATAGGCTACCGTCATCCCGAAAACGACATTTACCTGCTTGAAGATAAAAATTAGCTTCCTCTTGGTTGAGGTCTAAACTCAGATTTTGTAAGAGAATCCTGACATATTCTGAATTTAAGAGGCGATCGCAATCTGACTCAGTAAAAACAAGCTGAACCTGGAAATTGCCTGGTCGCTCGAAAGCTATTTTGCCCAGCATTGCCTTAGTCAGATCTAAGGATAAATCCCCACAGGAAAGCTCTAATTCTTCGAAGCGGATGTCCTTCATAGCAATAACCTTCTCGCCCGTAATTTCTAGAGAGTTGATTTTCCCCTGAATTAGCTGAGACACTTCGCTGTCTAGATTGACATCAATCTTGTGCGAGGATTTTATTTGGCTAGTAATCCCTAAAACCGCCGCGTGATTAAGAATACTTTGCTGAAGATCTGGGTCTGATTCTGATTCATGACTCATATTGGTTTTAATCCCTGGGTTTTTTTGTCCTGTATCTATTTAATCTAGAATTTTCAATCTAAGGAGAGAGGAAAATTAACATACGGGCGAGTTTGATTAAGATAGCTTGCCGCTATTTAACAGAAATCAACATAGTTGGAGCTAGTTTTTTTCTGGGGATCGCTACAGTAAGTTTAATTAATTTTTTCTTAAGCAATTTACGGTTTAAAAAAAGGGAGTTTGTAGATTTAATAGTGGTTGAGACCCCAAGAAATTAGACAGGCAGCATTTCGAGTAGTCTTTTTAGCAACTATTGGGGCGCAGCAGTATTTCTTATCGCACACTACAACTTGAAGGAGTAATAATGGCAACTGTAAGAGTCGCGATCAACGGTTTTGGGCGTATTGGTCGGTTGGTGTTTCGCGCTGGACTAAATAATCCTCAGATTGAGTTTGTCTGCATCAATGATTTGATCCCCACAGAGGCGATCGCCTATTTATTAAAATATGACTCAACTCACGGTCGCTTCAACGGTAGCGTCGAAGCCCAGGAAAACGGCATTGTCGTCAACGGCAAATTTATTCCCTGTGTCTCGGTCAAAAATCCCGAAGAACTACCCTGGAGAGAACATAAGGTAGATTATGTAGTAGAAGCAACGGGCTTGTTTACTACCCACGAAGGAGCAGCCAAACATCTGACCGCAGGCGCAAAAAGAGTGGTCATCTCGGCTCCCACCAAAGATCCCGACCGAGTTAAGACTCTGTTGGTCGGTGTTAACCACAATAGCTTTGATCCCAGGGTTGATGCGATCGTTTCTAACGCCAGCTGTACCACCAACTGTCTAGCTCCCATTGCCAAAGTGATTGACGATAACTTTGGTTTACAAGAAGGCTTGATGACTACCATTCATGCCAAGACAGCAACTCAGCCCACGGTAGATGGCTTTAACAAGAAAGATTTGCGCTCAGGCAGAGGTGCGGGACAAAACATCATCCCCGCTTCTACAGGGGCAGCAAAAGCGGTAGCCTTGGTACTACCACAGTTGGCAGGTAAGTTGACAGGAATGGCAATGCGCGTGCCTACACCAGATGTTTCGGTAGTCGATTTAACTTTTCGTACCGAACGAGCCACTAGTTACGACGAGATCTGTCGAGCGATGGCAACCGCAGCGGCGGGAGAAATGCAGGGAGTCTTGGGCTACACCAACGATCCCGTAGTTTCTTGCGACTTCACTGGCGATTCTCACTCCAGTATTTTTGATGCAGGAGCGGGTATGGAGTTGAACAGCAACTTCTTTAAAGTCGTGGCTTGGTATGACAATGAATGGGGTTATTCCAATCGGGCAATCGACCTGATCTTGGCGATGTCAGCCAAGGAAACAGAAATGCTGGCGACAGTCTAGTCTAGAAAAATTGGTCAAGGATTGGGAGGATCAATCTTGGTTCTTCTTCCTTGTCCGATTACAGCCCTCGATGAAGTTGAAGCCAAGCGTTGGCAATCTGAACCAAAAAAATGGCTCAAGGTAGATTATTAACGCTAGAGTCGCAAAAGAAGATATATTAATTGGCGCCTGTATCTTGACGTTTAATGTGGGCTGGATGAATTTGGACACCTTCTTGAGCGCTATAAAATTTTTGAGATCGCGACAAATTAGAGATTGTCTTTCCAATTACTCAGTTGAGGTAGGGAGGCAAAAAACTGAATAGTCTGAGAAAGTGTCAACTAACTCCTTGGTCTAAAAACGAAAGACTGAAGCAATCTAATCCACATCAAGCGTGTCTTGGATAGAAATATCTCAGATTCTAGGTATTTTACATAGTTATACACAGGAGAATTAATGCTTAACCAATCAGAAGCCGTAATTGAAGCGATCGCCGCCAGAGAGATTTTAGATTCTCGTGGTCGTCCCACAATTGAAGCAGAAGTACGCTTAGAAACTGGATCGGTAGGTCTAGCGCAAGTACCAAGCGGTGCCTCTACTGGAAGTTTTGAAGCTCACGAACTACGGGACGATGACAAAAGTCGTTATGGCGGCAAAGGAGTTCTAACCGCAGTGCGTAACGTCAAGGAGAAAATAACTCCTGATCTGATTGATGTTGATGCCCTGGAGCAGGCAACAGTCGATCAAATTATGATTGATCGCGATGGTTCTCCTAACAAAAAGAATCTGGGGGCAAATGCGATTTTAGCTGTATCTTTAGCCACTGCAAAAGCAGCCGCTGCCGAGGTAGAACTACCCCTCTATCGCTATTTGGGAGGACCTTTATCCAACGTGCTGCCAGTACCGATGATGAACGTGATCAATGGCGGTTCCCATGCCGACAATAACGTTGATTTTCAAGAGTTTATGATCATGCCTGTGGGAGCTGAGTCTTTCCGAGAAGCTCTACGCTGGGGAGCGGAAGTATTTGCTACTCTTAGCAAGGTCTTGGGGGAAAAAGGTCTATTGTCTGGCGTGGGAGATGAAGGAGGCTATGCGCCCAATCTAGGTTCAAATCAGGAAGCTTTGGATCTGTTGATGATGGCAATTGAAAAATCGGGCTATAAACCTGGAACAGAAATTGCCCTGGCAATGGACGTAGCCGCGAGTGAGTTTTATGCTGATGGTAAATATACCTACGACGGTGAGGCTCATTCCCCAGAAGAGTTTATCGACTACATGGCAGAGTTGGTCGAGAAGTATCCGATTATTTCGATCGAGGATGCCCTACACGAAGATGATTGGGATAGCTGGAAATTGCTAACGGACAAGCTCGGTTCTAAGGTTCAGCTAGTGGGAGACGATTTATTTGTCACCAACAAGACCAGACTACAAAAAGGAATTGACCTAGAAGTAGGTAACGCGATTTTAATTAAGCTCAATCAGATTGGCACCCTAACGGAGACTTTAGAAACAATCGACCTGGCTACTCGTAGCGGTTATCGTTCTGTAATTAGCCATCGTTCGGGAGAAACCGAAGACACTACAATTGCCGATCTTGCCGTAGCAACTCGGGCGGGGCAAATCAAAACTGGTTCTCTTTGTCGTAGCGAGAGGGTCGCAAAGTATAATCGCCTGTTGCGAATTGAAGAAGAATTGGGCGATCGCGCCGTCTATGCAGGAAAGGTTGGCTTGGGTCCTGTGGGTTAAGTTAGACCCAAACTTTCTAAACCAAAGCTTAAGGCTTGGAGTAATCCAAGCCTGGGTCATGGAATCTAGTAGTAATCTATAAACAGTCAAATCAAAATTGACGTGGCAATATAGAAGCGAGCTATACAAATACATTCATCTAGACAGCGATCGCCACATTGCGGTTTTAAGTTTTATTTATCAAATTGTCTGTCTGTGTCTTGAGCAATCATCTATACCAACATCATCTTTAGGGAAATATGGAATCAAAAACTTCTCAAAAGCTTGGTCAAATTACTGCTAATACTTTGGCTAATCGTACTGTTCAAGTTGAGGACGACCGCACGGGTATGAGTGTGGAGACTCTCAAACGAGCCTTCGCCGACAACCTCTTTTATCTTCAGGGAAAAGACGAATCGAATGCAACTCTCCACGACTACTATCAGGCTCTAGCTTTTACGGTGCGCGATCGCCTGTTACACCGCTTTATTAAGACAGGTCGCACCTACTACGAAGAAGACGTTAAGGTCGTTTCCTATCTCTCGGCTGAGTTTTTGATGGGTCGCCATTTGGAGAACAACCTCATCTCGCTGGGGATCTATGAAAAAATGCGTGAGGTGGTTAGTGGATTCAATCTCAGCATTGAAGATCTAGTCGAAGAAGAACCTGATCCTGGCTTGGGTAACGGTGGTTTGGGTCGTCTGGCTGCCTGTTTCCTAGATTCTTTGGCTAACTTAGAAATGCCCGCCATTGGCTACGGTATTCGCTATGAGTTTGGCATCTTTCACCAGGCGTTAAGAGATGGTTGGCAGGCAGAAATCCCTGATAACTGGCTGATGTTTAAAAATCCTTGGGAGATCCCCCGTCCTGAAGATTCAGTGGAGATCAAGCTCGGTGGACATACCGAAACCTATCGCGATGCTAAAGGCAATAATCGCGTTTCCTGGATCTGCGATCGCAAAGTTAAGGCTGTTCCCTACGACACTCCTGTCCCTGGCTATCGCACCAACACCGTTAACTCCCTGCGACTATGGAAAGCAG
>JBCBWB010000095.1:0-4454 GCA_039817275.1 Cyanobacteria bacterium J06648_1 | reverse complement strand
AAAAGTGCTTTATCCCAACGACAATACACCTCAGGGTAAAGAGCTACGGTTGGCACAGCAGTATTTCTTTGTTTCTGCTTCCCTCCAGGATCTAATTAAGATCCATCTCCATGTCCATCCTGACCTAACTAACTTCCAGCAAAGAGCTGCAATCCAGCTTAATGATACTCACCCAGCCGTAGCCGTAGCCGAGTTGATGCGTCTGTTGGTAGACGAACACGATATGGATTGGGATCAGGCATGGACAATTACCCAAGAAACCCTAGCCTATACTAACCACACTCTGCTGCCAGAAGCATTAGAAAGATGGTCGGTTAGCTTGTTTAGCCGCATGCTTCCCCGACACATCGAGATTATTTACGAAATCAATCACCGTTTTCTCGAAGATATTCGCACTTGGTTCCCCGATGATGAAGAATTAGCCTCCGAGCTTTCTATCATTGAAGAAGGCGCTGAGAAAAAAGTGCGGATGGCAAACCTAGCCTGTGTAGGTAGCCACGCCATTAACGGTGTTGCCGCCCTGCATACTAAATTGCTGCAAAAGTACACTTTGCAGGGTTTTGCCAAACTCTGGCCCGAAAAGTTCTTTAACAAGACCAATGGTGTAACTCCTCGTCGCTGGATCTTATTAAGCAACCCCAGACTGGCAAAGCTCGTAACAGAGAAGACTCAAAGCGATAGCTGGCTCAAAAATCTCGACGAGATGCGAGTGCTAGAGAAGTTTATCGACGACAAGGAATTTTGCGAACAGTGGCGAGATATCAAGCGCCAAAACAAAATTACCTTGGCGGCTCAGATCAAGAAGATCAAAAATGTTGATGTCAACGTCGATTCTATCTTTGATGTTCTGGTCAAAAGAATTCACGAGTACAAGCGTCAGCACTTGATGGTGTTGCACATCATTACCCTCTATAACCGCATCAAGCGCGATCCCAGCGTTGAGATTGTGCCTCGCACCTTTATTTTTGGCGGGAAGGCTGCTCCTGGCTACTTTATGGCGAAGCTGATCATTAAATTTGCCAATGCTGTAGGTGAAGTAGTCAATAAAGATCCCGATGTCAAGGGTCGTTTGAAGGTTGTCTTCTTACCCAACTTCAATGTCTCTTTAGGACAGAAAATTTATCCAGCGGCGGATCTCTCCGAACAGATTTCGACCGCAGGTAAGGAAGCCTCTGGTACGGGTAACATGAAGTTTGCCATGAACGGTGCCTTAACCATTGGGACGCTAGACGGAGCCAATATCGAAATCCGCGAAGAAGCAGGGGCAGAAAACTTCTTCTTATTTGGTCTAACTGCCGAAGAAGTATATCAAATGAAGGCAGATGGCTACGATCCGATGTCCTTCTATAACGACAATGAAGAACTCAAAGCCGTGATCGATCGCGTTGCCCATGGTGACTTTAGCCACGGTGACACCAAGCTATTCAAGCCCATCGTTGATTCCTTACTCTATGACGATCCCTATATGCTGTTAGCGGATTATCAGGACTACATCGACTGTCAGGATCGGGTGTCCCAAACTTATAAAGACAAAGAGAAATGGACAAAAATGTCGATTCTCAACTCTGCCAGAATGGGTAAATTCTCTAGCGATCGCACGATCAAGGAATATTGCGCTCAGATCTGGGGTATTGAACCCGTCGAAATTAATTTAGATGCTTTTAAATAGGTATTAGCATCAGTTTATTGAGCAAGCGATAAATTTCAGAGGTGTCCGACAACGGGCATCTTTTTTTGTCAACTTCTCCTCTATGAAGCAAGAGGCGAAATGTTGTTGATGTATGTTTCGCGGACGCGGAGCTAATCCACGAAAGCAGAGCTTTCCAGTCGTCGAAGACGACGATCTGCGCCCTTGGCGCTGTGGGCAAAGACGCAAAGACGGACGCGAAGCTAATCCTTTAGGGCAAAGAGTTTTTAAAGATGCCCTAATTTATAGTTCGGGATGTATTTAGATTAAAAACGACTGTAAGCTAAAGCTAGAAAGTTAAGTATCTTATTGACGGGGATAGGGGTTGATGAGCGATCGCCTGGGCATGGTCTGTGGTTTTTTGGAGGGAACGATTGTGGCAGTAGAAGGAGGATATAAGGTTTTTCCTCATCCGAAGCCAGACAAGATCTACAACAGACTCAGTGATGCCAAGTGGTTTTTGGCTTTACAGTGGTGCGATCGTCTGAGCAGTCCTGCAGGTATTATAAACAACACGGGAGAACTGGCTTTTTTTAACCAAGTTGCTTTAGAAATGGGCGAGGCAAACTTTATTCCGCAACAGTACCGACTGGAAATTTTTGACCTTTGTTTACCGCTACAGCCCAACGAAACTACCCGCTGTCAGCTTCCTGATACTGGCAGGAGTTTAGTCATTCAGGCTTTGGAGATCGATCCTCGCTATGGCAAAGTTGCTTTAATCAGCGAAGCAGCCTGACTAGCAATAATTCTTACCCACGATTTAATTAATCAATTAATTATCCATTATCCATTGCCAAACTATTGCCCATCACTCCAGTTAAGAAAGGCTTCCATATTGACGTAGGTATCCCCATCCACCTGAGAAATTAAAGAGTCGGATTGCTCGGCACTCGATAGCTCAATCGGACCACTGGCTGCCCAAACACGGCGATCGAGGATTTTCAGCAGAGTTTGATTGGCATCCGTACCAGGCTTGAAAGTTACTAGTAGTCCGTCTGGCAAACAGGAACCACCTTTATAGGCAGCAACGCAAAGAGCAGGGAGATTATTGATTATGTCGGCTTTGATATATTTCAACGTGCCGTTGTTATCAAATTTTTTAAAGCGATCCGAAACTATCCGACAACGCTCTTGAGGAGTAAAAGGCGGCGGAAAAGAATTATCTGCCCAGCGAATCAGGGGAATCGAGCCTCTTTCGGTATTAACAGTGGTGGACATCTGGCTTACGTCGCAGGTAAAGCGACTTTGAGCATAGCTGGAATCAGAACTAATGGCGATCGCTCCTAAACCGATGCCGAGAGCTATTAAAGTGTTTAATAAATTTGGCTTCATGTCGTTGCTTCCCGCAAAGTCTGATGATAGATATGGTAAATAGACGAGTATATATACATAGAAAGTATATTGTATGGTGGTAACTAGATAAACTAGACCTAGTTGGGGTTGGATTGACTACTGTTTGAGATGCCAGATTGCAAGGGTTTTTTCCCTCCCGCCGCTAACAACGATGCCCTTATCGGCACTGGCGGCGATCGCCTCAATGCCTTCAGAATCTTCGGTGGTAAGACTTTGCTCTAGGCTTTGGGTCTGTAGATCCCAGATTTTGATGGTGCGATCGCGACTACCGCTAATGATATGTCCGTCGTTACTCAACACCAGGCTATCAACTTTTGCTTCATGACCCCGCAGGATGGTTTTGAGATTGCCTCCAGCATCCCAAACTCTGATGGTGCGATCGCCGCTACCGCTAACAATGGTGCTGCCGTCGGTGCTGATCGCAACCGTTCTTACTTCTTCTTCATGACCTTTGAGGACATGTTTTAATTCCCAAGAGCGCCATTGCCAAATCCGCACGTCTCTATCTTGTCCACCACTCGCAATAGTTTCGCCATCGTCACTAATGGCAACGCTTTTAACTGCTGATTCGTGACCTTCGAGGGTGCGTTCTAACTTACCCGTATAGCGGCTCCACACCTTTACTTTGTCGCCGCCGCCGCTAACAATTACATTCCCGTTGAGGTTAAGAGCGAGACTGTTTACCTCATCTTCGTGACCCGCGAGAGTGCGCTCTAGCTGAGCTGTGTAGCGATTCCATATTTTGATCTGACCATCATCTCCCCCACTAATGATTGTCGCCCCATCACTGCTGAGGGCGATCGCTCTGACATCTTCTTCATGAGCATTGATAATTTGTTCGAGACTACCAGTCTGTCCATTCCAAATTTTTAGCTGGCGATCGCTACTTGTTACTACCGTCCTGCCATCAGGGGTAATGGCCACGGCACGTATTTTTTCTTCATCGGTTTGAGCAATGTTATATGCCAAAGCATAATTGGCGTTATTCGATATGGTAGGCAGGTAGGCAACTTCCTCTTCCTGGTTTTCTGCGGCTTTCCGCTGTTCTTCTGCCAGACTTTCGGCGGCTTCTCGCTCGGCTTCCCGCTGCTCTTCTGCTCGGCGCTCTGCCTTCCGTTGTTCTTCCTCTTGTCGTTCGGCTTCTCGGCGCTCTGCCTCCCGTTGTTCCTCTAGTAAACGTTCGGCGGCTCGGCGCTCTTCTTCTCGCTGTTCTTCTACTCGGCGCTCGGCTTCAGTCTCTTCTACCTCATATTCTTCCAGTTCAAACTCACCTTCGGGCAAATTATTAAAAGATAAGGAAATAAATAGATTGATCGGAATTCCGCGACTGATATCTCGACCACTTCTGATATCTCGTTCGGCTTCGCCGTTGATGCCAACCAAATAACCCTGTTGGTCTGAGCTTAACTTTCAC
>JBCBWB010000094.1:0-20910 GCA_039817275.1 Cyanobacteria bacterium J06648_1 | reverse complement strand
AATATGCTCAAGCTCAAGTAATGCAGTGGCTATTTTTTGAACAGTATAGCCACGAACCCAATATTGCCAGGGCTCGTTATTGGCTGAGTATTCTCAAACAGCCAGAGCAGCATGCCGAACAGCTAAAACATAAACACCGACTTGGGAACGCAGCGTTGCAGGTGATGGAACAACATCTAAGCAGACATAATTTCTTTGTCAAGAATACCTACACTATTGCCGATATTGCTCTTTATGGCTATACCCATGTTGCCGAAGAGGGCGGTTTCAACCTAACCAAATATCCCGCTGTTCGAGCCTGGTTGATACGTGTCGCCGCACATCCCCAACATATTTTGATTACTGATTGACGAGCGACCCACAGAGCCGCGAACGCATTCGCGTTCAGTGCCAGCGAAGCCTCTGGCTTCTAGCCCGCCAGGGCGGACTGCCCCGAAGGGGCTGCGACGACGATCTGCCGCATAACAAAGGCTTCGCCTTAGAGCCTCTTTTAGAGGCGATGGTGCAACGCACCGTGCTGCGGCGCAAGGGAACGCGCGAGTTTACTGATTACTGATTACTGAATTGTTTCCTAATAAAGATAAAACACCCCAAAATCATGCATGAAACCGATATGACCAAGGCTTTGATTATGACCATGAAAGATTGGTACGAATCTCAACCTGATAAGCCTCAGATCGAAAAGGTTCATTTGCTCGTCGGTGAGTTTACCTGTGTTGAACCTGTCAGCCTTAAATTTGCCTTTGAAGTCCAGACTCGCAACACTTTTTTAGCAGGAGTCGAACTAGTTATCAGAGATGTTCCCCTAATTGCCTTCTGTCACAGTTGCCAGCAAGAATATACGCCGCAAATCGGCTTACAGTATAGCTGTCCTGACTGCAAAGCGCCGATGGAAGATATTAGATCGGGTCGAGAATTAAAGATCGATCGCATTGAATATTCAACTATGGAAGAATCAGTAGTTAGTAGTTAGTTCTTAGTAATCATTTTTTAGCCATGCATCAAACATTTAACGCCGCCATCGAGCTAAATTTACTTCACGCCAATCAAGAGGGAGCGAATCATAACCGCGCTAAGTTTAATCGCTGGGGGATTACCTGTCTCAATTTAATGAGTAGTCCTGGGGCAGGAAAGACTGTCTTATTGGAGAAAACCCTAGCCAAACTGCAAGAAAAAGTGAGTATAGCGGTGATCGAAGGAGACATGACCACGGAACTAGATGCCGATCGCCTGAAGCAATATAATGTTCCTGTAATTCCGATTAATACGGGACGCTCTTGCCATTTGGATTCTAAGATGGTGGCGGGGGGGATTCATACTCTCGAACATCAGTACGATCCTCAAGCGATCGATTTAGTTTTGGTCGAAAATGTCGGGAACCTAGTCTGTCCTGCGGAATTTGAAGTAGGGGAACATGCCAAGGTTGCTTTATTAAGCGTGACTGAGGGAGAAGACAAACCCTTGAAGTATCCCATAATGTTTCAAGCAGCAGACTGTCTATTGATTACCAAAGCGGACTTAGCTCCCTATTTGGATATTGATTTAGAGCGAATCAAGAACAACGTACGCCAGATGAACCCAAATGTAGCAATTTTTACTGTATCAGCTAAAACAGAAGTGGGTTTGGATCTATGGTTTGATTGGTTATTAAATCAGATTACTATCTCGAAAAAAGTAGCAATTTAAGATTATACATACCAATCTTTTGCTGTAATTTGGTTCTCAAAAATTGCTTATCAAGCTAAGGTTATTTAAGCTTGTTTGCTAAATTTTATTGCTTTTAAAGCTAGATTTGCGCTGCTTTTTTTTGTAATTGTGCATTGCTAATAATTTTAAATTTATATGAATAGAAGAAAGATATTATCGACAGTCTGTATATTTTTGCTTAGTTTAGGATTAACAATTAGCTGCGCCCAGGCTCCTGATTCTTCTAATAGTAGCGAGACGGTCGGGACTGCGGAAGAGAAACCAATCGTGATTGGCTATAGTAATTGGGCTGGTTGGTGGCCTTGGGCGATCGCAGAACAAGAAGGAATCTTTACCAAGAATAATGTCAATGTCGAAATGAAATGGTTTGATGGCTATCTAGAGTCAATGGAGGCTTTTGCAGCGGGACAACTAGACGGCAACTGTCAAACTTTGAACGATACGATTTCTTTTGCCGCCGATGCGATTAATGGAGAAGTAGCAGTATTAGTTAATGATAATTCTGCGGGTAATGACAAGATAATTGTCTCTGAAGATATTAATACTATTGAAGATTTGAAAGGTAAGAAAGTTGCTGTAGAAGAAGGCGTTGTGGACGATTTTCTGCTGACCCTAGCTTTAGAATCTAAAGGTATGAAGCGAGAAGATGTGGAAATTGTGCCTCTAGAAACTGGTGCGGCTGCGGCAGCTTTTGCCTCGGGACAAACAGATGCGGTTGGTGCTTTTCCACCATTTTGGTTGACGGCACTAAAACGAGAAGGTTCGAAAGAATTGATCTCTTCGGCAGAGTTCCCTGGAGCGATCCCCGACTTGTTAGTAGTTAGTCAAAAGTTGATTGATGAACAGCCAGATGCGGTTCAAGGACTAGTGAATTCTTGGTTTGACACCCTAGAATTTATGGAGCAAAACCCAGCTAAAGCAGATGAGATTATGGCGGCAAGGGCTGGCGTTACGGTAGAAGAGTTACAGCTATTTAAGGAAGGTACGAAGATATTTACCATCGAAGAAAATTTGGAAGCCTTTAGTGAAGGTGACAACATGAAGCATATGTCTCATGCTGCACCCAAGATGGCTCAATTCATGGTGGATGTCGGTTTCATTCCCGAAGCACCCGATTTAACCACGATTTTAGACGATCGCTTTGTCAAAGCCTACGCCGAGTCTGTGAAATAAATCTTGCTAGCCTCTGCCCAACTGAAAACGAAATAAGCCAGTGAGCAAAGATAATAGAGATCGGGAATAAATTCATGTCCAGCAGCAATTCACCGCAAGTTGTCAAAACCAGCTTAAAACCGAGTAAGTTTTGGGATATCAATCAAGATATTTCCCCTTCTCGATTATGGAGTTCGGGCGTCGTCTCTCTCGTTTTTCCTTTGATCGTCTGGCTGCTAATTACAAGATATTCTGCCATCGACTCAATTTTTCTGCCCTCGCCAGGAGATGTCGTGGGTGCCGTCGGGAATTTATGGTCAAAAGGATATCTAATTACTGATATCAAAATGAGTTTCTGGCGGGTAAGCATGGGGTTTATTTTGTCAGCAATAGTTGCTGTTCCCTTGGGTATTCTGATGGGGACTTTTGCCAGTATTCGTGCTTTGTGTGAGCCAATTATTGGTATCTTGCGCTATATGCCTGCCCCTGCTTTTATTCCCCTGTTGATTATTTATCTCGGTATTGATGAAGCGCCAAAAATTGCCCTGATCTTTATCGGGACAGTTTTTTTTAACGTCTTGATGATTATGGACAGCGTTAAATTTGTTCCCCAAGACTTAATTGAGACTACCTATACCCTGGGAGGAAAACGCTGGCAGGTACTGCTGGAAGTAATTACCCCTCAGATTATGCCCCGTATTATTGATGCCTTTCGAGTCAATATGGCAGCCTCATGGAACCTGGTAGTGGTGGCAGAGCTTTTGGCGGCGTCCGAAGGTTTGGGTAAGAGAATTCTCCTCGCTCAGAAGTTCTTACGGACAGAAGAGATTTTTGCCTGTCTGATTATCCTCGGTTTAATCGGTTTTGCGATCGATTTATTTTTTCGACTATTGCTCAGATTTACCTGTAGGTGGGCGCTTTAATTAGTTATTAGTCATTAGTCATTAGTAATCTCCCTTCGAGGACGTAGTTAGTAATCATACATGCACCTAGAAATATCCCACCTGTACAAGCAGTTTCCCACCAAAAATGAACCTTTAATTGCGCTTAAGGATATTAACATGCACGTCGCCAAAGGAGAGTTTGTTTGTGTTGTGGGGGCTTCTGGCTCTGGCAAATCGACTTTGTTAAGGCTAGTAGCAGGACTAGACTTTCCTACCTCTGGCTCGATTACGGTCGATTATAATCCCGTGGTGGGTCCAGGGGCAGATCGGGGCATGGTCTTTCAAAAATATACGCTCTATCCTTGGCTGACAGTACAAAAAAATGTGGAATTTGGTCTAAAACTATTAGGAATTGATCGCCACAAAAGAAGAGAATTTGCTTCTTATTATCTCGATATGGTGGGGCTAACAAAATTTGCCAAGTCCCTGCCCAAGCAGCTTTCAGGCGGTATGAAACAGCGAGTGGCGATCGCTCGCGCTTTGGCAACTAAGCCCAAAATATTATTGATGGATGAGCCATTTGGGGCATTGGATATTCAAACCAAAGAGACTATGCAGCAGTTTTTGTTGGAATTATGGCTCAAAGCAGGCTGCACAATTTTGATGATTACTCACGATGTGCAGGAAGCGGTGTTTCTATCTCAAAGAATCTATGTACTTTCTGCTAGACCAGGCACAGTGAGACAAGAATTTAAGATAGAGCTGCCCACCGAACGAGATTATCAAATCAAACGTCAGCCTATTTTTCATCACCAGGTAGACGATATTACGGATTTACTTCGGGCTATTTAACCTCAAGTTGGGGTTAGCAATAATTAATAGACTTTTCTTTGATCAACAGGCGATCAATCGCCCGCTCTTTTTCTGACCCCAATCATAACTGAGATCACAGTTTCAGTGCTTTGCGTTTGGTTAAACTTGATGCACGAGTTAATGGTAGGGAAATGGTGAAAGAGAGAGCAAATTTGCTAGAGAGCAAGGCAATGCAAACACAGATATTAACCAGATCTAGATATCATTATCGACCCATATCTCCTCCAGAATTCATCTTAACTCTGGTTCTAACCGTCTTTATCGGCATGGGTATATTTTTTGCTAGCATGGTCAACACTGAGCAAAATAATACTGGCAGCCAGATACAGCCAATAACTGAAAAAGCAGATTACCAATACAAATAATTAAATGTTGCTCGACTTAATCTGCCCAACAAAACCTAGCCCATAAAACCCTTTGCTTGCAGAATCCCCTCAACCTTAGCTTGATGTTGTGACTCCCACTGTTCTAAGGTTTCTGTCGTCTCTTTTTCCGTTCTCGCTAGAGCAATCTCATACACCGCATTTTGCTCCTCAGCGGGAATTACCGCAATTCCTTCTTCATCAGCAACGATAATATCTCCTGCCCGAATTGTGGCACCACCGCAGACAATCGGCTGATTCAAGCTACCTAAAGTCTCTTTTACTCCAGGCTTCGGCACAATACCTCTGGCAAAGACAGGAAACTTAGCTTCCCTTACTTCCGCTACATCGCGAATTACGCCATCGACGACAAAACCAGCGATTCCTCTTTTTTGGGCGATCGCACAGACATTTCCCCCCGATACTGCGTAGTCTAGACTCCCCGATTCCACCACAATTACTGAACCAGGCGCCGCACGATAGATCGCCGCATGAAGCATTAAATTATCTCCTGGATGACATTTAACCGTGTAGGCAACACCTGCAATACGAGGAATCGGCTGCCATACAGCCCTAATCCCCAAATCCATAAACTGTTCTCTAGATAGAGCATCAGCATAAGCAGTAGGAGATATCGCTCTAAATTTATCGACGTTGCTCATTGTTCATTGGTAGTTACGATTACTGATCAAATGCTAAATGTTAAATGCTAAATGTTAAATGCTAAATGTTAAATGCCAAATTATTGCGATGCACTACGGTATCGGCACTGTCATACCCCAGTATCGAAGCAATCTCTGCCGAGTGATGCCCTTTGATCTGTTCAATTTCGGCGTTGCTATAGTTGACTAAACCGCGACCTAATTCTAGACCTTCGCGATCGCAAAGCTGTACGGCATCAGTAACGGAGAATTCTCCTTCAACCTCCACAATTCCTGCGGGCAGCAGAGACTTACCCATAGTTGTAACTGCTTTGACGGCACCGCTGTCTAGATACAGTTTGCCCATCGGCACTAGCCCGTAAGTGATCCAGCGTTTACGGGCATTATCAGTCTGGGGTTGAGGTTCAAACTGAGTCCCTAAGTTTTTCCCCTGGAGAATTTCTAAAATATCCTGCGGTCTTTTTCCCTGGGTAATCACAGTTCTAACCCCCGTGCTGGTAGCTATACGGGCAGCGGCTAGCTTAGTTGCCATCCCCCCTGTACCCCAGGGCGATCCGCTCGAACCAGCATCTATTTGCAGGTGAGCAAATTCCTCGCTGCTGACTAGCTCGATTGGCTGGGCATCGGCAACAGTTTTAGGGTCGGCAGAATACATGCGATCAACATCAGTCAGGAGAAAAAGCCAGTCAGCCCGCACCAAGCTAGCGACTAAAGCGGAGAGAGTATCATTATCGCCAAATTTTAGCTCGTCCACCGCAACAGTATCGTTTTCATTCACAATCGGAATTACCCCCAAAGCCAATAATTCCTGAAAAGTATTAGCAACATTGACGTAGGTATTACGTTCAATCAATTCTCTTCTGGTCAGTAGTACCTGAGCGATCGCCTGCTGTAAATTGCTAAACATATCGTCATAAATCCGCATTAATCGTCCCTGTCCGACTGCCGCCACTGCCTGTTTTAAGGCGATCTTACGGGGTCTTTCTGCTAGATTCAATCTGGCACATCCGACTCCCACTGCACCAGAAGAAACCAAGATTACCCGATGTCCTTGGGAGCGGAGATCGCTGAGAGTTTCGACCAAAGAGGCAATAGTAGCGATCGCAATCTGTCCTGTAGGCTGGGTAAGGCTAGAAGTACCAATTTTGACGACGATGGTTGATAACTGATTGCTCATTTACGGTTGCTGATTGACTATTTCTGTCTAAAGACTGTTATCTGAAGCGCAAAAATCACTGCTATTAACGCTAATGATGATCTATCTGCATCGATTTGATTTTTAGTTTGCATCACAAACCCAATCCAGTGTCTTATGCTACTAGTATCATCAGAAAATAAAATAATAATAAATACCTAGCTTCAGGTATGCCCAACAATTTCTGAGGCTCAAGCTTAGTAATTTCAATTTAGCAACTTAATCTAGTGTGAGAGTAGCGATCGCGTGACTTATATTAAACCAGAAAAGGTAGCGAATCAATCATCTTCAGTATCCAAAATCCTCAACCGAGTACAAAAGGCTGTAGAAAGAGAAGACTGGCTTGAAGTCAGCAACCTGTTGAGAGAATTACCTCAAACCAAAGCTAGCAAACAAAACAGGCGTTTCATCTTAGCCGCCGCCGAGTGGCAACAGGCGTTCGACTTAGCGTTGATCATGCTGATGCAGGCAGATTTTCAGCATAAATGGGAAGTCAGCAAAATATTCCCTCTGCTGGGCAAGAAAATTATTATTCCTTTGGGTAACCTGGCGCTTGACCCTACCGCAGAAGCAGAAGTGCGCTGGTTTATCTGTCAAATTCTCGGTCACTTTCCCGAACAATCAGTCGTACTTACCCTAGTTCAGCTATTGCAGCAGTCCGAGGATAATGAATTAATTGCGATCGCGGGCAAAACTTTGATTGAGATTGGGGATCAGGCGATTGAGGCTCTGGTGGAATTGAGTTCTCAGCCCAAGTATGCTTTGTTAGCAGTTAAGTCCCTATCTTTTATTCGCTCTGCCGCTACTATTGAACCACTTTTAGCGGTAACAACTGCTCAGGATGCAGAATTACGAAGAATTGCGGTTAATGCTCTAGGAAGCTTTCACGACTGCCGTATAGCGCCTGTCTTAATTACTGCCCTGCAAGATAAAGCTAGTATTGTGCGTCAAGAAGCGGCGATCGCTTTAGGTTTTCGTCCCGACCTCTGCCAAACGATGAATTTAGTCCAGCATCTGCAACCTCTACTCTACGATTTGAATTTAGAAGTATGCCGCCAAGCAGCTATTTCCTTGGGGAGAATGCAGCAAGAAACAGCGACAGCAGCTCTATACGAAGTCTTGCAAGCAGAAACGACACCCATCAGCCTCAAACCAGATCTAGTTAAAGCTTTGGGCTGGAGTAGACACAGTTCAGCAATTCTTTATTTAAAACAGGCGCTAATTGATGCGAGCGAACTTGTAATCGAAGAAATCGTGACAATTTTGGGTCGGATAACCACGCCAGAATTAAAGCCAGAGTCGGCAAAGGTATTGATCAATTTTTGGCAACAGCAAAATACCCTCTCCGCCATCCTCAGACAAACCCTCGCCACATCTCTGGGGGAATTAGGCGATCGCTCGGCAAAACTCGTACTAGAACAGCTAGCACAAGACAGCGATCGTAAAGTTAAACTTCATGCGATCGCTGCCCTAAAAAAACTACCAACTGAAAGTAATCAGTAATCAGTAATTACTGCCCTGCGTCAAAGGCGTAAAAAGCAATGCCTTCGGATTCATAGCTAGGTAGATTATCTTCAATCGACTGTCTTTCCGTTTCTGATGCAGTAAAGAAATGGGCGTTGGTATCTGTATTAAGAAAGCGATAGATCGGAATTGTGTTGGCTTGTTCTTCGGCAAAAGCAAGGAACGATTGATCTTCATCAATAGAATAGTTGGGTAGATTATCCTCAATAAAAGACAGTTCATTCTCAGAGGTGGTATAAAGATAAGCTCCCGTATCTTCGTTCAGCAAACCAACTACTTCTTGTGCCTCAGAATCACCAGTGAGGGGATCGACAACCCGATAAGAGGGTTCTTCGACGATTAAATCTGGTTGACTAGACTCTAACTCGGCTCTCTCTGCTTCGGAGTCAGCATAGAAATGAATTCCCGTATCGGGATCTAAAAAACGAAATACACTTGAACCAATTAGCTCGGAATCGGGAGTTCCCACTTCAGGTTCAGGCTCTACTTCGGGTTCGGGTTCGGGTTCAGGTTCAGGTTCGGGTTCGGGTTCGACAGTCACCAAAAATTCATCTTCTACCGTTTCACCCAGCAGGTTTGTCGCTTCGACAGTAATAGTCGCCTCGCCACTTTGACCTTCCAAGTAGTCGAGAACTAATTCATTATTATCTTCATCAATAGAAGCTTCGACCAATCCTTCATTAGAACTAGTTACACTGAACTCTAGTTCTTCTTCAGAAACCAGGCTGACACTTTCCAAAAATACTAAATCCTCTGTATTGATCGGATCGGTAGTATCAGTTATGGGCAGATTATCCAAAGTCTGTGCTGGAGGCGCATCGCCGTCAACCAGGCTCAAGCTGGCGATCGCGTCAATCACCTCTAAATTTGACTCATCCAAAACCTGACCGAACACAGTAAAACCGCCGTTTTGATTGTCGAGATTTTCGGAGTTATCTCCTAGATTGAAAAACCACTGATTAGTCGCACTGTCAGGATCTCCTCCCAACTTTGCCATGGCAATCGTACCTTGGAGGTTGGATCTCTCCTCACTAAATTCATTCTCTATCGGCTCGTCAGCATCAATTGGAGTTATTAAGGAGTTTGTGACCTCAAACCCACCTCCCTGAACAATGAATCCAGGAACAGAGCGATGAATAATTGTATCGTCATAATCTCCGTCTCCTACATAGCTGAGGAAATTGGCAACGGTTCCTGGCGCACCTATGCCTTCTTGATCGAATAGCAATACATCAGCTACACCACCATCATTTACATTTTCGGCAAACTGAAATCGTGCTATCTGACCTGTAGTAGAAGGATCGTCAAATCTCTCAGTTAGGTCGAATGTCGTCCTAGCGTTATTTTCCTCGACTGTCAGATCGTCAATTTGTTGCGTAACTAAAGGAGTAACCATAGGTATTTTGAATAGAGCGAATCAATATCTCGCTTCTAATTTAAACTAGTCAGTTAATATTTGGTAGAAGTTTTGATTAAGTAATTTGATTAAGTAATCTGTTAGAAGTTTAATTAGCTAGTCTACCAGCGATCGCTTTTTTTAGTATTAAGAGAAATAGCTGGCGATCGCCTTAACAAATTTAAAATTGCAGACCATAACTTGACCTAGCAAATTCCTAGCTTCTACCGTAGGTTTTCATTGGTTCTTTAATGAAGCGAATATAGAAGTTTTTAAAGGTTGAGCGCAGAACGCGGGGAAGTCCAAAGTCAATTGGCATCATTGCCTCTGGCAGTTTCCAGTCCGACACCTGTAGATCCGCTGGTTTGCAGTACGGGAACTCAATTTCAGCTAAATCGGTGCAATATCCTTGTCTAAACTGCGCCGCTAGAGTGGGGACGATATCTGGATCGACATTTAGAATATCAATCATGGCTCGATCTAAGGCAAATACGTCAGTAGAAGCGCCGAGAACTCCCAACTGTTTTGGTTCACCACCGCTTGGTCCATTGCCCTCATGACCAATAATACCGTCAATAATGGTTAAGTTAGGAGCGATCGCCTTTGCTGTTTCCACGATCATCTCTCCAAAGCGATCGGCATCTTTACCCGCTTCCATATGCCACCAAGCCTTCATCTTGCCTGGAACACAGCCAAACAGGTTTTTTACTCCTAGAGTCATAGTTAGCTGCATATGAGACTTGACTTTAGGTAAATTAATCACCACATCAGCGTCCATTGCTTCTTTCGATAGTCGTAGATGCTGGAAGTTTTCGTTTTCTGTCGCGTATCGCTGTCCTTTAAACTCAATAATTGGCAAGTCTAACTCTTCGCACAAAGGCAGATAACCGTTTGCCTTACAAACTCCCCTGGCGCTGCCAAAAGCAGGACTATCGCCTAAAAAGGGTTTGCCACCTGCTTCTTTTACCAGTTGCGCTACACAGTAGACAATTTCAGGACGAGTAATACATTCTTTGGTGGGACGACTACCTGTCAACAGGTTGGGTTTTAGTAAAACGCGATCGCCCTCTTTTACAATTGACTTTATTCCTCCCAAGGGTTCGAGGAGATGTTCGATATGCGATCGCAGTTCTTTTAGTTCGTAAGACTCAGCGCGAATTAGACTAACGGTATACATGGTTTAATTTGAGGATAATATGACGGTCATTGACTCAATCATATTCGCTGAATGTTAATTATTGATTGTCATTGATTATTTTTAAAAAGTAATCGTCAAACAACAATTATTTTTTTGAACCAGTCGTCAGGAATTCAGGTAAACAAAGTTGGCTCGACTAGGTATTATTAAAGCAAAAGTGTTTTGGCGAAATCACTAAATCGCTAAATTTACACTGTTATTTCTTCGTGATGAACAACAGTAATTTCTGCATATCTCTTAAAATCGCGGACATTAAACGTCAGTATATGTGATAGACCGTGTGCGATTGCTGCTGCGGTGAGCCTAGCATCATGAACATTTACACCTTTGACAGCGTAATTCAGAACCAAGTTTTCCAGTGCTGATGTATTGTAGGCGTATCTAGCTTGAGCGAGATTAAAGATTCAAAGCTATCCACTTCATTGTTAGCTTGCTGTACTGTCATACCCAAACCATTTTTGTTCAATGGTCTGGTAGCTACATTCCAAAACTCGACTATATTTTGTGGGGTTATATAAAGGTTATTGCCCTGTAACAGTAGAATTTCTACGGCTGTAGATGCAGCCGAATACATTGGGTGATCTGGCTGGCAACTTCGTAACAGGATATTTGTATCAACCAGATATCCCATTTTTATAGCTGCTCATTGCTGTAAAGATTTTCACGACTGATAGCTTTGTTGCTCAAGAGAGGTACACCGCACTGATGATTATCCGCCCACTCCCTGAAAGCGGCTGCTTTCTCAGCAGGAGATAACTCACACCTCTTATCTTTTTCCAATGATAATTGCGAAGCGATCCAGTCAGTAGGACTTATTCCCAATGCCTGAGATTCATCGAGCAAGCTATTGTAGATATTCTCTGGTAGGGAAAGGTTATGTTCTGACATATTGTTAGATGTTACCTTATGGTATTTTACTCTGTAATTTAATGAGATAGATAATAGATAATAAAATAATTTTTATCTTTGCTAAGTTTACTATTTTGACTGAAACTAAATGCCGAAACTACCAAAAATTGCCATCAACGGGACTTATATTCAGGAGCAAGCTAGTGGTTTAGGAGTAGTAAATCAGAATTTGATTTCTCGGTTGATGGACTGTAGTGAGGAGTGTAAAGGCGATCGCCATTTTGATTTCACTCTTTACTCTCATGCTGATACTTTTCAATCTAAGTATGGCGATCGAGTAGCTGCTGTAGATCCTGGCTTATCACCAGATCGCGGTTTTTCGGGGCATCTAAAACGAATTTGGTGGTATCAAACCAAACTCAAGCAACGACTTAAACAAGAGCAAGCGGATTTATTTTTCTCTCCCGTGTATGAAGGGATGTTTTTTCCTCATGTACCGCAAATATTAACCGTTCACGATCTTATTCCCCTCAAATATCCCGAACTTAGTCCTAAGTGGAAATATTACTATCAATACGCACTACCCTTTTTGCTTAAGCAGTCTCAGCGAATTATTTGCGTTTCCGAATTTACTAAGCAAGATCTGGTTAATACCTACAGCTTGAATCCCGACTCAATCGACGTGGTTTATAACGGCTACGATCGCAATTTGTTTTATCCTCAGCCGAATTCGACAGTTATCCAGAAATATGGTCTAGATAAATATTTGCTGTATGTGGGAGACATGCGCTTCTATAAGAATCTAGGTCGCACTCTCGAAGCTTTTGACCGTCTAAACGACAAGGATTGCCAGTTTGTTATTACAGGCAAAAAAGATGATTTCTTCTATCCAGAAATTGCCCAACAGGTTGCTAAATTAGCGTCTCGCGATCGCATTATTTTCCTCGACTACGTGCCGACAGCAGAGCTTCCCACACTATATTCTCTGGCTCAGGCATTGGTTTTTGCCTCACTTTACGAAGGGTTCGGACTACCTGTCTTAGAAGCAATGGCTTGTGGTTGTCCTGTGATTACTTCCCAGGTAACATCAATTCCTGAAGTGGGGGGAGATAGCGTTCTCTATGTCGATCCTAATGACGTGGATAGTATTGCTCAGGGAATGCAGCAAATATTAACTAATTCAGAGTTGCAGACCGACCTGAAACATCAAGGATTAGCCCGAGCAAAACTGTTTAGCTGGGACAAGACAGCAGAAGATGTTTATCAAATATTTGGTCAGTTAACAGTCAATATGCGAAGCGGTATCCTTTAGGACAGTTAACAGTCAACAGCATTTTTCTTGTCTGTGTCCGACATAAGATAGTATTTAGGTACTATTGTTTTGAATAGCTCAGTTGGCTATGAGCAAAACAGCTTGATTGCAAAATTTGGCATTATGTCTTATTGATTAAGGAAACGATCTGATGAATAAATGCCTCGTGATCGACTACGGGTTTGGAGATGTAGCCATCGGCGCCGCTTTGTTTGAGAAAGTTTTCGCGATCGCCCTCCATGGCGTGAGCTGTAACCAAGATCACGGGTAAACTGGCTGTCTGCTCGTCTGCTTTGAGCATTTGAGTGATTTTGATGCCGTCAACAGGTTTTCCTTGGTAAGAACTATTAGCAAGAGCAACGTCCATGAGAATTGCATCTATTTCGCCAGATTGAGCATATTGCAAGACTTCTTCGACAATTTCTGTACCTTTGACTTGCAAACCGCCTCTTTTTGTTAGTATTTTGGAAAAAACCCGCATATTGATGGGATCATCTTCTACAATCAAAACCGTTGTCATGGATGTTACTCAGAAAGTTTTGTTGGATTAGGGATTAATGTAAAAATGACGAGGATAAAAACTGCTTAGATTGGATCAGCTTTTGTTTATTGTGGCTCAAAAAAGCGAGATCGCAAAGTTCAGCAAACCACAATGAGAAAACAGCAATTAGAATCAATTCGCGCTATATTTTTATATCTTTACTAATCCTTCTTCCCAGAACCAGCTTTTTTTGGCATATTCCCCCGTAAACCTTGGAGACTTTTGAATGGCACAGCAGCTTAACCTATTAGGAAACGGACAAATCATTCCTACCCCTCTGCATCAGGAGATGGAGCGGTCATATTTGGAATATGCCATGAGCGTGATCGTGGGTCGAGCTTTGCCCGATGTGCGGGATGGCTTAAAACCTGTCCATAGGCGAATTCTCTACGCGATGTATGAGCTAGGGCTGACCCCAGATCGTCCCTATCGTAAATGCGCTCGCGTTGTGGGGGATGTGCTAGGTAAATATCATCCCCACGGCGATCAGTCGGTATATGATGCTTTAGTACGTTTGGTACAGAGCTTTTCGACTCGCTATCCCTTACTAGATGGTCACGGTAATTTTGGTTCGGTGGATAACGATCCTCCTGCCGCCATGCGCTATACGGAAACTAGGTTGGCACCTGTGGCTCATGAAGCAATGCTGAGGGAAATTGGGGAATCGACGGTTAACTTTTCGGATAATTTTGATAGTTCCCAAACTGAACCCGTAGTCTTACCTGTCCAGCTACCAATTTTGCTGCTCAATGGCTGTTCGGGAATTGCCGTCGGCATGGCAACCAATATTCCGCCCCATAACTTAGGAGAAGTAGTAGATGGCTTGATTGCCCTAATTGATCGTCCCACTATCAGCGACGAAAAACTGTGGGAGCTGGTACCAGGACCCGATTTTCCCACGGGAGGGGAAATTGTCGAACTCAAAGGGATTGAGGATGCCTATCGTACAGGACGCGGCATTATTAAAATGCGGGGTATTGCTCAAATTGAAAAAATTGCCACGGGTAAGAAGCGTCGTCGGGAGAAGAAAGCATTAGTAATTACCGAGCTACCCTATCAGGTAAACAAAGCAGGTTGGATCGAAAAAGTTGCCGCTTTGGTCAATCAAGGTCGGATTGAGGGTATTTCTGATATTCGTGACGAAAGCGATCGCAGCGGTATGCGGGTCGTAATTGAACTCAAAAAGGATTTTACGCCGCCAAAAGTTCTCCATCAGCTCTATCGTCAAACTGCTCTCCAGAGCAATTTTGGGACAATTATGCTGGCACTGGTAGATAATAAGCCAGTTCAGCTACCTTTACGTAATATTCTAGAGGAATTCTTAGAATTTCGGGAGATAACTCTCAGAAGACAGTATGGCAATGAGCTAGAGCAAGCAGAGCAAAGGCTGCATTTGGTAGAGGGTTTGTTACTGGCATTAAATGATATCGATGCGGTGATCGAGATCCTGCGTCACGCTCCTGACGGCACAACCGCCAAAATAAGTCTCCAGGATGAACTTGGTTTCTCTCCCACTCAGGGAGATTCGATCCTAGCAATGCCGATGCGTCGTCTGACAGGTTTAGAAAAGCAAAAGCTGGAAACAGAGTTAGCCGATCTTAATGAGCGTATTGCCAGTCTCAACAATGTCTTGGACGATCGCCACGAACTAATGAAGTCGCTCAAGAAAGAACTGCGATCGCTCAAGCGGAAGTTTAATGATGAACGCCGTACACGCATTATCAATGTCCAAGTCAATGAAGATATTCCTGCTGCTCCTAGCAAGACTAAGACTAAAGGTAAAACATCGAAAAAAGACCCTGCTTTGACGGTTTCTCCTAGCCTAACTTTTGAGAGATCGCCTCAAGCCAAGTTGAAAGTTAATAGTTCGGGCTGTGTCTATTGGGTTAATCCTGATCAAGAAGCAGCAACCTCACCTACCAAGGATAGCGACTTTTTAGTTCATCAAGAGCCTGTAAGCGATCGCAATAAACTAATTGTGGTCACGGATAGCGGCAAGGCATACCCCGTACCAATCGAGGAAGTTCCTTCTAGCCTAGAAACAACCGAACTACCCGCAGTCGAGCTACTGTCTGAGGCGGCTCAAAGGGATGCCAAGAGTTCGGTAGCGCATTTCTTCCTCCCCGAAAACCATCAGAATCTGGACTTGATGATGTTAACCGAGAAAGGAATCATCAAACGCCTAGCGGCTAAAGAGCTAGACGCTTTAGGCAATCGCGGGCTAGTGTTGATCAAGCTCAAAGAGAAAGATACGCTCAAATACTTCTGCTTTACTGACGAAACCCAGCAAATGGCGATCGCCACTACGGGAGGACGGATCTTGCGTTTACCGATCGACGATCTCCAGATTCCACTTATGGGTAGGAATGCTCAAGGTAGTCGAGTCATGCGTCTGCGTCTGCGAGAAAGTTTGGCTGGCTGCTGCAACATGATGCCAAAAGATGCCATTGCCGTAATTACCGAGCTAGGATTTGGTAAGAGAATCGCGATCGACTCCCTTCGCCTGGGTAATCGGGGCGATATTGGAACTCAAGCAATCCAATTTACGACTAAAGAGGATACTCTAGTGGGAATTACGCCGACTACAGGGAAAGAAAACATCTTGCTAACGACGAGTATTAATCGCCGCCTAGTTTTACCAGTAAATAGTCTGGTTAAAGGTGAGAAAAATAGTCCAGGGGAGAGAGTTGGTAAGCTCAAGGCAAATGAAGTAATTACAGGGGTTTATCCTTTTGTTGGTAGTTAGCCAAGTTTATCTACCTGATGCTCTGCTGGGGTTAATCAAAATAATAAGTAACAGGTAATTAGGTGAATAGTTATCAGGTTGTATGCCTAGTTTGTCTATCGGGAGCGATCGCATTTTCTCCGCCCAGATTCTCTTTACTACAGATGGCTGTTGCTCAAAATCAGCCAACCAATCCTTTAGAAGTAGAGATCGATCGCCAAGATCGCCTGATTCCGCTTGGTTACGGTAGAAGAGAGCTGTCTGCTTTTGAAATTAGGCGAATCGAACAGGAGATAGCCAAGCTCGATCGCTCTGCTAAGGCAGAATTAGCACGAGGCAATGGGAAAGAGGCATTTAAGCTTTGGTATCGTCAGCTAAAATTGGCTCGTGCAGTGAATACGGTTACGGAAATAGAAACTTTGGGCAAAGTAGGGGCGATCGCCTGGCAAGAAAACCGAGGTGAGGATCTGCGGAATATTGCCAACCGCTTAATTACGATTGAATCGAAAATTGAAACCGACGAGCTAGCTGCTGAAACGGGTCAAAAACTGGCTACAGCCTATCAACAGGTACGCTATTTAGAACAGGCGATCGCAATTTACGAGCAGATTTTAGCAGAGAATGAACAGCAGAAGAATTCTCAGGCAGTAGCAGAGAATTGGGAAACTCTAGGCAAGCTATATATGGCGCAATTTAATTATCCTTCAGCGGCTAGCAGCTATGAAAAACTGCTTGAATTAGCCCAGACAAAACCCGATCTCAACCTACAAACAAGCTTTTACCTGAAAACTCTTGCCGATATTTACGATCGCAACGGTCAAACATCCCAGGCTTTGGCTGCCAAAAAGCGTTTATACAATAACCATGAGGCGACAAACAAAACGGCTCAATTAGCTGAATTAAAATTAGCGATCGCCGAAGATTATCAGGCTTCAAAGCAAACCTCGTCTGCCATCGAAGCATATAACCAGGCTTTTGAGCTGGCATCAGAAAACCAACAGCTAGCGATCGCCAGCAATGCCCTAACAGGTTTGGCTGAACTACATCAACAAGCGGGAGAAAGAGAACAGGCGATCGCCACATTCGAGCGATTACTAGAACTACAGCGCCAGGCTTACAACTATTACGGTTTGGTTAACACCTATGACACCTTGGGCAAAATACACTTAGCATCAGCCCAACCACAGCAGGCAAAACAATACTTTCAACAGGCGTTAGCAATAGCTAAAGATTTAAATTACAGGGTGGAGTATTTCGCTCGGAAAATCCAGCAGAGCGATCGAGATAATTAATATCTTTAGACTGCAAACAAATTCAAAAAGCTGATAGCTGATAGCTATATGCGAAGCGGTATCCTTTAGGACGAGCAGAAACATATTGCATGCCATACGTAGATTAGCAAAACCTTCTGCGCCATAGCAATTCTTCTAGATACTGTCTAAAGAAACAGCTTCTTTTAAAACTTCATCGCGGATAACTGGATGAAGTACTGTGCTTTGAGCAACATCAACCTTGCAGCCCAGAAGTTCCTTTAGTTCACGGGTAAAGGCAATTAGGTCAAGCAGAGTTTGCTTAGGGGATACATCAATTAGAAAGTCCACATCGCTTTCTGGGGTATTATCGTCTCGCACCGTAGAACCAAACACCCTTACATTCGGGGCATGATACTGTTTAGCAAGCTCTAAAATGTGATCGCGATAGTGTTTTAATTCTTCTTTCGTCATCGAGAAACTTTTTTACTGATATTATCTTAGATTAATTGCTTTTTTAGAACTACCCCACTGGAGTATTGATAATTGAAGTACCGATAATATCGCCAGCAATGCCCTAACAGGTATGGCTGAACTACATCAACAAGCGGGAGAAACAGAACGGGCGATCGTCACATTCGAGCGATTACTAGAACTACAGCGCCAGGCTTACAACTATTACGGTTTGGTTAACACCTATGACACCTTGGGCAAAATACATTTAGCATCAGCCCAACCACAGCAGGCTAAACAATATTTTCAACATGCGTTAGCAATAGCTAAAGATTTGAATTACAAGGTGGAGTATTTCGCTCGGAAAATTAAGCAGAGCGATCGAGATTATTAAGAGAAAATTGATAATGGATCTTGAAAACTGATTCTTAAAGCGATCGCGAGACAACACTGTCCATTAATGCGATCAATTAGATTTAAGAGACAGAGTGTTTGAATAATTCCAAGGTATCTACTAACTTATGATATCCGAGACATCTTCAATTAGATGAATTTGTAATAATAACCGCTTTAAATACACCTAATAAGAAGTACTAAGTAATTTAGCTTTTTTTATTTAACATAGTAATGTAACAAATAATAATACTTTGACGTTTAGCTTACATCATCTACAAACATTACTATTCTTCCTAAATAAAATGACCAAGATAAATAAATATCTGAAAGTCTCGACTCTTGCTTCGTTAACTTCTCTATTATTTTTAGTCAATCTGTTAGAAGTACAGTCACAATCATCTCTCAAACCTCTAAATAGCAATATCTTAGCTCGACGAAGCGATGGTAAGTTAGTCCTTTATCAGGATACTAACGGTGACGGTGTTATTGATGCTGGTAATGCCCAGAATATAGTTGACTCAGGATTTGGTCAATTTCAAGACCTTACCTACATTGGAAATGGCAATATCTTAGCTCGACGAAGTGATGGAAAATTAGTTCTTTACCAGGATACTAACGGTGACGGTGTTATTGATGCTGGTAATGCCCAGAATGTAGTTGACTCGGGATGGAATATATACCAAGACCTTACCTACATTGGAGACGGTGGGACTGGTGATATTGCCAGGAAAGATACAGATACCAATACAATAGCTCCTAGTTCAGTAATTACACCAGTTACACTTCCCACTTCGGCAATTAACGGATCTTCAACTTGGACGATTGATGCGCGGGGCAGAGTATCTGGCTCTATCACATACACTGTTGGTTCGGGTTTTGGATCTAAAAAATATTCAAGTGGAGTTGTTGTCGAATTTTTAGACGGTTCCACATATTACGCAGAGACAACAAAAACAGTTGGTCGTCCTTCCTCTGGCAGCACAAAAGGTACTCATACTGTTAGCACATCATCAATTCCTTTAAACCAAGTTAATCAAATTAGACGTATTTTTGTGAACTATCAGGTTGATAGAGGACTTGATACAATAGGTGAGTGGAAAGATCTTGTAGTTGATGCGCTTGTAGAAGCTGATGAAGATTACCAAAAACTAAAGGAACTTGGTCTGGTTAAAGATGCTGCTGCTGCTGCTGCTGGTTCTTAAAAAAGAGCGATCACCTTTTATTTCACCTCAATAGCTTTACTTGTATTTGCTTTGTTTACAGGGTGATACGTTGGTTTGATGGAGTAGAAAGATGATTGAGGTTCCGATAATTCCGTCTATTGGAATCAAAAAGCGATCGCATTTGAACAACTAAGGTATTATGCGATCGCCTTAGCGATCTACTTGACTCAAGTTCTACTATTGACTAAGCCAAAAATTAACTAACAGAGATCAGCCTCGCGTCACAGCTTCTTATAGAACTTTGCGCGAAATAAACAGAAAAAAACTGGAACAGCCATAAGCGCCACTCCAGTTATCAATTATCAATTATTGATCGTTAATTATCGTTAGGATCGCCAATAGGTTGTGCCTCTGCATTTTGTTGAGCAATAATTGCTCGTTTCTTACGCTTGATAGTTAGATAGCGAATTGCATCTTCGCTCAAACGCATCATTCTTTCCAATGGCGCATTTTGGCTACCGTCGGCATTGTAGTTCATTTGCACATAAATACCGTCGAGATATTTACCGACAGGGTAAGCAAGTCGTCTTTTACCCTTGATCTGTACTTCCATGTCTGAAGCACCTTTTTCGGTCAAAAAATCTTGATATTTGGCAACTGCGTCATTTACCTGATCCTCTGACAGATCTGGACGCAGGATATACATCAATTCGTATTGGTTGCTCATGTTAATTGTTCTCCTTATGGACAATATGGCTTCTGTGCTAGAAGCAAGGACTTACTATCTTACTATTACTTGAGGAAGAATTGGCATCATTTCCCAGAGAGGGTACATAGAATAATCTAGAATTAAGCTAGCTCACAATTGCACCGTTGGCTTCAGCAATAGCAAATTTGGGAGTATGATTTCGTAGTGGCGAATAGTCTACAAGTTTAATTACCAAAATCTCAGAAATTTCGATCTTGCTATGGTACAACGCTATGTCCGTATTAAAACTAATCGCGAGCAGGTTTATTATGGCGTACTGCTGGCAAACCGTAGCGTTGTGGTCTATGATGCGCCACCCTGGCTAGGAGGACAGGAGACGGATCAGGTTCAAGAGTTAGACACTTATCAATTGCTTGCTCCTTGTTTTCCGTCTAAGATTATCGCCGTCGGCAAAAATTATCTCAAGCACGCCGCCGAGATGGGGACTCCCGTACCTGATGAACCCTTACTGTTTCTCAAGCCACCGACAACTATTGAGGCGGATGCTGCCAATGTTAAC
>JBCBWB010000093.1:0-21894 GCA_039817275.1 Cyanobacteria bacterium J06648_1 | reverse complement strand
CGCGAGATTGGGGTTTCCACAGCCCTTCGGGCAAGCGCGCGATGCGCTTGGGTGCTTTGCACCCGTGGATACACCTATGGATATGGGGGAAAGTTCCCCCAATATGGATCTTTGTATTTGAAGACAAATTTTGTACGATAGAAAAGGAGATCGAGTCTTTTATTTAATTCACATCAGACGTAGTCAATATTTAAAGACGTTGGGGTCGCGACCAGATAAACCCCGTTAGTATTGATAAAAACAGCATTCCCATTACTCCTGCGATCGGATTACCATCAATACCCGTAACCCAGACAGGAACTCGACCTGTATATTCAATTAGCTGCCCGACATTGACGATGTAGTAGCTCCAAACCAAACCCGCATGAATCCCGATCGCAATCCCCAGGCGATCGCCATACTTGTGTTTAGCCAGCACCAAAGCAACCCCTAACAACAATAAAGCAGGAAATGTTACTGCCGTCCTAACTATCTCCTCGATTGGCTTGAGAAAATGAGCTACGGCATAGGCGGTCGCGGTCACGGTAATACCTGTCTGTCGGCAATAATCCCGCAGTAGTTCATCTAGCAACCAGCCGCGAAACAATAATTCTTCAGCCAGGGCAATACCCACGGCACTCAATAAACCTTCTGCTACCACTCTAATAAGGTTAACGCCAGGATGCGTCACTTCAATCCAGCCAAAAACTGCTTCAGTGAAAAACAAGCCCAAACAGAGCCAAAAACCGATCGCCAAACCCTGCCAGAATTCTCTAATATTTTGACTGCTTCGGATCAAACCATAGCGAGCAAAAATATGGCGATCGCCGTATACTACTTTACCCCACCAGTGCCAAAGAAACAGCAGCTCAAAAAACAGCAGCACCATAGTTAAAATAGTCGCCAAGTTGCTATCGGCGCGCAAGAGCCAATGTATCGGTAGGGCTAGAGGCAACCATAAAACGGACAAAGCACCAATAAAGATAATCAACCTTACTGGCGCCTTAAATTTAGCTATCTGCTTGAGGCTAGTAGTGTACGACAATTGATTGACCAAGACCAAACAGCCTTACTCTAACATCGCTGTCAAAGGGTGGGAATAAGCAAGACCTAAACCCAAATTTTTGCTTATCTCAGACAAACTTCTCAGACAGATTTATAGTAAAGCCTTAGTCGTCGGCTTCAATTGTGCTGGTCAAACCATTGTTACAAAGAGTTTCTGAATAAAACTCGGCATGTTCCAAAGCACAGGTAATTACCAACCCAACTCCGCTATTATGAGTCTCCATCATAATATTGACAGCTTGAGGTTGAGTCATCCCGCCGATGGTTTGCATCAATACTTGAACTACATACTCCATCGGATTGAAGTCGTCGTTATGCAACAAAACCTTATAACGAGGCGCATGTTTACGCACGGTTGAGGTTGAACTTTTATCTATTACAGAAGTTCCCAGAGACACTGCTATATACTCCTTTTAAATTTCCTTTACTGCTGTTTAATCTTTGCCAAGGTGGTCGTTCGGAGAAGTGTTGAACCTTTATTTCCGACTGCGAATCTTTGACTATGGCGATCGCCTACTAAGTTCGTCTTAGCTAGCACCAAAAATTGACAGTTGAAAAACTACTGTCTGTTTGCTATTTGCCGAAAGTAAATCGGAATTACATACATATGTTAACTGAACTCAGCAAATGATTTCCAGTCTACTTTGATTCACGCCGATCAAATCAATGATTTGAATTACTCATCAGTCAAATATTTTTAACTGAGGCAAAGCTTACACCAAAAAAGTTAACATAAGTTAACGACAAAAAAAAGACGGTTGGTTTCAAGTTAGCAATGTCCTCTATTTCTCCCCCCATCACCCAATCAATTCCTGGCACATATTGGCAGTGGCGTGGCAATTCAATTTACTATGTTCGCTCGGGAACTCCAGCACCAGAAAGACCAGCTCTGCTTTTGGTACACGGCTTTGGAGCATCAACAGATCACTGGCGTAAAAACATTGCCCAACTACAGTCAAACTTTGATGTCTGGGCGATCGACCTCTTAGGCTTTGGCAGATCGGCAAAACCCAAACAGGAATATAGTGGCGATTTGTGGCGAGAACAGCTACAAGATTTTATCACCGAAGTAATCCAGCAGCCTACTGTCCTAGCGGGAAACTCCTTAGGCGGCTATGCCTCTCTCTCTGTGGCGGCTACCTATCCTGAGTCTACGGCAGGTCTGATCCTACTCAATAGTGCAGGACCTTTTTCTGCTGCCCAGGACAATTCAGCGGCTCGTCCCAAACCGATAGGAAAATTGGTTCGTTCTTTTTTGCTACAACCTTGGGCAAGTTTTCTACTGTTCCAATATGTGCGTCGTCGCTCTATAATTCGGAAGACGTTAAATAACGTTTATTTTGACGCGAATGCCGTTACCGAACAGCTAGTTGAAGATATCTATCGTCCCTCTTGTGATCGTGGTGCGGCAGATGTGTTCAATGCCGTATTCAGAACCCCTCAAGGAGAGAAAGTCGATGTACTGCTAGGTAGAATGCAATGCCCTCTGCTGCTTATTTGGGGGGAAAAAGATCCCTGGATCAATTCTCGGGAGAAAGGAGTACAATTTCGTCAGTACTATCCCCAAGTCACGGAACACTATTTGCAAGCTGGTCATTGTCCTCATGATGAAGTTCCCGACGAGGTGAATGCTTTGATAACAGACTGGGTTTTAACCATTGATAAGTTACAATCTTAATTGCTGTCTTCTTAATAATTTGTTACAAGATAAGAGTAACTCAACCTATAGCTCTATGTTTGGTGGATTTGTTGGATTTGGGAATAAAAAAGGCGGGGATTGGGGCGAAAACCTGATCAATACTGTCGCAAGCAACACAATCCGTCACCTATTTACCCGTAGTGATTCGGTAGAAGTATCTGTGAAGTGCAACCCTTCGAGCAAGCTACTTCAGGGAACGATTGACAGCTTCAAAATGAATGGTCGGGGGCTAGTAATTCGTAAGCAGTTTCGGACGGAAGAAATGTCTTTTGAAACAGACGCGGTGGCGATCGATTTTGGTTCTGCGGTTCAAGGAAAAATTGCGCTTAAGCAGCCGACTCAGGCGATCGCTCAAGTAAAATTATCTCAAGATGACATCAACAAGTCTTTTGAAGCAGATTTAGTCAGAACAAAATTAGAAAATTTAACCCCCGATGCCCTGACGAATATATCGGGTGGAGAGCCAATCTCCTTTGCTGATGTTGAGGTACAGCTTTTACCAGATAATGAGGTCAAGCTTTCGGCTAAAGCTAGTTGGGAAGAGAATGTCGTACCCGTATCTCTTCGGTGTGTTTTGAGTATTGGGAAGCGCCGTCGGGTTAAGTTTGACGATATTCAGTTTGAACGAGCTAGCATTCCGCCAGAATTGCAGGATGTTTCTAAAGATTTGACTCTGGCTTTAGGCGAAATTCTCAACGATATGGTTGATTTAGATAAGTTCAACCTCGACGGGGTTAAGTTGCGTCTTAATCGTCTGCAAACTGAGGGGAAAATGCTGCTATTTAGCGGCTATGCCCAAATCGAGCGTGTACCCCAAACAGGCTAAGCATTGAACATTTAGCATTTGGCATTGAACATTGAACAAGAGGAGGTAGGATTGATGACTTACCTTAAAGACTTCGGTTCATGGTGATGTGATGAATGCCTGTGGTTGATGAGGGAAACTGCTTGCCTTGGGTTTGAAAGCCGAGTTTTTGGTAGAAGCCAACTGCCGTTAGTCTAGCGTTGAGGGTAAGGGCGATCGCCTGTTCCTGTTTTGCTATGTCGATCAAAAATAAGAGTATCTTTTTGCCCAGATCTTGTCTTTGATGTTCGGGCATGACTACCATCTGGCAGATTTGATAGATTTTATTCTTACGAGGAACTAGCTGCCCATAGGCTACGACTTGTTTGTCGATCGCAATCGCTGCATGAAAATAGTTTGCCTGGTTTTTATCTAGCACTATGTCTTCGGGTAGATTGTGCAGGGCAAAAAACAGCTTATGCCTCAATTGACAAGCCTGGTGGAACTCCTCGCTGTTGTACTTAATTAGCTGGACTTTAGTTTCTTTGGCGCTCATGGCTGCTCATGCCTAATGTTAGTACACAGAGGATTGGGGTTGTTCTCGAACTACCAGTTTCTGAAGGCAAGAAAATAGATTTAGTATCATTTCTCTACACTCGGATCTTGCAAGCCTAAAGAAAGATAAACTTAGAGCTGAATCGAATCGCTATTTTGACGAAGATATAGAGGTATTTATCAGTTTAGCGATCGCCCATGAGATATCGCCCATTTTTCCAATCTAGATTTATTTTCAGAATGACTTTAAGCGAATTATATAAAAATCTTCTTCAACTGCTACAAACATCTTGGGAGCGTCTAGCTATTTGTCTGCTAGTTTTAATAGCTAGTTTGGGGATGTGGATTCTCCCTGCATCGGCAACCATCAACGATGATCGCTACGAAGGCAATGTTTTTGTCTTGTTTGGGGGTAATGGTTCTCTCGTCCCGCCGCGTATGGATCTGCCCACATCCCTAAAACGCGAAAAGCCAGCAATTCTGGTGTTTTATGTTGATGACAGCAGTGATTGTAAACAGTTTTCGATTGTAGTAACCCGTTTGCAAGAATTTTATGGTCGTGCCGCTAGCATCATTCCTGTTAGCGTTGATTCTTTTATTGATAAAGATAAATATGCTCCTGATGAACCAGCTTTCTATTACAGTGGCGTAGTCCCCGAAACCGTAATCCTCGACCAGAAAGGCAAGGTTGTATACGACGGCAAAGGGCAAGTACCCTACGAAGAAATGGATGATGTCTTAAGAGAAGTTTTCGATCTGCTGCCTCGCGAAGAATCTGAAGTTCTCAAACGGCGATCGTTCAACGAGTTTAATTCAGGAATGACTAAGTAATTACTAATTACTGATTACTGATTACTAATTACTGATTACTAATTGCGATCTCTCCCTGTTGACTGTTAACTGTTGACTGATTAATCGCGACGCAAAACGCATTCTACCAGCGGCTTGAATTTCGAAATTAGTTCGCTACGACATAGACCTAAGCTGGGAATTGACACTTTGCCGTAGTCTTCACCCACCGTAAGCGGAAAATCAAATTTATCATCGATAAAGACAAACTCTCCTCCAGCAGCTTTAATAATGACCCAAACGGCGGCGATATCCCAAATTTTGGGCGTGGCTTCAACTCCGCCAACGGCAACTCCAGCGGCTACCAGCAGCAGGTTATAGCTAGCAACTCCAAGCATTCTCACTTTGCAAGGGAAAGGCTGTTTGAAGATTGCTTTGCTACGGGCGCAGAGGTTAAATAGCTGCGTGCCGCTGGGATACTCAGTACTGGTGTGGATCGGCTGATTGTCCATAAATGCACCTTCATAGCCTGTTAAACCAGAATCACCATGCCAAAAGCCATGAAACGACTGTTTCAACGGTGGCACATAGACAAAACCGAAGACAGGAGTACCTTTATAAAGTAGACCAAGAGATATTGCCCAAAGCGGCACACCACGAGTAAAATTAGTCGTGCCGTCGATGGGATCGATGATCCAGCACCAATCATTATCAGGAAATATATGCATTGTTTCCTCGGTCAAAACGCCATGTTCAGGAAAAGCCTGAGCGATCGCCTCTCTAATTTGACTATCTGACCATTGATCGGCGGCGGTGACTAAGCTCCCGTCTTCTTTTTCATTAGCCTGGATTTTACCGAAGTCTTGCATCAGGCGATCGCTAATTGTCTCGGTAGTCTGAACACAGAAGTCTAGAACTCGATCCCAAAATTCATTCATAAAGTTGTTGTTGCCTAAAGTCTCTATTGATTATCGACGGTTTTGAGTCGATCAACTAGCTGAGTTACCTGTTTTTGACTCAAAGCTATCTTGACCTCTAATTTTTCAGTTTCATCCCTGAGCAAAATGATTCCCTTACCATCTTTTACTGTTGCGGCAATCTGAGGATTTGCCAAGTTTATTTTTTGATAGACTGTCTGGGGTAAACTAACGCTAATTACGACCTGAGATTGAGACTGAGGAAAAATATATAGTCTCGCTTTAGCTGTGTCTAAGTGTAGTTTGCTAGGGGTAATATTACGCTCCTCTTGACCTCCCCTGTTGTGCCAATAAAGAGTAATTCCTCTCATCTCTGAAGCAGCCAAAATCAGCTTTTCATCAAACTTTTGTGGCTGCCAATCGAGATCTGCCACTTGGTCACTATTCTCTAGCAAGCGCTGTTGCCAAGCAACCTCTTTTCCTGCTAGATCTAACCACCAGCTAGCGATCGCCTCTAAGTTTTCTTTATTATTAGAATCGCCACTATTCTGTTGCCAAATTAGATTATTGCTCATAGTAAAACCTCCTATAGTACCAAGATGGGCAGAAGAATGTTCTAAAATAGTAAATCGTACTCCACACTTATAAAAGTAATATTTTTAAAATATGTCAGTATTAGCGGCGATTTCAGTAGTACTTCTATTAATCGTAGTTCATGAATTTGGACATTTTGCAGCCGCAAGATTACAAAAAATTAGAGTTAATCGCTTTTCGATCGGCTTTGGACCGACTCTTTTAAAATATCAGGGAACAGAAACCGAATATGCAATTAGAGCTATTCCCTTGGGAGGCTATGTGGGCTTTCCCGACGATGATCCAGACAGTACTATTCCTCCTGACGATCCTAATCTGTTGCGTAACCGTCCCGTATTAGATCGGGCGATCGTCATCAGTGCGGGGGTAATTGCCAACTTGATTTTTGCTTATTTTCTCTTGGTCGGTCAAGCATTTACGATCGGCTTTCAAGATATCAATTACAAACCTGGAGTAGTAGTACCCCAGGTCTTAAGCGAAACTGAGTCTGCCGCTGCTCAGGCTGGAGTTATGCCTGGAGACATTATTTTGAAAATAGATGACGTGCAGCTAGGGGATTCTGCTGATGCTTTGGAAAACCTACGCCGCGAAATTCAAAAATCGCCTAACCGTCCTTTAGAGCTAACTATTAAGCGAGATACACAAATCGTGAATCTTAATGTTACCCCCGATGTGGGTCAAGATGGAAAAGGTAAGATTGGCGTAATGCTGGCACCCAATGGAGATATTGTTCGTCGTCGTGCATCGGGAATAGTCGAAGGATTCACCGCTGGTGCTAATGAATTTCAGCGTATTATTCAGCTAACAGTTCAGGGTTTTTGGCAGCTTATTAGCAATTTTCAAGAAAATGCCCAACAGGTAGCTGGTCCTGTGGCTATTGTCGCCGTTGGTGCCGAGTTAGCTCGTAACGATTTGGGTAATTTGTTCCAGTTTGGTGCTTTGATCAGTATCAACCTTGCCATTATCAATATCTTGCCCTTGCCAGCCTTAGATGGAGGTCAGCTAGCATTCTTGACGGTAGAAGGAGTGACCGGGAAACCATTGCCGAGCAAGCTACAGGACGGGATCATGCAAACTGGATTAGTTTTGTTGTTGAGTCTGGGTGTGTTTATTATTGTGCGCGACACAATTAACCTAGCTTTTTTCCAAAATTTATTTCAGTAGACAAAAAAATTCCTGAAAATTCTTTCCAGTGTGTTTCTTTGAAGCAAGTCAACACATTTAGCATTTACTTGTCAGCAGGCTTGAAATTTTAAATGTTCAATGATTGGTCAGTAGCTAGTCAGAGATTACTCCGCGCACAAAGCGGAGCTTTGCCAGTCTCCGCAGCACGTACGTGCAGTCCGCCGCCAAGGCGGCTAGCAAATCTTCGATTTGTGCGAGACGATGAGGGCGGTGCTTACGCACCTGACCGTCCTTCGGACGGCACTGGACGCATTCGCGTCTGCGCCTCGCAAACGACGGAGCCTGCTCTGACCGTTGGTAATAATTCTGGCTACTGGCTTTATTGTTTGCTTCTATAGTCGCAATCAACGTCAAAATAGATGCCCAAGTCCAATCCTGCCAAAGCTAACGCTAGCAAAACTAAGAAGACAGCTAAAAAAAGGAAACGATCGCCCAGCAAAGCTCTCAAACAGCGATCGCTCGATATTTTTGCTATCCTGACCCAACTCTACCCCGAAGCCACCTGTAGTCTCGATTATGAAACTCCCGTCCAGCTCTTGGTTGCCACAATTCTTTCGGCTCAATGTACTGACGAGCGAGTGAACAAGGTAACGCCTGCTTTATTTGCCGAACTGCCTGATGCTCCTGCTATTGCGGGGTGCGATCGCGATCGTTTAGAGACTCTGATTCGTTCCACTGGTTTCTATCGCAACAAGGCAAAAAATATTCAGGGTGCCTGTCAGATGATTATGGCTGATTTTGCAGGAGAAGTTCCCGACGAAATGGAACAGCTTCTAAAATTGCCTGGAGTGGCTCGCAAGACGGCAAATGTGGTATCGGCTCATGCCTTTGGCAATATTCAGGGGGTAACGGTAGATACCCACGTCAAGCGTCTGAGCAATCGCTGGAAGTTAACGAAAGCCGATAATCCAATCCAGATCGAGCGAGACTTAATGGCGCTGTTGCCTCAGCCTGAATGGGAAAATTATTCGATTCGCACAATTTATCATGGCAGGGCAGTCTGCAAAGCGCGTAAGCCATTGTGTGATATCTGCTCGCTAGTTCCTCTTTGTCCGACGGCGAAAGTATATTTGAATTGAGTAGAGATATAAAAAATGCTAGCGTAACTTGAATTAGAGTTATACTAGAAAACTGTGTGTTTATATTGAAATCAATAATTTTATGGCAAAGAAAGCAATGGTAGAGCGTGAGAAAAAACGCGCTCGCTTGATCGAGAAATATGCGGAAAAAAGAGCAGCATTGAAAGAAGAGTTGCGTACAGCTACTTCTGCGGCTCGAAAACTAGAAATTAGTCGTCAAATCCAAAGATTGCCCAGAGATAGTTCTGCTACCCGCAGACGCAATCGCTGCATGGTGACAGGTAGACCTAGAGGTTACTATCGCGATTTTGGTCTATCTCGTAATGTCCTCAGAGAATGGGCACATGAAGGTCTATTACCTGGTGTGGTCAAATCTAGCTGGTAAGTCTGATTTATAAACAAAGGAAAGAGGTGCCAAGACAAGAGGGCGAATCGTAACGATCTTGTCGGTCTTTTCTGGCGCCCTCCTCCTTTAAGTCTTTTCTTCACTTAGCCACAAAAACTTCTTGCTGAGGCAAAATCAGCTCTAAATCCCAGTCGGCAACTTTTTGGGCAATGCGATCGCTATTATCCCAGTCTTTAGCGTAGGGTAAAGTGCCAATCACAGGTATTTGAGTCAGGGAATGAATTAAATCAATCGGCGTTAAATCTTCTATTCTGCCGACGGATTCAAGTTGGGCGCAGTTAAGCACGATTCCTCTCAAGTCAAGATTCAGACTGCGCGCCAGAGCTACATTTGCCACCGTATGGGCGATCGCGCCTAGCCTTACTGGTACTACCAAGACGGTGGGTAAGCGCCATTGGGCAGCTAAATCTACTACCGTTAGTTCTTCAGTTATAGGAGAACCCAACCCTCCCAGAGACTCGATCAATACTAGCTGAGAAGTTTGTTCTGCTGCCCTTAATTTTTGCCATACGCCAGCAAGATCGATCTTTTTACCTTCTTTTGCCGCAGCAATTGGTGGTGCTAATGGAGCCTCAAAACGAAGCGGTGGCACAATATCTATCCCTACTCGTTCCGCAAATAAGCGTTGATATAATTCAACATCGCCAACTCCTGTCTGCATGAGCTTGAATATACTCAATTGGTTGCTTATTTGATTTTTCGACTCCTGAACTTTGCCCAAACGGTATTTTTGCCAGTAGGCGGCTAAGGCAATGGTGGCAAAAGTTTTGCCCACATCGGTATCCGTACCGGCGATCATTAATGCTGTCATGATTAAATTTGGGAATACCTATATTCTTTTTTTATATTTACTTTCTTACAATACCAATATTATTGGAAGGGTATGTCTCGTTAAAAGTTGTATGTCAGAAATATAAATTGATACCCAACACATCTTGAGAAAACAATTTAGTCATAAAGATTTAGTATAGAAGTAGACAAAATTAGGTTGTGAAGCTTAAAAAAAGCTAAAATAATTTTGAAATTTTACTATGATTTTTTCTAAGAACGAATCTAGCTCATGTGGTCTGTCAGACTGATTACTCGCTATTTCCCATTAGAAAACTTGCTATTTGCATAGTCTAAGTTCCCAGCATCATAGTATTAGAAAGATTGCCCAGAAATAACTTGAATATATTTGCCGTGAGCCATAGTACTACCTTAATGCCTCAGCCGATGGAGCAAACTCCCTTCTTTTCAGACTCCAATCGTCTTAGATTGTTTTCTGGTTCGGCTAATGTTCCGCTTGCCAGAGAAGTAGCCCGCTATATCGGCATGGATCTCGGACCCATGATTCGGAAACGGTTTGCTGATGGAGAGCTTTATGTTCAAATTCAGGAGTCGATTCGCGGAGCAGATGTCTACTTACTTCAGCCCTGCTGTAATCCTGGCAACGATAATCTCATGGAACTGATGATTATGATTGATGCCTGTCGTCGGGCATCTGCTCGTCAGATTACCCCTGTTATTCCTTACTACGGCTATGCTAGAGCTGATCGCAAAACCGCTGGTCGGGAATCAATTACGGCTAAACTAGTGGCAAATCTGCTAACTGAGGCAGGAGCAAGCAGAGTTTTGGCAATGGATCTGCACTCAGCCCAAATTCAAGGATATTTTGATATTCCTACCGACCATGTGTACGGTTCTCCAGCGATTCTTGAGTATCTAGAAGCGAAAAAACTAGATGATGTAGTAGTTGTCTCTCCCGATGTGGGTGGGGTTGCCAGGGCAAGGGCATTTGCCAAGAAGTTGGACGACGCCCCACTCGCCATCATTGATAAGCGCCGCCAGGCACACAACGTGGCTGAAGTAATGAACGTAATTGGCGATGTGTCGGGAAAAACAGCAATTTTGGTAGATGACATGATCGATACGGCAGGGACTTTAGCCGCAGGGGGCAAGTTACTGCGAGCAGAAGGGGCAAAAGAAATTTATGCCTGTGCGACTCACGCTGTATTTTCTGGTCCTGCTGTATCTCGATTATCCGCAGGTATTTTTAAAGAAGTAATCGTTACCAATACGATTCCCATCCCCGAAGAGAAGAAATTTGAGGAGCTAACGGTTCTTTCTGTTGCCAGCTTGCTAGGAGAAGCTATCTGGCGGATTCACGAAGCTAGCTCGGTTAGCAGCATGTTTCGTTAAGCAATTCTACCTACTAGATTGACAGGCTAAGGAAAATTTAATTCAGACCAATGCTCCCACATACACCCAGACATTTTAAGCTGGTGGCGGGAGCATTTTGCGGTAGAAGTGCTTGTTACTCCTCTATGGTCTCAGGATACAGAGGCTGATCATCCAGGGAACCAAGACGATCTGGTGGCCAAAAGCGAACCGTAGCTCGACCAATCAGGTTATCTAAAGGAACAAACCCCCAATAGTGAGAATCGTAGCTATTGTTGCGATTATCACCGAGAACTAAATACTCTCCTTCTGGTACTGTTGTCGGGGGGAATTTATAGTTTGGGGGTTCAAGAATATAGCTTTCCGTCAATTTTTCTTCGTTAACATAGACTTCTCCATCTCTGACCTCCACAGTATCTCCCGGAATACCAATTACTCTCTTGATAAAAGCTTCTTTGTAATCCTGTTCCTTCAGAGTATCTGTAGGCGAAAAAACCACTACATCTCCTCGTTTGGGCTTGCGGAAGCGAAAGCTAATTTTCTCAATAATTAAGCGATCGTCAATTTCTAGGGTAGGAAGCATGGATTCGGAAGGGATAAAACGAGCTTCTGCTACACAGGCTCGGATTCCAATTGCCAAAATTCCAGCAGATACTAGAGTTTTTAAAAGTTCAACTATAGGATTTTCTTCTTTTTCTGTCATCAGCGTATATCCTTGAAGGTGAAATCTATTGAGTAAATTAATTGCTGGGCTAGATGGAGATATCTTTCGAAGAAGATGGAGTTTTGGTTCTGGACTGTAGCTTGCCTAAACTTGCTAGTTAAAGAATATCTATCATACAGTTTGAATGTTTCAGAGTTTTTTCAACCAATATAGATAAAAATGCCAAATCTATCTTGTGATAAATTTAGCCGTAGCCAAGATAGACATACATAGATTCATATGACGCAGTTGTTTCAGCTTTGTTGCCACTTAAGCAAATATCGTTTGAACCAAGTCGTAACTTCTTTGCTTTTAGCTCATCAGCAAAATTATCAGTTATTTGACTATTGCCGATGATTTGTCATCATAGCGAGAGAAATTGCGAGCTAACGATTAAGTTCTCAATATTATTCTAATTAAATTGATATTACTTTTGTTATGGCTGCCAAAGAAAGATTATCTTGAGCAGCTTAATGAAAAATTGGAACAGCGATCGCTTTGATTAAGACAGCCCCAACTGAGTCGTAATTTAAAGTTAGCATTAGCTTCCTTTTGCTAAACTAGATCAAGACTAACCTGCAATTGTTAAAACTAAAATACACTGCTGTAACCGTTGGTTATGGGCAATAGCAGATAGACTGAAGATACTATCACAAATTTTACTATTCTAAATATGGAACATAAAAATCCAGCTTTGGTACAAGAGGCACGTTACGAACCAGCGATTGTTATCCCCTTAAAACAAGAAGCTTCTTTGTTGGATTGGTTAAAAGCAAACAACCGTTTGATTCCTCGTGAGCCAGTAGAAACAGAGAAAGTCAAATCTGATGACGATCTAGATGTGCTTATGGACGGAGAAGATGAAGATTTTGAGGAAGATGACTAATTTGGTCTAAGTTAAGTTGCCTCAGCAGATTTAGCAATTTACTCTTGATCCATCTGAGAAACTAAAACTGAAAATACAGTGCTTGCTGCAACCAACAGTTTTTGCTATCTTATCGTTCTCAAGTAATAAATCTTCTTAGTAAGTTGGCGAAATTTAATTGTGGATGCTAAATCATTTGATACAGAGAAATTAATCGATCCTTCTGGTAAAGTCCTGCTAATTTCTCTGATCTGCCTCCTAATAGTGGGAGCGATCGCCGTTGAGTACACTTCGAGCATTGCTTGGGAGCAGTTTGGATTACTGCTCTTTCCTTTACTGGCTTGTATGGTAATCAGCGCCCTTCTGGGTGTAGCAATAATTCCTCTACTCCATCGGCTCAAGACAGGGCAAATTGTCCGAGAAGATGGACCTCAGGCTCACCTAAAGAAAGCGGGAACGCCGACGATGGGGGGGATTTTTTTTGTTCCTATCGCTGTGGCTTTAACTCTATTGAGTGTTTATTTGAGAGCTAAAATCGCCATTACACCTGAATTAATAGCTGTCTGTTTGGTAACTCTTGGTTATGGCTCAATTGGCTGGATTGATGACTGGCAAGTTCTACGCCGCAAGTCGAATAAAGGTATTTCTCCGCGATTGAAGCTAATCTTGCAGCTAGTCTTGGGAGGCGGTTTTTCCTTTTGGCTGTTTTGGCAAGATTCAGTGCTGGTTAGTGATATTCAGCTTCCAGGGGGATTAATCCTGTCTTTGGGCTGGCTGTTTGTACCTTTGGGCATATTTGTTTTGGCAGCAGAAAGTAATGCGACTAATTTAACTGATGGAGTTGACGGCTTGGCAGCGGGAACAGGGGCGATCGCCTTTTTAGGGCTAGCGGCTATTCTCGGGTTGGAGAACCCCGACTTAGCAATTTTTTGCGCCTGCCTCAGCGGTGCCTGTTTGGGGTTTTTGGTTCACAATCGTAATCCAGCCCAAGTATTTATGGGAGATACGGGTTCTCTGGCTTTGGGGGGGGCTTTAGGAGCCGTCGGACTTAGTAGCGGTAACCTGTGGGCGTTGTTTCTGATTAGCGGTGTCTTCTTTGTCGAATCTCTCTCCGTAATTGCTCAAGTGACCTACTATAAGGCAACTAAAGGCGCTGATGGTAAAGGTAAACGGCTGTTTAGAATGGCGCCAATCCATCATCACTTTGAGCTGGGTGGCTGGAGCGAAACCCAGGTGGTAGGAATATTTTACCTCGTCAATATTTTACTCATAGCGATCGCTTATTGGTTTGCTTAGGTACGGCTCTAAGCCAATTATCTAGCTCAATGGCTCAACAACTTAGAGCGACTCAAAAAGACAGGTTAAATGCTCAAAGTCTTTTTGATTCGCCGTGGTTCACCAGGGAATTGTTTGAGTTTTACAAGTGTTACTCATCCGATCTATTCTATGTTTGAGCTATTATTCCCTGGAAGGAGAAACGTATGAGCAATAAAACAATTATTCTTGGCATAGTTGGTGACAGTGCGGCAGGAAAAACCACCTTAACCAAGGGAATTGCTCAGGTATTGGGAGAAGATAATGTCACTATTATCTGTACCGATGACTATCATCGTTATGACCGCGCTCAACGCGCCGAAATGGGCATTTCTGCCCTGCATCCTAACTGTAACTATCTAGATATTATCGAACAGCATTTATCTCTGTTGCGGGATGGACAGGCGATTCTTAAGCCGATCTACAACCACAGTACGGGAGCCTTCGATCCTCCTGAATACATCGAACCCCGCAAATACGTCATTGTTGAAGGTTTATTGGGCTATTCTACCCGCAAAATGCGCGATAGCTATGATGTCAAAACCTACCTTGCACCTCCAGAATCTCTTCGAGCCAACTGGAAAATAAAGCGGGATACTCGCAAAAGAGGTTATGACGAAGCACAAGTTTTGAAACAGCTACAGCAAAGAGAGCCTGATTCTGAAGCCTATATTCGTCCCCAGCGAAAATGGGCAGACATGATTGTTTCTTTCTATCCTCCAAAAACAGAACAGCTAGAAGATGACGGCTTATTGCTCAACGCTAATTTAATTCTGCGACCGACTATTCCTCATCCAGAGCTCAGCACCATTCTTAGTGCGGAAGGCAACCACTTAGGAGAGGCTATTCGCCTAGGCTTAGACCGCGATATGGGTAAGCCAGTAGATATACTCGAAATAGATGGTCATGCCACCATGGAACAGGTGCGGGAATTAGAAAAAATCATGTGTAGCGAAGTACCCTATTTGGGCAAATTCTGTAGCTTAGAGGGCAATCAAGAATTAGGCAAACTTACTGGTACTACAGGAGAAACTTTACAGAGTTATCCCCTAGCCCTAACTCAGCTCATGATTACCTACCACATGTTGAAAGCGGCATCTTTGATTTAGGCAGTAGGCTTCTGGCAATCAAAACTTAGGGAATACTTTTTAGCCCAGGTTATTGATTGAAGCCCTATATGCGTCAGAGCGCAGGGATTTAAAAAAAAACGGTCGCTTTTGGCAAAATAGACAGTTGCGGTTTATGGTCGAACTTTTTTCCAGCCGACAATTTTGCTCCCCATGCGAAAAATCATTGAGTCCGCTAAACCAAGTTCAGCGATCGCCTTAGATAAGCAACGAGCTTGTTCTTGGTCTACACTGAATAGATGAGGACAATTAACAAAATCAAAACACAAAACCGTGGAACGTCCCCAGGGTTCGCGAAATATTGTGCTGTCTTGGGGCAAAAAGCTAACTAAGGAACGGAACTTAGCCAAAGCAGCCTGCTCAAAATCTGCGCTAGTACAGTCAAGCGGTTTCATAATCAAAACTCCTGCATTCTGCTTAAAACAAATCTCAAATCGAGACAACTAAATGAAGAGACAAAATTCTCTAATTTGCAATTCTCTAATAGTAGGAGCGACAACAAAATTACTATAATGATGAATAATTTTATTGCTTAAACTTACTGCTGAAACAGATGCTGGCGCAGAGACAGTGGCTTAATCTATGCCAGGCTCAATTCGTGCTAAAACATTTGTTTAGTAGACGCTTGCTGCTCATACTCTCTCTAGATTAGCATCTACCTTTTTGCTCGTGTCCCTCGCTATCTCATCCTTAATAAAAATTTCCAATCTTATTCTTATTGTTTATTCGCTCAAATTAGCTTGTTTTTTTACTTTAATAGCTCGACGATTGAAAATGAAAACAAATCAAGCATTATCTCAAATCAAGCATCGTATTTATTACTAATCAGCTAGAATTTTTGCTAAAACTGTGAATCCCCAATCCAACCTCAACCACCCACCTAAGGAACTAGATCTTGATGGCATCAGTCAGAACAGTGAGGTGGTAGATCAATTACCTAGCGATCTGGATAATTTTGCCCTAGAGAATATTCTTGCCCAGCAGGACATCAGTCTCGTAGAACAGCATCCTCTTGAGTCTAAATATACGCCACAAAAAGCGCTGTATATTATTGAACTAGATGATGGATTTTACTTTTTAGATTATGCCGTCGAAGGTTATGAGCCAAAACCTGAGCCGATTCAAAGCAGCAGTTTGGTTAAATCCCATCAGGCAAAAGATGTTCAGCTAGAATTAACTTCTCAAAGAGATGTTGCTACCAAATCAAAATTGGCTTCGTTTCTGAGCAAACGAGGCTTACCCCTAGGAATTGCCTTGGGAATTTTGCTGTCTGTTGGCATAAGCCGAGTGTTTACACCTAAAACCACCGACAATAGCAGTGAATCAGAACTAGTTGGAGAATCTCTTGCTCCCGCCCAAACAGTAACGGTGACAGAAGTAACGACGAGGGATATTGACAGCACTTTGAGCGTTTCGGGAACGGTTCAGGCTTTTGAGCGAACTCCCGTAATGTCTCAAGCATCGGGACTGCAAATTACCGATGTGCTGGTAGAGCGAGGAGAATATGTCGAACAGGGGCAAGTCCTAGCTCGCTTGAATAACAGGGTTCTAACGGCGGAGAAACTACAGGCAGAAGGCGCCGTCAATCAGGCAAGAGCGAGACTAGAAGAACTACAGGCAGGCAGCCGTCGAGAAGAAATAGCCCAGGCAGAATCACGAGTTGCCAATGCTCAATCGGCGATCGCCGAAGCAGAATCAGATCTTGAACTCATCCAAAAAAGGGTCGAGCGCAACACTTCCCTTCAGGCAGATGGGGCAATTAGTCGCGACCAGTTGGATGAAATTCTCAATCAAGAGCGGGTGGCAGAATCGGCTCTTGCGGGAACCAAAGCGCAGCTTAATGAAGCAAAGCAGGCTCTAGCTCAGTCAAAAGCAGGTTCTCGTCCTCAAACCATTGCTCAAGCACAGGCAGAATTAGCTCAGGCTCAGGGCAGACTAGAGGCGGTTACGGCACAGCTAGCAGATACGACTATTGTCGCTCCTCGTGCGGGTCTTGTCGCTTCGCGAGAAGCAAGAGTCGGACAAATTACCTCTACTTCGGAAATGCTCTTTTCCATTATTCAAGATGGTCGCCTGGAGTTAAGACTACAGGTTCCCGAAACTCTGATTGGCAAAGTAAAGCCAGAACAGCAGGTGCGAGTTACCTCTAATAATAATCAGAACTTTGAACTGACAGGCAAGGTAAGAAAAATTGATCCTCTAATCGATAATAGCTCTCGTCAAGCGATCGTCTATGTCGATTTGCCAGGGGGAACAAATCTTAAGCCAGGCATGTTTTTACAAGCCACTATTAGTACTGATAGCAATCAAGGACAGGCTGTGCCAATTGAAGCATTATTACCCCAGGCGGGCAACAGAGCGATCGCCTTTGTCGTGCAGTCAGACAACACCGTTAAGGCGCAAAACGTAGTTATGGGCGAAATCTTGCCAGGGCAGGCAGTAGAAGTAATTAAAGGCTTAGAGCCAGGCGATCGCATTGTCTTGAAAGGTGCCGCTTATCTTAAAGACGGCGATACAGTGGCGATCGCCCAAGAGCCAGTTTCAGCTTCAGAATAAAACTATAGATGTACTTAATCTGTAAAAAACTTGTTTAGAACAGCATATACATCTTTCTTCGAGCCACCTTTGCGAATGCCAGCACCAACTATTACAACTGTTATTTTGGATTTATTGACTCGATAAACAATTCGATAGCGTTGACCTAACGCTCTCACACTTCGATAGCCTTTAAGCTTTCCTGACAATGCTTTTCCTTGTTTGTCAGGCTCTATTTTGAGCTTCTCAATTCTTTGTTTTAATCCTGCTTGTTCTCTTCTATCTTTTATTTCTGCCAATAGCTTGAGCGCTAAAGGAGTAATTTCCAGCTTATACGACATTACCAGCCCAGATTTTCTTGAGAATTCTTCCAACTAACAGTCTCTCCTTCTCGATCCTGCTTAATGCTTGCTGCTAACAAGGAACTAAACTCTTTGTCCTCTAATATTTCCAAAGTCTCTAATAGAGATTCCATTTGTTCGTAGCCAACTGTAACCATGACAGGCTTACCATGCTTGGTAATGATAATTGGCTCATCGACTAATTCATCTGGCAAGTTTAGTAGATTTTTTCTGGCTTCTGTGATGGTAAGATACCTTGCCATATAAACAAATGTGCGCTTGAGTGTACAGTTTAATTATAATGCGATCGCCATGCATTTAATAAATAGATTCAGGAATAATGATGCAAGCAACTTTAACAACGGTAGGAAGTCTAATTACAGTTATTCTGGGAACTGTAGGGATAATTGCACCGACGAAAATAGCTCAGTTGGTTAGCATCGAGCCAGACGGATTAACTGGCATTTACGAAATTCGAGCTACCTACGGCGGCTTCTTTTTAGGTCTGGGTTTAGCCTCTCTCTACTTTGATAGCCAGGTTTTATTTACAGCTATGGATATTGCTTGGCTATCAGCCGCATTGGGTCGTATTGTTTCTGTAGTTGGCGATCGCAATACTGAAATTAAAAACATTTTTGGGATCTTGTTTGAAATGGCAATCGGTTTGCTCTTTGTCAACAATATGTAATTTTTTTTACTTTAAGAAGTTGTTGTTGCCTGAATTTCGGCTTCGGTTATCTCTCGCAAACGCACTTCATCTCTTTGGGGATCGGCGTGGGTAACGCGCATTTCTAGGCGTTCTCCCAATGTTACAGGGCGATCAAAACGATGGGGTAATTCCATGCCTAGATCTTCAATTAGTATCAAGCCCAGATCTTCATCCTGTCTGAGCCAGCGTAAAACCAAGACATCCCAGATACAGTCGGTATTACGCCGTAGGTATTCCAAACCCCAATAGCGTTTGGTTTGGCGCTCAACTAAAGTTGCTTCATAGGAAGAGCTGCTGACACTATAAACAATTTCCTGGAGTTCTTCCCGCGAGAAGGGTAATTCTTCTCCTCTGAGATAGGCCTTGATCTGGAAATGGGAAAGCAAGTCTGTATAGCGACGGATTGGCGATGTTACCTGGACATAGCTTTCTAAACCAAGACTGGCATGGCGGATCGGCGACATGCTCATTTCGCTGCGAGGCATACAGCTACGAATGGCACAAAAACGGGTGGGACCTGCTGGTAGCTGGAGTAATTCTTCTTCGGGCGGTAGTTCTGGTTGTGGTTGACCACGGTAGGGTAAAGGCAAATTATTTTCGATGCCAAATTTGCCGCCAATTTGACCTGCCAAGATCATCATTTCCGCCACAAGTTGGCGAGAAGGAGAACTATCGATTAGTTCAATAGTTACCTCCTCATTGTCCTTGACCTTGATAACTGACTCAGGCATCTTGATCTGAATTGCCCCCTGAGATTTGCGCCAGCTTCTTCTGAGGTATGAGCTTTTGGCTAGATCGGCAATTTCTGGCTCGTTTTGCACTCCTATTTGCAGCATCTCATCTACATCATCATAGGTAAGACGGTAGGTGGGCTTAATCAGACTAGGATGGATCTCATATTCCTGAATGCCGCCAGTTTCATCGAGAATAACCCCAAAACTAAGGGCAGAGCATACTTGTCCTTGCACCAAACTCATCGGACCTGTAGCTAATTCTGGAGGAAACATGGAAACCATTCCCGTCGGCAAATAGAGACTGGTACTGCGACGACGAGCTTCTAAATCTAGCTCATCTCCTGGATTGACGATGCGAGTCGGATCGGCAATATGAATCCAGATCTTTGCTGTCCCAGCTTCAAGATATTCAACGCTCAGACCATCATCTATTTCTGTGGTGCTTTCATCATCAATGGTACAAACTTTGAGATGGGTCAGGTCTAAACGTTCATCGTTGCTTTCGGCAGGATCGGATTGCAGACGGGGTTGCGCCACATCAAGTACCTTCTTAGAGAATGTTGTTGGATAAGCACTACGGCGTAGAAATAGATTTTCGTGCTTACTCCACCAGCCTAAATCTACGAGTAGCTCAAACGCACCTTTGGGATCGCAGTTTCTCCCTGCTTCCTTGATTGTTTCCTGTGCCAGTTTAGAGGCGTTGCCTGTTTGCAAGGCTACTTTTTCGATCGCCTCTAAGCGCAGACGTTCGCTTTCGCTCCAGGAGATTGATTCACCTGCAAGCGCCTGTTTGAGATGATCGACAAATTCTGTTTTTTCTTTTTCTTTCTCTGCCTGGACTTCAAGCTGGTGTTTAATTTCTTCTACCTGAGCAGCAGGGCGAGGTTCGTAATAATCCGACTTTTGCTTGAAATATACCTTGTCTTCACTTAGCAAACAGTGAGCTGCGTAGCAAGCAGCTGGATTTTGCTCAGAAAATAATAGTTCTGCCATTTGTTGCGGTGTAGCAGTTTCTTTATCTTCGCTCAACATTTCCCAGGCTATTTCTAAGCTGCTAGGGTCTATGTATGGTTCTACCTCAGACATAAAGCCATCTATGTCGGCAGACTCATACGTACCGGCAACGGTGTAATCGACTCTTTGGGGGCGTATCTTGTGTGACTGTCCCCCTGCATCAATTACGATCCAATCTTTTTTTCCTTCTGGTCTTTCGGCAACTGCAAGACGACGTTCTCCTTGCACTCTGAATTCAATCAGCTTTCCTTGTTCCACCAGCTTTGTACTCGACTGCTTACGACACTACTTTATAGTTTACTTTTCGCTGGCTAATTATCTCCACCGAGCCGTAAAAATAGCGTTTTATTTAACCTTCTGCATTAACAAAAGGCAATAAGGCGATCGCTCTTGCTCTTTTGACTGCTACAGTCAAATCTCTTTGCTGCTGGGCGGTTAAGCCTGTGATCCGACGGGGAAGAATTTTGCCTCTTTCGGTGATAAATTTCCGTAGCAGTTCGATATCTTTATAATCGATGGGATCGCTAGGTTTAATAGGGGAAAGACGTTTACGATAATATGCCATGATTCTTGGTTTAACTAATTTCTAATTTCGCTCTAGATTACTCAAATAAATAAACTGACCTAAATTAATCTGAATAAATTTAAGTTTCTCTTACTTGATCTCTTTGTGGACGGTATGACGATTACAGTGGGTACAGAATTTCTTCAGTTCCATTCTGCCAGTGGTATTACGTCGGTTTTTCATGGTGGTATAGCGAGATACCCCAGGGGAACGCTTGTCGGTATTGGTACGACACTCAGTACATTCCAATGTAATTACGATACGAACGCCTTTCTTGCTTGCCATAACTTTTGTTCAGGATAACTTGTACGGGTACAGATAATATACACGCAGCTTACTATCTTCGCATACGACCTTGAATTTCACCAAATATTTTTTTTAGCCGTAAATCGAGAGAAAAACCTCTTTCTGTTTGGATCATTAAAGTTTCCGCCACGCGATCGTGTCCAGCTAGATTATTTTCGTCATCTAAAAAAGCCAAAGCGCAGTCTACCATTAACGGAGTTAAAAGCAACAGCATCGATAAACCGTTGCGGAAGTTGATCTGTAAACCAGCGATCGCCAAGGCAGAAGCACAGCCTAAGATCAGTTCTCTTTTACTCAGCGCTAACAGTTCGGGTAGGCGATCAAAGCGAGGATCGACCACCATCATATCCAACGCCCAGCGACCCAGACTCTGCCCCTGATTTTTATCGACAATAATTACTCGCAGAATCATCCAGACAGCAATAAATACTAGCCACTGGAAAAACAAATTGGAAGCAAAAAAGGCACT
>JBCBWB010000092.1:0-22006 GCA_039817275.1 Cyanobacteria bacterium J06648_1 | reverse complement strand
CCCGTAGCTGTAGGATTAGATTAAGGACAATATCCAAACCCATACCCCGTCCTGAAATGTCGCTTACTTTAGCCGCAGTCGAAAAATCTGGTTCAAAAATCCAGTTAACAATTTCATCGGGACGAAAATCCTTGATTGATTTATCTGCTGGGCAAATTCCTCTTTGGACGGCACGCTGAAACACTTTTTCGGGATTGATACCACCACCATCATCTTTGATCGTAATGACGAGCTGATTATTTTCGAGTTTAGCCTCAAGAGTAATTATCGCTGTTTCTGGTTTTTGAGCAGCCAGGCGATCGTATTTAGGCTCAATCCCGTGGTCGAAAGCATTATTGAGGAGGTGAGTTAGAGGAGTTTGCAGTTGTTCGAGCAGAATCTGATCGACTAAAGTATGCTTACCTTCAATCTCTAAATTTACTGGCTTGTCAAAACGCTGGCTCAAGCCTCGAATTTGAGGAATAAATCTTTTAGCTAAAGTCTCAAAAGGAACTAGTCGAGAATCCGTAACCTTGGAATAGAGAATATCTAAATTCTTCTCACTACTTTCCAAGTCCTCTGATAACTCTCGATCCACAAAGTCAATGTCTGTACGGGTTTCTTGGATTTGCAGCATCAATTCCTGGAAAGATTGCAGACTGGAATGGAGATCGGTATAGCGATCCATTTCTAAAGAATCGAAATCATTGCTAGAGTCATTAAAATTATCGTTATTAGTGGCTGAATTGACTGCAAGCTGGTTATATAGATCCTGGATTTGCTCTCGAATCGGTTCAAATTGGCGAGTCAATAAGCGAAGACGACGATTTGCCTGATTTAAAACCCTTTGTTGGCGGCTAATGCGAGATTGACTCAGGATCAATTCTTCAACATTGTTCGTCATTCCCTCTAGTTTTTCTAGAGATATTTTAACCTGAGTATTGGCAGCGGGTTTTTGCACCTCCGCTACTTTTTGCACAATTTTTTCTGGAGATAAGACAGGTGGAGCAAACATTACGGTGGATAATGCCGCATCTTCTTCATTTTCACCAAAGTCAAAGAATCCACCTTCAGATTCGACCTCATCATGGTCATCCGCACCTGGCTCAACCTGACTACTAAATACTGCTTCTGGTTCGGCTTCTACCGACGCAGACAGCTTCTGCTCTAGGTAAGTATCTCGCTGCTGACGGATTTCAACTACCAATTCCTGAACTGTCAAAAGTGCTTCTAAAGCATCGCATTCCTGTAAGATTTGAGCAATGGGAGCGATCGCCTCTGCAAGCCAAGATAGCTCCAAGGTTTCACTCATAAAGCTACATTCATCAACAAAACTAGCGATCGCCTCTTGAATAACTGCCTCAGGAGTATCCATCTCCAGCTCGGAGATCGCCTGACATAGTTCTTCGAGGTCTTCGTTGAGAGTATTAACTACAAGGCTGTTACTAGCGCCCTGTAGGGCTGGTAATTCTGCGGAGTTAGCTTCAAGGGACTCTAAATGATCGGCAATAGAGCTACGTAGCTGAACGATAATCTCTTTGGTTAACAGTAAGGCTTCAATGGGATCTGATCCTAATGCCTCGCCAATGGGGGCAACTGCTTCTGCCAGCCAGGGCAACTCTAAGGTTTCACTCATAAAGATACATTCATCAGCAAAGCCCGATAGTAAAGATTCGAGTACTGCCGCTTCCGTATCTAATTCCAGCTCCTCAATCACAATAAAGCTATTTTCTAGCTCTTCTGTCAGAGTGCTACGAATTAGCTCATTATTGCTGCCGCCAAGTGAGGGTTCATCAGATTCTGGCGACTCAGAGTTTTCGCCAACTAAAGCTTTGAGGGCAACAATTAGCTCTGGATTAGCGATCGCCTCATCTACAGTGTGTGCCTGACTGACGACAAAACCGATTTCATCGATGCTGTTTTCTACCAATGCCCAAGCGAGGTCGATTTCTGGGATTTTGTCTTGCTGTAAACCAACCAAAACATCCTCTAGCTTGTGAGCTAGCTGCTGCAAGCTGGTCAAAGAAGCTAAACCTGCACCACCTTTGAGAGAGTGAGCCGCTCGCAATAAAGCATTAAAATCTGGTTCAGCACGATTTTGAATCCCCGCTCCCAGCATCTCGATATATTCAGGGGCATCTTCTTCGAGAAAACACTGGCGGGCCTCGGCGGTAATAGCAGCGAGAATGGCTGGATCTAATTGAGAACTCATTTTAATCAGATTGCTTAAATAAATTATTACTTAGGATCGGTAACTGATTACTTGGCTCAAGTAATAGTACTCGCTGCGATCGCGAAGCGAACCCGAGGGGTCATCGCGTTTTTAGGCTTCTAGCTTGAATTGGGACAGGGATGACTGGAGATTTTCCGCTTCTGATACTAGAGTCTGTAATGACTGCACGACGTTTTCCGCCTCGGTAGAGTTGATTTTGGCAATGGTAGCGATACCGCTAATTTTCTCGTTAACTACCATAGAGGTATTAGTTTGGTCAGTCGTGCTAGTAGATATATATTTGAGATACTCATCAATTTGCTTACTAGTTTCTGCCAGACTACGGAGATTCAACTTGGTCATATGTACCAATTCACTACCGTTGACAACTTCAGAAGTACTAGTTTCCATCCCTTGCAGTACCGAAGTTGTATCTTGCTGAATTGTCGTTACTAGCTGCTGAATATCCTTGGTCGCATCGGTCGTTCTATCTGCCAAACGACGGACTTCTTCGGCAACAATTCTAAATCCTTCGCCGTGTTCTCCCGCCCTAGCCGCCTCAACCGAAGCATTGAAAGCAAGAAGGTTGGTTTTCTCGGAAATACCCGAAATAATTTCCACAATTTGAGCAATTTCTTGGGAGGATTCGGCAAGCTGTTTTACCTTCTTAGATGTAGAAGCAACGGTGTCGCGAATTTTCTCAATACTGTTAACCGTCGCATCCATTGCTAGATCCCCTTCTTTGGCCTGAATCGAACCATTACGGGCAATTTGGGCTGCTTCTTGGGCATAGTTAGCAACGGTAGCGACGGACTGGTTGATTTCGTCAATACTGCCTAATGCCTGGCTAATTTCAGCGGTTTGAGTCAAAGCTGATTCTGAAAGTTGACGCACCGAGTCTTCCCCTGCCAGGGATAATTGACCAACCTCCGTGGAAACTGTCTGGACTTCTTTCAACAATCCTCGTAGCTTTCTCATGGTTGTATTAAAAGCATCGGCGATCGAACCCACTGCACCATCGGTCATTTGTGCCTTAACCGTCAGATCTCCTTTTTGGGCGTTTTCCACATCGAGTAGCAGACCCATCACCCCCTGTTGCAATGCTTCTTTTTCTTGACGCTGTTGGTTAGTTTCTGCCTCTTGAGTAAACAGCAAATCCTCGATCTGCCCCGCCATGCGGTTGATGTTAGCACTCAAGACTGCTAGCTCATCTTCGCCATTGATAGGAAGCTTGTAGCTCAAATCCCCATGACCAATTTTATCTACTGCTTCTGCCGCCTCAATTACAGGACGGGTGGCGCGATCGGCAATTAGCTGCGATAAAGCGGCTACAACTAGCCCCGAAATTATTGATCCTAAGACAAACACCTGCAACAGTTGTCTCTGGGCAACTAACAACTGGTCTTTATCAACCGTAACTAAGATACTCCAGCCGAGATCAGAAATATCTTGTACGGAAATATTGTCGATTTCTTTGAAACTAGTAAGGTAGGCAATTTCTGACTGTCCTTGAAAGATAGATTTATTGCTTCTGACTCTTTGTTGCCGTCCTGTAGCGGATGGTTTTAGGCTCTCTGTACGCCACTCAATTTCTTTTTTCAGTTCGCTCTGGAAATCAAAGAAAGCGGGTAGAGCAGATTTATCTTTACCTGCGGCAACTAATTTTGCTTGGTCTGCTTGATTAGAGGTGGAGAAAATTTGCCCTTGAGCATCCATTAAATAAGCGTCGAAAGTCTTGTCCGCCAAAATAATATTTTGAATATTTTCGACGGGAATTCTGGCGCGAATTACCCCAACAGTTTCTCCAGTTTTAGTATCTTTGATTCTGGCAGAAGTATAAACAGCAAAGATTCCCGTACTCTTAGAATAAATTGGCTGACTGATGTAGGGTTTGCCAGTTCTTAGTGCTTCCTTAAAATAGATTCTATCTTTATGATTATTTTTTGGTTCTCCCGAATCACTAGCAATGAGATTTCCTTTAATATCAAACACAGCAATGTTATGGTATGTGTTGCCATATGCTTTGAGATATTGAGCTAGAACCTGCTGTTTTTGCTGAACTGTAGTGTTCTTTCTGAGGTCGAAATCCGTTAGCATTGCCATGTGGGACATTGCTTCGATATCGGCAAGGCGATTACGCATAAACAAGGCAATTTCCTTGGTCATCTCGTAGGTCTTTTCCTGTTCGATTTTATTGGTCTGTCCAGCAATGGTTTTATTTGCCAAAACATAAGCTACTGTACCAATACCGATACTAGAACTGAGTGCTACCCCAATCAGAACTACGCTGGTCTTACCTTTGATGCTCAGTCTCGACCAGAGAGAAGAAGATTTTTGAGTTTGAGTTTGAGGTGCATGACGCTCCTTCTCCACGCTGATTGGCGCTTCCGGGGTAGATTGTTGCAGATTATCCAGAGCTTGTTGGGCAACATCTCCGTAGTTCCCCCCACGATCCAGCTCTAGAATCTCTTGATAGAGAGCGATCGCAGAGTCAATTTCGCCCGAGCTTTCTAAGGCATTGGCCTCAACTATTTTACTGACAATATCACCAGTGTTATCAGACATAGACTTAATTCCTAATAATTCAAATAATTAATAATTCAATATATGCAATTTAATTTAGGTAGATACCAGCATTGACTGTTGGTGTAGTTGTTGCAATAAAGCCGCAGAATCGACAATATGAAGATTCTGCTTCTCGGTATATGCCATTGTTGAACAGCATAGACGTAGCTGAGGAGAAGCTCGCTCGGACAAAGGCTTAAAGTTTGCTGGTGCGACTGCTACAATTCCTCTTAGCTGCTGAGTAGCGATCGCCACCTGCTTATTGCTGCTAGACAGTCGATTCTTCACAATCACGGCGGTTAACTTTTGGGGCAGTTTTTGACCCTTGGGCTGCAAATCAAAAAAGCGATCGCTATCCAAAATCCAGAGCAAAGAACCTTTAAAACTGACTACTCCATACCAGAAGCTAGCCACTCCAGGTACAGGGCAGATGTTTTGTATCTCGAATTGAGCTACTGTGGTCATCTCATTTAAGGGCAACCCCAGAACAATCTCGGATGCTAATTCAACGGCGAAGTATTCTTGATCAATAACCATAATACAGAAAATCAAACTGTAGTAGCTTTACTGGTGATGGCAGCAGAGAAATGTTTGTTAGATATTCATCAACGGTCAGAGCATAAAGGGAACTCGGTGGCAAAGCCTTGCCCCAATACACCCTGACGGGCTTGGTGGCTCTACGTGATGTAACTTCTAACTTCCCAACAGCAAACTTTAATCAATTTCAGAATGAGAGCGAGAAGCCGTCAAAAAAATTTTGATTGTTTGGTCTGCTAAAAGTAAAGTTTTCAACCAAACTGTCGAGCAATATTTCTAAATCTACTGGGTCAAAATATAGAATTGGCGTAGTTAAAAGTCAGTTTAATTAGCAAACTTAGTTACCTGATCGACCAAATTTTGGGGGACATAAGGCTTAGTAATGTACTCATTCCCTCCCTGACGCATTGCCCAAAAACGATCAAATTCCTCCGCTTTAGAACTACAGAAGAGAATTGGAATATCTTTCCAGTCGTTATGCTCTCTAATTTTGCGACACAGATCCAAGCCGCTTTCTCCTGGCATGACAATATCTAGCAGAATTAAATTGGGAGCTGGATTGGCATTAAGCCATGACCAGGCTGCTTCAGCACAGTCAGCTACTGCTACTTCAAAACCAGCATGGGACAATAAGGCGGAACTCATTTGCCTTTCGGCATGGGTATCTTCAACAATTAGAATGGTTTTCATAATAAATAACTACGTTTTCTATCATTTTCAAGTCAACAATCTGGTTGGTACTATAATTCCCAAAAAACGTTCAAAAATACCATCAGATAGTTAGCGTCAGCTTTATAGCTGCCAAATATTTTTCTCGTTAAGACTTAAGCAACTAGTTGCTTTCGACCAGTTTTTGGCTATCATTTGCCGCGGAAGTTTCTAACACCTTAGTTAGGGTGATTAATTTGTTAGGGTCGCAAGGCTTGGTCAAATAATCTGTGGCACCGACTATTTTGGCTCGAACCCGATCAATCATGCCGTCTCTTCCTGTCAGCATCACAATCGGTATGTTTTTAAATCTCTGAGATTTTCTTAATAAGCTGCAAAGGTCATAGCCGTTCAGGTTAGGCATATTAATATCCATAAAAATTACCGCTGGTTGGTGTTGAGATAATTTTTTAAGAGCCAAGGTGGGGTCGAGAATACTTAGTACTCGATATCCTCCTGCTTCTAGGGTCATTCGCACCTGTTTCTGAACTGTCTTACTGTCGTCGATACAGACCACTAAGGTAGTAGTAGAAGCGGTTTGCTCATTTTTTGCCGTCTGCGCCTTGGCAGCTTGAGACTGGGACTGGGGAGAGCTATTTTCTTGATGCTGCTGCTTGAGACGCGCCTCTTCAGGAGTAAGTTCTTTGAAAGGAAAAAGATTAATTAACTTTTCGACCACGGACTGCTGAAGATGTTTGCCTAAAAATACTATGTCTACATTCGTTTTGGTGGCAATTTGATACAGACTATTTTTGGCGACAAACAAACTCACAAAGGCTGACAATTTTTGGCTTTGTGCGATCGCCTGTAGCTCTGGGGTAGCATATTTAGGTTTCCAAATCTGATAGAATTTCAAAGCATTTTTTTGCTCCAAATAGAGACGATTAAAAGGAGAACCAAGATAAGCTCGAATACATCGATTAATTTTGACCTGTTCCTCTAGTTTTGCCAGTAATTTCTCTAAGCTAAAACTGATAATTGCTTTTTTGATTCTGCGAGCTGGTACTAGCTGAATATGGGCTTTTTCAATACCCAAAACATTGACCATTCCCTCACGGCAAAATCGAAATAGTTGCTTTTTGACCTCCGATTCGTTAGACTGCTGGCTGGACAAAGCCTGGCACAGTTGAGCATATTCCGAGGTTTCTGTCAGCTCTATTTGCGGGCATTCTAAGCCTAGTTTAAAACGGTGCCAAAGATAATCTAGTCGTTCCTGCTGTCCTAAACTAGTACTCACATACTGAACTTTTCCTTCCAGCAAATAAACATTCCAGCTAATGGAAGGGTCATAGGGTTCTTCTATTTCGATACAGCCAGACCAGCCTGTTCTTGATTTTACTTTAAGAACCTGTAGTGGACTCTGAAAATTGTTATTCATGATATTGCTGAAAGTTTATCGGGGGAATAAGCAAGGAAAATTAAATGTCTAAAAAATAGAAGGTCTCGAATACACTCTTTTATATAGTTCCCAAAACCCCAGCTAAAATTCGGGTCTATATTAATTCAGTTTGCGACCAAAGTTGATGTTTCATTAACACAGATGATATGGGTTTAGTAATTGCAGGAGATCGCTCTGGAGTCGGTAAGACAACTATTACCTTGGCGATGTTGGCTTACTTAGCTACAAAAAGTAAGCAGGTGCAATCTTTTAAAGTAGGTCCTGACTACATCGATCCGATGTTTCATACCGCTGTAACTGGTTTAGCCTGCCGCAATTTAGATCCAGTTTTGACTTCTCCTGATTACGTAAAAAATTGCTATCAGCGTCATGCTCAGGCGGCAGAATATGCCCTCGTCGAGGGAGTAATGGGCTTGTTTGACGGCATTTATCATGTTAGCCAGCCAGAATTACGCAATGATTATGGCAGCACGGCACACATTGCTAGACTGCTTAATTTACCTGTACTACTGGTTTTAGACTGTTCTCGCCTCTCAACTTCGGCAGCGGCGATCGCTTATGGTTATGCTAACCTCGACCCCAGGGTAAAGGTTATCGGCGTAATTCTCAATCAGGTGGCTAGCGATCGCCATTTGGAGCTATTAGAAACGGCCTTAAATAGTATTAATCTACCTATTGTGGGAGTTTTGCGGCGTAATACTGCCGTGAGTATTCCTGATCGCCATTTAGGTTTGGTTCCCTCAGCTGAATTATCTACAATACAGGACGTATTTGCACGACTCGCCGACTTAGCCCAGACTTGCTTTGATTGGGACAGGTTATTACCTTTGGTCGGTCAGTCATCATTGCCACACAATACCAAATTCCTAGTTGATCGGCACGAGTCTATACAGCAAGAGCCAAAAGCAAACAGAGTTAGAATTGCGGTTGCTAGAGACCGAGCCTTTAATTTCTATTACCAAGATAATTTAGATCTTCTGACTGAGCTAGGAGCCGAATTAGTCTTTTGGAGTCCCCTGGAAGATACCAATATCCCACTCAATATTCAGGGCTTATATTTTGGTGGTGGTTTTCCTGAAGTGTTTGCCTCTGAGCTGGCAGCCAACGAGCAAGTATTACAGCAGCTCAAGCAGCTAATTAGCCAGGAAATGCCAACCTATGCCGAATGTGGGGGATTGATGTATCTCTGCGAGCAACTGATCGATTTACAGCAGCAAACCTGGTCATTAGTCGGGATCATACCCAGTACTGTGACGATGAAATCAAAACTGACTCTAGGTTACAGAAAAGCGATCGCCTTACAAGACAGCGTGATGGTAACAGCCAAACAAACTGCTGTAGGACATGAATTTCATCGCTCGCGGCTTATTATGACTTCTGAATATCCTCAGTGGCAGTTAAAAGGGGTTCATAGGTCGAGTTCGATCCAGAGTGAGGGCTGGAATGTTAAGCAGGTTCATGCTTCCTATCTCCATCTACACTGGGGCTGTCATACCTCAATAGCTTCTCGCTGGGTTGAATATTGTCGAAACTATAAAACTCCGTTATATTGATTACAGATACAGAAAACTAGATACAAAAGTATTAAAGGTAATGTATCAAAATTGTCCTTTAGGGAAGCAGGAGGTGATGCCCATGACAGAACATAGTAGTAACATGGGTCTCCTAGTTGATGATAGCCAGCTGCGTGCTGGGGCTGTTCTTTAACAGTCGCATCTTTAGTTTCATCAGAAACAGCTAGGTAGACATTGTTGGAGTTCCTTCCAGCAGTTAGGTTTCGACTAAGAGACCCTCTAGACCGCCCCCGTGAGTAGTAACTCTGTTATTTACTTGTGGGGGCGGATAGTTTTGGGGCATATATTTGGGTAGAGATTTAGGCACATATCTTCATAAATCGATCTCAGCTAGAAGTATAGATTTTCCAACTGTTGCTCAGATTTTCGCAACTAGACGGCAGAATCAGGCGCTAAAAATCATGAACTAATAAGAATTTACTGGACTGAGTAGCTAGTCAACCAGCAAAATAAAAGGTACGAACCTTTACCTGTCCTATAGAGATGAAAATTGCAAAAAATGTTACCGAGCTAGTGGGCAAGACTCCCTTGGTACAGCTAAATCGTATTCCCCAAGCCGAAGGCTGCGTTGCTAAAATCCTGGTTAAGCTTGAAGGAATGAATCCCGCTGCCTCAGTTAAAGATCGTATCGGCGTAAATATGATTAATGCTGCCGAAGCAGAAGGGGCAATTTCTCCTGGCAAAACTATTTTGGTTGAGCCAACATCAGGTAACACGGGTATTGCTTTGGCAATGGCGGCGGCGGCGAAGGGATACAAGCTAATTTTGACCATGCCTGAAACTATGAGCAAGGAAAGGCGGGCAATGTTGAAAGCCTATGGCGCACAGCTTGAGCTGACTCCTGGCAGTGAGGGAATGGGCGGCTGCATTAGAAAAGCACAGGAGATTAGTGAGAGTGTCCCCGACGCTTATATACTCCAGCAGTTTAACAACCCTGCCAATCCTGAAATCCATAAAAGTACTACTGCCGAGGAAATTTGGGCAGACACGGAAGGTCAAGTCGATATGATTGTGGCGGGTGTAGGGACAGGAGGCACCATTACAGGTACGGCAGAGGTATTGAAAAGATACAAGCCTGTACTAAGAGCGATCGCCGTTGAACCCATAGGTAGTCCCGTGCTTTCAGGTGGTCAACCAGGTTCGCACAAAATCCAGGGAATTGGTGCAGGTTTTATCCCCGAAGTATTAAAGGTCGATTTAATCGACGAAGTTGTTACCGTTACCGATGAGGAAGCAATCAATTTTGGTCGCCGTCTAGCTCGTGAAGAAGGCTTACTATCTGGCATTTCTACGGGTGCAGCTTTGGCCGCCGCCATTAAGGTAGGGCAAAAATCAGAAAATAAAGATAAGCTAATTGTGATGATTCAGCCCAGCTTCGGCGAACGCTATCTTAGTACGCCTCTATTTGCCGATTTAGATCGACCCGTGTTTAACTAAGTTTTTAACGGAGTTTTTCAGTAAGTCGCCAATCCCCTCGCGATGCTGTTTCAACTTTTTCTACCAGCTAATCTATGTCCCACCGTGAATCACTATCAAGTACTTCAAGTTAACCCCAAAGCTACTCAGCAGGAAATTAAGCTGTCTTATCGACGGTTAGCCAAGCAGTTTCACCCCGACAGCCAACCCGCTACCAAAAGTTGCGATCGCATTGTGGCTCTTAATGCAGCTTATGAAGTCCTCGGTAACGTTAAAAGCAGGCGTATATACGACCGCCAGCAACAGTTAGGTCAAACCAGCGACTTTTGGGTTAGCCAGCAGACAAAAAATGCCGCTGCTCAAAGACAGTATCAGCAGCAGCGGGCTTATTCTCCACCAGAAATCACTTACGAACAGTGGTTGAGAGAAATTTACTTTCCCATTCATCAGCTTGTTAAGCAGATTCTCGAACCCTTAGAGCCAGAAATAGACAACTTATCCGCCGATCCCTTTGATGATGAGCTGATGTCAGATTTTGAAGCATATTTGGATAACTGTGAAGAATATTGGCAGCAAGCGCAGCAAAAAATCTCCTCTCAGCCCAATCCTTCTCAGCTTGCGGGAGTTGCTAGTAATCTTTATTACTGCCTCAATCACATTGGTGACGGGATCAAAGAATTGAAGTGGTTTACGATGAACTACAACGACCAGTATCTTCATACAGGACAAGAGATATTTAGAATTGCCGATCGCCTGCATTTTCAGGCTCAAGATCGAGCTGCTTCTTTTTTGTAGCTCGAACGGTATGTTTTTGGTGTCATACCAATAGACTGCCGAAACTGTTTGCTAAGATGGCTATGGCTGCTGAAACCACATTCTAAAGCAATATCCGTAATTAATCGCTCTGTTTGTGTCAATAATTGCTTGGCTCTTTCTATTCGTTGCTGGCTTACATATTGGTGAGGCGTTATGCCAATTGATTGTTTGAACAGACGGCTGAAGTGAAATGAACTCATATTTAGTAGTTGAGCCAAATCTACGAGTTTAATATTTCGCTCCAAGTAAGCGTCGATGTAATCAAATACTTGACTCAGTTGACGTGGGGGTAAACCTCCTTCGTAGATTGGCAACTGGGGTTTACTAAGGGTGTGGTGTCTGAGCAAGTTCACTGCTAGAACATTCGTCAGAGAATCAAGATAAAGTCCATTATTAGCATCTTCTTGTTGGAATTCAGCTAGTAGCATCATAGCGATCGCTTCGAGTTGAGGATCGCGAACCTGAAATGCTGGCAATAACTCTAGGCGATCTGGATTTTGATTTAAAGTTTCACCAGCAATGTTTTGAAGAAACTCGTTAGTCAGTCGAATCTGAAAACAGTCTTCGTTACCTGACCAACGAACGAATAAGGGGGTGTTGGCAGGGGTAATTAAAATCTCTCCTCTTTGATAAAGACCTGTATGAGTTTTTCCGTCTTGAACCTGCACATATTCAATTGGACGGGGAGCAAGAGATATAAACAGCGTGTGTTCTGATTTAAAACAACAGCGACCTTCCCCAGCAGGATTTTGTAGGTGTTGAAGTCTTATTTTTTGACGGAGAGTAGTTGGTACAGAAAACTGGGATGAGCTATTTTTCGACCGTTGCTTAGCTGGATTTGCCATAATTTGAATCCAGTATTTTTGATACTAATTATATTCAAGTTTTCGGTTTTCTCGGCAGTAGCTATAACTACAATCCTGCAAACACTAATTAAACTTTACTTCAAGCTTTAAATCTAAAGAAACCATAAGCTTAACTAAGTTTACAATTAGTTCTTTAGATAATACAGAAAGGATACTAATTGTTACTGATGATTACCGCTCTCTTATTCTGCCATCTCTGCTTATTCTTAAAGATATCTAGTGCAGACCTCTCTGTTGCCAACTTAATTAACGTGAAAAATATTACTTTAAGGCAAATGAAATCAGCTTGTAATCGGGAACAAGCTGTTTATAAAAGTAAACAAGACGAGCAAACATAATTCTAAAAATCACTTAGTCTTAGATTTAAATCCAAATCTACCCCTATTTCATCACACCACTCGGCGATGCCTTTATCTAAAGCAGATAAAGCTTCATCCACAGAAGAAAACTTAGCGTTACTTTCCCAAGCTACACCACCTGCATCAGTGGCTCTAATAAATACATCATCATATTCACCATAGCCAATTTCTATCTGACCATCTAAAACCCAAGCACTTACGTAAGGATATTTTTCTTCAAAAGATTTCATTCTCTTGGTCTAAACTATTGACTCGCGCCAAAAGCGATCGCTCAATTTGATTTTTCATATTAGTGTCAAAATTAAACCATTTCATAAAAGCGATTGCAAGATTATGATAGTTCGCTCGGAATTTGATAGTTGAGATTTTTCAGTTTTCCTAAGCTAAAGGTGTTCGAGTTTAGGAGAAAAGAAATCCATGAAATTAGTAATTTTTGGTTCGACAGGAAGCATTGGCAGTCAAGTTGTAGAGCAAGCCTTAGAACAAGGACATAATGTTACGGCATTTGTCCGTAACCCTAATAAGTTAAACCTTCAGCATCCAAATCTCAATATCTTTACAGGGGATGTAATGAATCCAGCTTTAGTAGAACAAGCGGTAATCGGTCATGATGCTGCTATCTGCATTCTCGGATCGGGTAAAAAACTCTCTGGAAACGTGCGATCGCAAGGTACAAAAAACATCATTCAAGCATTAGAAAAAGCAGGCATTAAAAGATTCATCTGCCAGTCTACTTTAGGTGCAGGGGATAGCTGGAGTAATCTAAACTTTTACTGGAAATATATTATGTTTGGCTTTATCTTGCGCAAAGTGTTTGCCGACCATCAAATACAAGAAAAATATGTTCGACAAAGCGACCTCGATTGGACAATTATTCGCCCCGCAGCTTTTGTTGAAGGGTCTCGCACGGGGAAATATCGTCATGGTTTCCCCAGCAGCGATCGCAATACAAGCCTGACTATCTCTCGTCCAGACGTAGCAGACTTTATTCTCAAGCAACTTAGCGACGGGACTTATTTGGGCAAAGCTGCCAGCCTATCTTACTGATAAGCTTTTCGTTATTAGCTGCTAGCCGCTAACTTTAAGTTGAATTGCCATTTTTTTGCGTATCTCCAGCTCAGCAAAAGTACCATAGAAAATGGAATGTTCACCTGATTGAATGACTAATTTTGCTACAATAAAGACATAAATTTACTTAACTTTACATTAACCGAGTTTCAGCTCAATATATGAAGTGCATTATCGATCGCCGCGCTCAATTTTCTGCCAGTCATCGCTACTGGCTGCCAGAGTTTGACGAAGCAGAAAATCAACGTCTTTTTGGTGCCTGTAGTAAAGTTCATGGACACGGACATAACTATGTTCTATATGCCTCCTTGGAAGGAGAATTAGACCAGTACGGTATGGTAGAAAATCTATCGGTGGTCAAGCAGGTAATTAAAAGAGAAGTTACTAGTCAATTAAATTATTCTTACCTCAACGACACCTGGGCAGAATTTCAAGAGACTCTACCGACAACAGAAAATATCTCACGAATCATCTGGCAAAGACTTGCTCCCCATTTACCCCTGGTCAACGTCAGACTATACGAACATCCCGAACTTTGGACAGACTATCAAGGAAATAATATGGAAGCTACCTTAACTGTAAAAACTCACTTTAGTGCAGCGCATCGTTTAGCTATTCCCAGCTTGAGCTTTGAAGAAAACCAGGAGATATATGGTAAGTGCGCTCGTCCTAATGGTCACGGACATAATTATCATCTAGAAGTGACGGTTGCAGGAGAGATCGATTCTCGGACAGGAATGTTAGTCGATTTAGGTGCCTTGCAAGGCGTAATTGATGAATATGTGGTCGAACCTTTTGATCATACTTTTCTCAACAAAGATATTGAGTATTTTGCAGACGTAGTACCCACCGCCGAGAATATTGCCGTGAGGATTGCCGATTTATTGCGATCGCCGATTAAGGAAATTGGCGCAGAGTTAGATAAGATTAGGCTAATTGAAAGCCCAAATAATTCTTGTGAAATTAACTGTCGTACTGCCCAATCCTCAAGCCAGCAGACAACTAAAGCAGCAGCGGCAGTTTCTTAGCCGAATACAGCAGCAAATTGAATCTTCTGGCTGATTTATATTCAGTCTGATATGGGATATCTTATTTACAGTCGATAGGGTGTCCCTTTTTTGTTGAGCTATTTAGTTAAGCCAAAACTACCAACAAATGTTGAGAAATCATTACCTTAATATAAAGGTGAAATTAAGATTAACAGACTTAGTATGGTCTATCAACGGTAGAGAATGCTCTTATAAGAGCGAAAATTGGCAATATATCTAATTAATCCCTATAATCTGACCTAGACCAACTACTATACTGTGAGAGCAGATTCAAGACTGTTAATAATTGCCCATGCAATCAGATCTAACCTCAAGGGTGTTTGGTAGTATGAGCAAAAGTATAGTCATCATAAATTAAGTCATAGCAGTAGCTGACTAATACTCATTTAAACAACAGGAGAGCATAAAATATGGAATCAAATACTCCAGAAGTCATTGAAACCCAGGAAACAGCTACCACAGGGTTGAACGGTGAATCCGCAGGTATGATTACCCCTAAGCCAGCTAAAACTGTACCAGGAGACAGTGCGGTTCAAGAATATTTGAACATCGGCACAAGTTTTTTAACTCAGATCTTTGATATTCTCAAAAGCGTCATTGACAGTAATCAAAAGCTGCTGGTTAATTTACTGCTAATTTTCTTGGGCATTATTGCCGTTAAGGTGACTTTGGCGATCATTTCCGCAATTAACGATATTCCTTTACTAGCTCCTACTTTTGAGCTTGTTGGTTTGGGCTATACAGGCTGGTTTGTCTATCGCTACCTATTGACTAATTCTTCTCGTCAGGAATTAGGTCAAGAGTTTAAATCTTTGAAGAATCAGGTCATGGGCAGAGAGTAATTGATCAAATTCAATTTATAATTGCGATCGCAATTGCTGCGTAGGGTAGGCAAATGTCTACCCTATTTTAGTAAGTACAAGGCAGAAGATCAAAGCTTTGTATCTCCTAATCCTAACCTTCAAGGATATTTGGGTTGCAAGGGTTAAATATAATATCACCACAAAAAAAGGAATGTTCAGAAGAACATTCCTTAACTTTCTAATTCAGCTCAGAAATAACTTAGAAACCTAAATTACTTAACAGTAACTTTAGCTCCAGCTTCCTCAAGCTTAGTTTTAGTTTCTTCTGCGTCCTCTTTAGGTACACCTTCTTTCAGAGTTTTGGGTGTAGATTCAACCATTTCTTTCGCTTCTTTTAGACCTAAGCCAGTAATGGTACGAACAACCTTAAGAATGGCAATTTTCTTGTCTTTGGGTACTTCTTCCAAGACAACGTCAAATTCAGTTTTCTCTTCAGCAGCTTCACCACCGCCACCAGCACCAGGAGCAGCCATTACTACTCCAGCAGAAGCAGCAGCACTTACGCCAAAAGTTTCTTCAATTTGAGAAACAAGCTCCGAAGCTTCTAAAAGACTTAGAGACTTCAGCTTTTCAAGAATTTCATCAGTTGCAGCAGACATATTTTACTCCTTGTATTGATAGATAATTAACTGTGTAGCAAATTTTAAGCTGTTTATTCTTCTTTTTCGGCAACAGCTTTGATACCTCTGGCAAGTCCACTGGGGATTTCTTTGACACCAACAGCAAGTTTGGTCGCCAGAGCATTGATTGAGCCAGCAATTTTTGCGTACAGCTCGTCTTTGGTAGGTAAGTCAGCCAGAGCCTCAACCTGTTCTTTGGTTAAAGCTTTGCCCTCCATTACGCCACCGCGTACTTCAGTCTTCTTGGTTTCCTTTTGGAATCCTTTATAGGCTTTGACTGCTGCACCAATTTCTTCTCCCGTGAAAAGAAATGCAGTGGCACTACCTAAGAATTCTTCCATTGGTTGCCAGTTTTCATCGCCACTGATGGCAATGTTCATCAGGGTATTTTTCGTAATTTTGCAGCTAGCGCCACTGGGACGTAAGCGATTACGTAGGTCAGTAATTTCTGCTACTGATAAACCCTCATAGTTGATGATGAAAGCTAACTGAGCATCGCTAAGGGTGTCCTTAAGTTCAGCTACGATTTCTTTTTTATTTGCGAGGGTTCTTCCCATCCTGTATCACCTCCTGTTTGATTTGGCTTCTTTGGGTCTGTTTCGAGCCAACAAGACAAAACCTCCAGCTTCTTGCCAGAGGTTGCCTAAGTTGATGACCATGCCAAACCCTAAAGGTTGGAGTCTCAAACTAATAGACATTAACCTCGGCAGGAAATTAAGCGTCTTGACGCTCCCGCTGTCTTCGGTATGGTCGTTTTCGGTTCGATTATTTTGCGTGTTTCGTAGTAAATTCTCGTTTAGGCTGCGTCAGTCAAACTTAAATCTTGTAAAGCACTAATATCAATTTGAATTGATGGACCCATTGATGCGGAGACATAAATAGTACGCCAGTAACGACCTTTCGCTCCCGAAGGACGATTCCGTTCTACGGTTTCCTGTAATGCCTTGAGATTTGCTAATAAATCTTCCGCTTTAAAAGATGCCTTACCAAACATAACATGAACGATGCCCGCTTTGTCAGCCCTGAATTCTAATTTACCAGCTTTAAAAGCTTCGACTGCTGGCTGTAGGTCGGCTGTAACGGTTCCCCCTTTGGGTGAGGGCATCAACCCTTTGGGTCCCAAAACACGACCTAACTTGGCTACTTTAGGCATCATATCGGGAGTAGCGATGAGGATATCAAAATCCATCATGCCCTTGGAAATATCTTCGATTAGCTCTTCTGAACCGTAAATTTCGGCTCCAGCTTCTTCCGCTTCCTTAACCTTTTCTCCCCGAGCAATAACAGCTACCCGAACGGTCTGACCCGTACCTTTAGGGAGACTAACGGTGGTTCGAAGCTGCTGGTCAGTATATTTAGGATCGATACCGAGCTTGATGTGAGCTTCAGCAGTTTCATCGAACTTTGCTGTCGCTGTTTCTTTAAGCAGGTTTAAAGCTTCTAGAGGCTCATATACCTTGTTCTCGTCTACTTTTTTGACTAGCTCGCGCATACGGCGAGACATTTTGTTTGCCATATTTTTTTTGGGTAGTTAGCGAAGCAAGCTGCTTCTCCCCGTAATGTAGTGTGTTTGTTGCTTCTTTTCGTAACTGATTATAGAGTGCTTGAAGCTTATTCAGCAATCGCCACACCCATGTTTTTAGCTGTCCCAGCCACAATTTTCATTGCCGCTTCAATGTCGTTAGCATTAAGATCGGGTAGCTTGGTTTGAGCAATTTCTTTAAGCTGGTCTTGAGTGATCGTCGCCACTTTCTGCTTATTGGGTTCACTCGCTCCTTTCTCGATTCCTGCTGCCTTTTTGATCAAGACTGATGCAGGAGGAGTTTTGAGGATGAAGGTAAAACTTCGATCTTCAAAGACAGAAATTTCTACAGGAATTACTAATCCTGCTTTGTCTGCTGTTTTGGCATTATATTCTTTACAGAATGCCATGATGTTTACACCATGTTGACCCAAGGCAGGACCAACGGGAGGTGCAGGGTTAGCCTTACCCGCAGGCAAAGCTAATTTGATTAAGGCAACAACTTTTCTGGGCATAGTTTAATTTTGTTTCTCGACTTGATTGAACTCCAATTCTACAGGAGTATCCCGCCCAAAAATAGAGAGTAAAGCCTTGAGCTTACTTCTTTCTGGACTGACTTCAATTACTTCCCCTTCAAACTCCTTAAATGGACCAGAAAGGACTGCAATTTTATCACCGATTTCCATGTCAATTTTAATGACTGGCTCTTGCTCTTCAGCTTGCTTGAAGATACGCTCGACTTCCGCACGGGATAGAGGTAAAGGTTTTACGTGTCCGCGACCTCGACCATAACGGCGTTTTTGTTCTGCGCCAACAAAGTTGATCACGTTGGGAGTGTTTTTAATCACCTGCCAAGCATCATCATCCATCAGCATTTTGACCAGAACATAACCAGGAAATACCTTTTCATCACTAGTGTAGCGCGAACCATCCTTGCGAATCTTAACGCTGGGAGTTTGCGGTATTTGTACCTGAATAATGCGATCGCCAATATCGAGAGTCTGAATCCGCATGTCAATATCAGTCTTGACCTTTTTTTCGCAGCCTGAGGCTACCTGAACGGCATACCAGCGAGGACTGCCTTTGGTTTTGACGTTAACCTGTACTTTTTCAGCGGACTGACTCCCATCTTCTGGAGACTGATTTTCTTCAGACATATCTGTGGTATTAGTCATAGTTAAAACACTTTTCCTGCTCCCCAGGTAAAGAATTTATCGATCAGATAAATCACTGTAGACACCAAGATTACCATTAAGATTACGGCGGCTGATTCACTAATCAGCTGCTGCCGAGAAGGCCAGACGACCTTGCCCAATTCTTCTTTGGTTTGCAGTGCAAAGTCGGCTGCACCATTACCTTTAACTGCTTCCTTTTCTGTCGGGGTTTCCTTTTTTACTGTCTCTTTTTTTGCCAAAACTATTGCCTCGCGATAATATCCGCTTTTGATTGATTTTAAAAATTATCGTTGATGTCACTGCCAACTGTTATTAATTAGCTTAACTCTTAAGCAATTATTAAGTAAACAAATCTCAACCGTTTGGGAATCTGCATCACTTTCCATACAGCTAAAAACCTTACTCTAATTTTAGCGAGAGCAAGATTACAAATCTGAAGTTTGGCGACGCGCCTTGAAGGACTTGAACCCTCGACATCCGGTTTTGGAGACCGACGTTCTACCAACTGAACTAAAGACGCACATTGGCTTTTATTAAATTAATAAGTCAAAGCCATATAATAATAACGCATCAGGGCATTTTTGCTCAAGCTATTTGATTGGGCGATCAAAACGCTGTTTAATTCTGGTCGCTTTACCAACGCGATCGCGAAGATAATAAAGTTTGGCACGACGTACTTTACCACGGCGTTCGATTTTGATTTTGTCGATCATGGGCGAGTGAAGCAAGAAAACTCTTTCTACTCCCACACCTTGAAAAACTTTGCGCACGGTAATAGTTTCGTTAATCCCACCGTTTTGCATGGCGATCACAGTACCTTTATAAGGCTGTACCCGCTCTTTGTTTCCTTCAGTAATCCTGACTCCAACTTCTACAGTGTCTCCGACATAAATTTGCGGTAGGTCGGACTTTAGATGTTCCGATTCGATCGAACGTATAATTGCTTCGGCATTCATGGCTAGTATAAAAACTCACGATTTACCATGTTAACTTTTTTTCTCAAAATATCAAAGGACAATTCTGGCGATCGCTAAATAGAGAAATCTGTTTACCTAGCTCTAAATTCCACAACATCGCTTTTAATCGTGATGTCATAGTTACTAAAAAAGCTTTGTCCTAGCAATCCCATATCCAAAGAGGGAGAAGTAATTACGGGAATATTTTTTTGCTTAAACTTGCCCACCTCAAGGGAGTAAACATATCCCATGGGCATCTTAAAGTAATTATCGCTAGGAGTAGATACGTAGACACTTTCCGTCTGGTTAACTTTGAGCTTGCTTGCCATTGCCTGAGTAATTACAACCCCGCTGGCTCCTGTATCTAGCATCATTTCAAAAACATATTTGTTGTTGAACTTAACGTCAATTGTCGGAATGCCCCCACGCCTACTTTTAATCGGCACTATCTGCACGCCTTTCTGACTGACTGCTTGAGTTCGCTCTGGAGTATATCTTTCAGGGAGACTGCGGCGACGGCGAGGAGAAGAGTTCGTTTGTCGGCAAAGATGACCCAAATCGATCGCCTTGCCATTACTATCGAGCATGTAGCAAGAGTTGCTGTTTTGCGCCCATAAGGGCATTGCTAAGGAGTTAAAGACTGCGGTTCCTAAAATTAGACAAGATAATACTTTCATATAAAAGATGCTGCTAAAACTAACTATGATGCTTAATTACTCTGCCAAAGTAGTTTGGTTGTAACTATAGTTAATAGCCAGCTTATCTCTGATCCAAAATCTCCTTGTAGATGTAGATCACTTTGTCGTTAGTCTGATTAATTGGCGATCGCTAATCGACTAGCATTACTTTAATTTCTTGACCTGCGGTAATCAGTTTCTGACCGACAGGAACGATCGCCAGAGCATTTGTATGTGCCAGATTTACTAAATTGCCCGAACTGTGACTACCACCAGCTAAAGCAAATTCATAGTTACCGTCTACAAGATAGACTTGTCCCCAAAGATAGGTCTCTCTACTTCCTGCTGACTTAAGATTATGGCGGGTGACAGCATTAACAAAGCAGGGTTGATAACTAGTAATTCCCGATAATTTCTTTAGTGCGGGTCGGACAAAGCGCCAGCAGCTTACTAATGCCGAAACAGGATTGCCAGGAATCCCAAAATAAAGACAGTTATTGTTTTCAAAAGTAGCAACGGTTAAAGGCTTGCCTGGCTTGACTGCGACGCTGCGAACGTGGAGCGTGCCGCTCAATTCCGTTAGAATACGGTCTACATAGTCATAGTCCCCCACGGATACCCCACCCGTAGAAAGAACCAGATCAGCTGAATCAACTGCTTTAACGATCGCTTTTTTTAACTCTTCTGGATCGTCTTTAACTATTCCCAACTTGATCGGTATCCCGCCACTGTTAGCGACAAAACTAGCTAGGGCATACTGATTGGAATCGACGATCTGTCCTGGCTGTAAGGTTTGTTCTGGGGTTACTAATTCATCCCCTGTAGAGAGTATGGCAACGCGGGGACGACGATAAACCTGTAGCTGAGTACATTGAGCGGTTGCCAAGACAGCAATTTCTGCTGCGCCGATTTTAACTCCAGCCTCTAGTAAAGGTTCTCCTGCCTGATAAAAAGCTCCTTGATGTCTGACAAACTCCTGTAATTCTGGCGCTTTTAAAATTGTGACGCGATCGCTTTCCCTTTTGGTATTTTCTTGCATGACAATTGTGTCTGTACCTGACGGTAACATTGCTCCCGTGAATATACGAGCAGCTTGTCCTGACTGTATTTCCGTGGTCGGGCGATCGCCTGCGGCAATTTCAGATACCACTTCCAAAGTCACAGGAATATCTTCACTACAGTTGGCTACGTCTTGATAGCGCACGGCATAGCCATCCATCGCCGAGTTGTCCCAGTGAGGGATATCCAGCTTTCCTGCCACAGCTAGTGCCAGAATTCTGCCGTTAGCCGCTTCGAGATCGACTATTTCGGAATCTTGGTTAGAATCGAGACTTCGGACTAATTTGAGAATAATGGACTCGGCTTCGTTAACTGACAGCATAAAAACAATTAAGAATTAATAATTAATAATGAGGCAAAGTAAATGGTCTTGAGTCACTTATCGATAATCTACTGATATTTTAGATACCGCTTCAAGATCGACTAGAATAACTTAAAGGCTTATAGCTTATAGCTTATAGCTTATGGCTACATAATTGAGAATATACTTGTTTATCTAAAAATCATGTACAGATCATGTATGACGATTATCGACCCAGACTCTGCCCCTGATTTTTATCGACAATAATTACTCGCAGAATCATCC
>JBCBWB010000091.1:0-22012 GCA_039817275.1 Cyanobacteria bacterium J06648_1 | reverse complement strand
CGATCGCCGCTGCGGCAGTCAACAAGCCTGGAGTTGCTCCGCAACCAGTCATGTAGGTAATCCCTGCCTGTTCTAAATCTGACTGTAGTTCGAGTAATTGTTCTACGGCACTAGTTCTTTTCAAAGCATCGACTAAAACTCCCTGCCATCCAGACTGAATAAATTTTCGAGCAACGTCTGCCATAAAAGTATTAGGCAAATTGGGTAAAGCTAGAAAATAACCATCAACATCAGCATTTTCGATTAAATCTAGGATACTGTCCCTACTCAAGACACCGTCATCGACCACATGTCCTACAGAATCCTGTTTCTGGTAGACAGAGATTGCCTGGTCTACATTTAAACCTGTTGGGCTGTAAACATAACCTTTTTGATCTGCTGCTGCTACTAGGGTCATCTCTTGTTTGCCAGCCAAAATTCTCGCTGCTGCTTGCCCTAATCCACCAAAACCCAAAACCCCAACTCTAACGGGATTTACTGCGTGCTTACTTATCATTTCTGACCCTAACTTGAATACAGTACAGATTGTATAATTCTACGCTCGCAGCTGAGATTAAGTTAAAATTTTTTTCCTGAGTGGATCTTATAGAATAGACAATTGCCGATGCCGAATTATGTCTTTTTGTAAACAAAGCGGTTTTTTGTCCCTGCTCCCCCTTGACTCAAAAGTTGGTTTGCGGAAAACTTAAATTATCAAGAAGTAACCAATTCAGCTATTATTAATAATTAATAAGATTCCCATAGAATTACTGCTTGCTCGCAAAATATATACATAGCGCGATATAACAAAAAAACAGCAGTTTTACTTAAGCTGAAAACAAATTTAGTACTCGGCGATCGCCAACAAGCTGATAAATGGAAACATTAGAATTTATTATTTATCCCGACGGCAGGGTCAAAGAAACAGTAACGGGCATTATTGGCTCTTCTTGCCAAGAAGTTACTGCCGCCATAGAAGAGCAACTAGGGGTGGTAGTTAATCGAAAACAAACCGCTGATCACTATGCTCAAGAAGAGGTTCAATCGGCTACAGTTTCAGCTCAAAGCAGCTACAGAAGTTGGTAACTTAATAAAACGATAGGCAAAATAGCTTAATTCACATATTCAACCAAATTTCACAGAGGAAATATATGTCACATTTCAGCAATATTAAAACGAAAATTCGCAATTTAAATTCCCTCAAAGCGGCACTAGCAGATCTCGATGTAAGTTGGAAAGATAGTTCGGGAGTTGTCAAAGGCTATAAGGGACAAACCCATCAGGCAGAAGTCGTAATTGAGCAAAGCAACAGCTACGATATCGGATTTTGCTGGAATGGCAGCGAGTATGAACTGGTTGCAGATCTTCAATATTGGCAACAACCTTTAACCGTCGATGGCTTCTTACGTCAAGTTACTCAACGCTATGCTTATCACACTGTCGTTAGCGAATCTGCGAACCAGGGATTTGCGATTACCGAAGAAGCTAAAAACGATGATGGTTCAATTCGCTTAGTTGTTCAACGCTGGAGTGCCTAATGAATAGTTCTGACCAACGGTCAGAGCAGGCTCCGTCGTTTGCAGGCGGAGTAATCTCTGACTCAAGCCAGCCTAACGGTTTTGAGCCAGAGTTAGGCGGTGTTTGGCGACAGAAAGGAGTTTTTGTCGATGAAAATATTTGTATTGGCTGCAAAAACTGTACTCATGTGGCGACAAATACGTTTTATATCGAGCCTGAACATGGTAGAGCTAGAGTCTTCAATCAGGATGGCGATGTAGAGGAGTTAATTGAAGAGGCAATCGATACTTGTCCTGTCAACTGTATTCATTGGTTAGACTACACAGAGTTAACTCAAGTAGAACAAGCCAGGCAACATCAGGTAATTCAGAGTTTAGCGATTCCGCCAAATATGAGGCGATCGCAAATAATCAAGCGAAGTGGGCGAAACAGCTGACTAGCGAGATTGTCGTGAGCGACCAAATAACTAGCAGTAATTGAATAATAATGTATATCCCTAATTGCTTACTGGTCAGTTAGGGTTTTTTCTTGAACCATCTGAATTGAAATTTCAGAATTATCGTTCCATCGCTGAAGCTCTTTTTCTGCCGCGAGAAAGTTGCGTAGCTTTTGACGATAAATTTGCCGATAATCATCAAAATCATAATTATCAATACGGATGCCAAAATCACCCACCGTTTCTCCTTGTAAAACCTCGGCGAGTGAACTATTAGCTGCGACTGAAAAGTGACTACCATCAAAAGTATTGCGGGGATTTTTGGTCACTTCGGAAGGGATGGAGAAGTCGTACATAACATCATAGCTTTGAGATAGTTGATAGAAGGCTGACAAATAACAATCCATCAGTCCTCTACCATAGGTATCGTTGATCATACTCCAGGCAGATCTTGGTGGTACATAGGCAACAAATTTAGCATCAGGAAAGAATTTTTTCAGGCTAATAAAGGTTTCTACCGCAGTCAGATCGCATTTTTGTAATGAGGCAGGCTGATAAAATTTTCCTTCATAAACAGGAGGATTGGCAAAATCCACTGGCTCAAAATCGCGATCATAGTAGTTTCCAGGATCGGGACTTACTCCCAACAGGGTCATTGCCGAAAACAGCAAGACATCCGCCGAAAGATATGCCTGGAGCGGTGACTTAGTCTGGAGGCTATTGATTGCAAGAGGAGGCTGTTCTTTTCGTTCTTTGTCGACAAAATTGAGACCATCTACTCCCAGATAGACTATTTCTGGTTCTACTCCTTCTTCCTGCAAAAAATTAGCATAGCTAACAAAATCAGGAATCTCCGCCCCTTTGAGAGCATAGTTGAAGCAGTTATGATTCGTAAACTCAGAAGCTCTTAGAGTTGTCACTCTAGAACTACCTAAAATAATGCAGTTGTAATTTTCGTCCTCGTGAGTTCTGAGAAAAAGATTAGTTTTGGTAATACGTTCGTTAAAGGCAAAATTTTCCCCTGTTAAAATATTGCCGTGGCTATACCAGAGAGGGTCAATCAGCCAATTGATTCCAGCAACCGATCCTAGTAAAAAAGAGGTTACAAGCCCATAAAGACCAAAACTAAACTTACCTTCTTTTTTCTGGCTGTCTGTACGAGAGCCAGGCATTTCTGGCGCGATACGTCTACCTAATTTAAAAAACTCGTCTGTGGCACTTTTAAGATTCATTTTCTCTAATAAAGAGTATAGGTTCAAAAACTAAAATTGGAAATAAAGAAATTCGCTAACCCGAGAAAAGCACAATAGAGAAAGAGCAGTCAGACCGCTAATAATTATCGTCCAAATTCGGTTGGGTCTCCATGATAAGAAGTGCCAGAATTTTTGTTGCCACTTCGGCTGATAATATTCAACTGGCTCTGTTAGGGCGGGATTATATTTACCCATCCACTGTTGAGTGTTGGGAGTAAACCAAGCAATTATCAACAGCATGGCAATGCCGAAAGTAGCATATTTCTGGCTAATGCCAACGTTGACGGTAAATCCTAAGAAGCCAATTCCCCAGTTACGCAGAAAGCCAAGATAGGGCGCTAAAAAGTCAGGTAAATTAATTCCGTTGAAACCAAACATAGATTGCAAGATAGATGTTGCGGTTTCAAAATTATTCGCTTTAAAAAATACCCAGGAGATCACTACGGCAATAAAAGTGGTGATCCACCCTATTCCACGCAGAAGCCAACCATCATTTTTTAGATTATGACCCAAATTCAGACGAACAGTACGATACAGATGATTAACAACTAGGTAGCTGCCGTGCAATCCTCCCCAAAAAATAAATGTCCACCCAGCACCATGCCACAAGCCACCTAAAATCATAGTTAGTAGCAAATTAAAATAACGACGAAACTCTCCCCGCCGACTGCCGCCGAGGGGAATATAAAGATAATCACGAAGGAAGTGAGACAGGGTAATATGCCATCTACGCCAAAAATCAACAATACTAATTGCTTTGTAGGGAGAATTAAAATTTAACGGTAAGCGAATACCAAACATATAAGCTGCTCCGATCGCCATATCAGAATAGCCTGAAAAATCAAAGTAGAGCTGTAGGCTATAGCCCAGGGCACCCACCCAGGATTCGGAGAAGGTAAGATTGATACCTTGAGATGCTGCGGCAAAGGCTAAATTAGAATATTCCGCAATACGATCAGCAAAGATGACTTTCTTGAATAGACCAGCGATGAATACGGTTAGACCAATTGACAAAGCTGTTTGACTAAATTTATAAATTGACGCTTTTTCAAACTGAGGCAAAACCTCCCTATGGTGAACAATTGGACCCGCGATTAGCTGTGGAAAAAAGCAGACAAACAGCATGTATTTACGTAGGTCATATTCTTTTGTCTCCCCTCGATAGGCATCGACCAAATAAGCAATTTGTTGAAAAGTAAAAAAAGAAATTGCCAGAGGAATGACAACAGAAGGTAGAGTGAAGTTGCTACCGATTAGGTGATTAATGTTGCCAAGCAAAAAGTTGGAATATTTGAAATAGCAAATCAAGCCCAGATTAAAGGCGATACCAAAGGCAAAGACTGCTTTTTTGATTCGAGGTCTTTCTAAGATATTACTCAGCCAATAGCCCAGATAGTAGTTGACTCCAATTGACAAAATTATCAGCGGTAAATTAAGCGGTTTCCACCTACCGTAAAAAATTAGCGAAGCGATGATCAACCAGATAATTGGCAGTTGGTGCTTAATATTTTCATCTTTTCGACCAATATAAAAAAACAATATCAGCGTAATCGGTAAAAACAGAAATATGAATTCAAAAGAATTAAATAACATGATTGATAGTTAGAGCATTGGTTAATTAAATTTAGCTATTTAATCAGATTAAGAAGCAATATATTAATGTTTAGAAATTATAAATATAAGATCATTAAAATAGAAAATAATTCTAATGTATTTAACAATATAATTAATACTTTAAAAGTTATCAGTGCTATAGATAGAAAACATATTTGTCTTATCCAGGAGAATAGTCTTGTTTACCTTCTCGTCGATAAAGAAAGAATACAATTAGCCAGAGACAGACTAGCCTAAGAGAATCGGATATAAGAGTGGCACAAGCTGCTCCTTTCCAGGAAAAAAGGGGAATAAGAATAATATTTAATAAGACATTAACCATAGCGGCTCCTACTTGAACTATGCTGCGAGACTTTTGATTTCCCGAACCAGTCAAGGTATCTGCGGCTAAATATTGAAAAGTGGCGATCGCCGGTAAGGGAGACAGCCACAAAAGCGCTTCGATCGCATCCCGATAGTCTTCGCCCAAAATTAGGGGAATAAAAGGAGCTAGTAGCCAGTAACCGATTACGCTAGCGATCGCATAAAGGCTCAAGATTGGTAAAAGTTTTTTGGCAAAGCTCAAACTGCCACGAATACCAGAGGCACCGTGCTGAAAAAATCTGGTGTAAGTAGCTCCAAATAGCGCCAGAATAGGAGTATTGCCGACATCAATAAAACGATAGGCTGAAGCATAAATTCCCGTTGCTCCTACTCCTGATATTTTGCTGAGCATCGACTTGTCCAGGTTGGCATTAATATTATTAGCAGAGGTACTGATCGAGAAGTAGAACCCCTGGATAATATTTGATTTCAGCTCAGAGAATATTGGGCGAGGAGTACCCAACATCTTCGTGATTAATAAGATCGTAACTGTAGCCATGACGACTGAACTTGTGAAATATAAATAACTCCAGCTGGCTACAGTCGGATTAGGAAAAAAAACCACCAAGGATAAAGCTGCGAGCAGTTTACTACAGGTACTAAGTATGCCTAACTGCGCCGTCTTATTAATCATATTGGTTGCCATCAGCGATTTATAGCCTAGATCTAATAAAGCAAGACAAATCAAATCAGCGACAAGAATTAACAAGATTGCTCCTAAAGGAACATCTCCAGGAAAGATCATAGGAGATAGCAGCAGTAGAATAATGGTAAATAAACTACCATTTGCGGTAGAGAGTACTAGACCATTACCCCAATTAGTATTGAAGGTTGCTCGATTAGTCGAAACATTTTTAATCAATAAATGCTCGCTACCTAGAGGAACAAAGGGAAATATAAGATTGGCTACGGCGGTAATGGCGATAAATGAACCATAGTTTTCTCTGCCTAGCAAGCGAGCAATAATAATAAAATAAGCTGCCTGCATTACTATATTAAATAGCTTGGAAAACAACATCCAGAGAGTATCTTGAGCCAGACTGCTTTGAAATAGATTGGTAATTTTGAGTTTGATCTCTGTTAGATTCATAATTTCTATTTCTAGATTTTGATGTGGCGACTATTTGCCAACAGCATATTTATTTTGTTTGGCTATGACTAAAGAATAGGAAATTGCCACATATATCGCCCAAAAAGAACTATTTAGATTTGATATTGTTCCCTCGGTTAAATTAGAAAGTAAAATATAAGTTAAAAACAACAGCGGCCAAAACCCTTCTGGAGTATTTGTTTTTCTAAGCAAGGCTAAAGAGCGGGCCGTAGTATTAAAAAAGCTAATCAGAAAAACCCCTAGACCGACAATTCCAATCGAGAGCCAGAGATCTAGAAATCCATTATGAGCATAAATTACGGCAATTCTCATGGCATATTGAATATATCCCGAAGGTCCTTCTAGACCATTCCAGAATGCGGTCATCCCGTACCCTAGCCATGGTTTGAGCTGAATTTTATCCCAAACGTACTGCCAGATATATGTCCTGCCAGACAAGGTAGTATCTCTCCCGAAGTTAGCTAGGATTGAATCTGAGCTGACATATCCTGACACTGCAATTAGACCAATGAAGCCAATAATCGTTACGGCTAAAGTGGCGAGAATCATCACCTCATAGCGCCAGCGAAACATGCGATAAATAATACATAAAATTAGCATTACTCCAAACGTCGCTAAAGCCGTGAGTGATTGAGACATAACCATTGCACCGCAATTACACGCTAGTAAAATCCAGTATAGCCAGCTAAATCGCTCTCCCCGAAGAGCATTAAGCAAGAAAATGACTCCGCCAGGAGCCATAAACGCACCAAATTGATTTTTGTGAGTAAATACCCCCCTCAAGGCACCCTCATGAACACCAGTCATAATGCCATATTTAGGAATTGCCACCGCAAAAAGAAGACTCAAGATAAGCAGAATTCCATAAGTCCAGCCAAGTAGCTTCATTTGTTCTTCTAAACTATAGCGAGTAGCTAAATATAAGCCAAAGCCCGTTGTGCCAACCGCATAGATACTAAATCGCAAAGTTTGGCTGGGATTAATTGACCAAAAATAGGAAAAACAAACAACTCCCAGTAAAATCCATAAAAATATATTGCTAGAAAAAGTTGCTAGGGAGCGTCGCCATCTCATCCCCAACAAAATAAAGGTCACAATATAGATCAAAATTCCAATTTTGGCGTTGATGGAGAGATCGAGGTTGGAAATATTGATTCCGTCACCTTCACTTGCACCACCAGTCAGAAAAAGAGGAATAATTGCTTGTGATATGTGAATTAGTGAAAAGAGAGAAAAAATATATTCAAAATATTTTAAATAATTGCTCTGGCTTTTGCTCATAAAGATTAAAACTAGTAAATAGATTGATGAAAAATTGGTGATTGCCAGAGTTTGGGGTTGGCTGGGGAATGGGAGCGTCTCATCCCCAGTCAGCAGATATTCTAAAACCTACCTCGAAAAAAACTCTTTAGATCGAAACAGGAATATGGGATAGCAAACTCTTACCATCCAAATATTGGGGAATTGGTGCATTCATTAAATTGAGGATGGTTGGTGCCAAATCTACTGTTTCACCATGAGAAAAATCAATTCCAGGAGGAATATTCGGTCCTTTAGCAAACAAGAAGCCTTGGCTTTTATGCCCTCCCGCACGACAGTGGGTTAGGGGTCCAACTCGACCCAATCTGGGACTATCCACCACGTCAGTAATAGGCTCTTGCCAGAGAATTACAATGTCAGCATCAGGTAGTTTGGGATTGCTATCCAAAGGATTGCTGCGGGTGATTACCACCTGTTTAACAATTTTTTTGCCTGTTCTGCCATCAGTGAGTTCGAAAAGCATATCTCTTAGCTCTCGACAGAGTGCCTGATAATCTTCTGGTTCAACTATTCCATCTCGCTCTCTACCCTTGAGGTTGATCCGAATATGCCCGTTGGTAAAGGCAGGCAGGGCAAAAGCCTTCATTTCTGACCAAAGCGGCGAATACCACATGCTTGGCATCCAGCCCATCGCCAATTCTTGTTCTACTGGCTCATCCAACAGACTATAGGGTGAGAGTAGTCCATGCTTGGAATCGCGCAAGAACTTTTTATGAGTCCAGGTATGAAATAACTTTTTCAACGGATTGGGTTCATAGATCTGACTCCAAATTTCTCCCGGCCAAGAATTTCTAATTGGTTTGGTGACAATTTTGCCTGGAGTAGAGCCGACTTCTCCTGGAGCGATCGCAGCTTTACCATAGTGAAAACGATAGAGTAGCTCAGGCAGTACCGCCATACTCAGCAGGTCGGTGTAGTTGGCCGCCATACCGTGAGCCGAGAAGCAGATGACATCAGCATCCTGGGGGGCTTCTGCTAAAATCTCGCCAATTGCCCGATCCACTGCTTGATAAGTACCTAAAACAGGATCTTCTCTGCTACCATTCTGACTCAAATGGTTGTAAGTGGGATGATCGGGTTGACTATGATTGTAGAGGTCGTGTCCGACGGTGTGAGTTTCTCCAAACACCATCAAAAATAAGTCCCAGTCTTCCTGCTGTAGCAGATCACGAGCGATCGCTGAATGACCGTCAATACTTTCTTTCAATGCCTGCTGAATCCAGGTAACGTATTCAGGATTCCACCACAGTCCATTGTCATTATGTAGAACAAGATTTTTGCCGTATTTGGCAATTACCTCGTCAAAAGCCGATGGAGGGTTCGAGGCACTGACCGTATAGGGATAGTGACCACCCCAACCTAAAATTTGGACTCCGTTAACCTCATCAGCCAGAGTAGTTACGGGAACGTCTAAAACAGCTACTTTGTAATCCTCTCCTAAAGCATAGAAAGGAGAAAATTCTTGATAGTCATAACCGCTCTCAACGATATCGCAGATAATTTCGTAATTTTCGGGATTGTAGCTAACTGTATCCCAGTAACCCAGAGTATCTGCTCGACAACCTGTCGAAAAAGTTGCCCACAGAGGTTCAGTAGTTGAATACTCTGTAGGAATACCACAATAATTGACCGTATTGTTAAGACGACTATAAGTTCCTGACTGACGAATGTCGCTCAAATTGGGCAGATGCCCTGCTGCCATCCACTCCTCAATCAATCGGGGTTCTGCTGCATCTAAGCCAATTACAATAGTTGATTTTTTCATGTTTTCGTAAAAAAGAATTACTTCAGGTTACTATCTATTTACGAGCGTAAGGTCAAAATTATGTATCTTTTATCCTTAAGCAGGGGCAGTTTTTGCCTGACTGCCTTCGGCAGAGCTGGAAAAGTAACTCTTGCTATATTTAGCATGATATGAATAGCGGTCAAACTCTTTTGGTTTAACACCATTAATTACCATTCCCAAAACCTGGTCATCAAGACGGGCATTATATAATGTCTCTTTAGCAAGTTCGGCACTCTCATTCTCTACAATTCCAGGACGACTCACAAAAACAATACCATCAGCTAGTTTACTGAGGGTTAAGACGTCAGCAGTGACAGCCAAAGGTGGTGCATCAATAATCACTAGCTCGTATTCTTTTCTTGCCGTTGCCACTAGCTGGCTCATTGCAGAAGAATCAATCAAAGCCAACGGATTAGGAGCGATTGTGCCAGAAGTTAAGACATTTAGCTGTCGCATTGGTTGAGTCACAGCCTGCGCCAGAGGCATTTGGTGTGCGACTACATCTTTAACTCCTGCTTTGTTGTCTAGCTGCCATAGTTCGTGTTGAGACGCTTTTCTCAAATCACCATCAATCAACAGAACCTTACGACCTAATTGAGCCATCGCTGCTGCTAAATTAGCGGCTACGGTAGACTTTCCTTCACCAGGAACAGAGCTAGTCATTAAAATAACTTTTGGCTGTTGTTTTGCTGCCAAAAATTTGAGATTAGTTTGAATCATGCGATATATTTCGCTGGCAAAAGAATCTGGCTCTTTTTGAACCACAATTCCCCCCTGATGATTTTGTAATGTATCTAAGGGAACTATGCCTAGTACCTGAAAAGCAAACCTTTGTTTTATCTCGGGGATGGTTTTAAGAGAACGATCCTGCATTTCCAATAGGATAGTAGTTAGATTGGCAAGAAATAGACCCATGATCACGCCTAAAATTAGTAAGGGGACTCTCCCAGTACTGCCTTCTTCGGGAACTCTACCAGACTCGATAACCTGGGCGTTACCCGTTTGCTGATTGATTAAGACATCAATATCAGATTTATTCTCTAACAGAGTCTTGTAGGTCGAGCGAGCGCTATCAACTTCTCGTAAGAGAGACTGTTCCTGCTTTTCTAATCTAGGTATCTGCTTTGCTCGATCTAAATATACCTGCTGGTATTGATATAAAGAAGACAGCTCAGTTTGGAGGCTAAGTTCCTCTATTTTGAGACTGATAAATTGTTCAACCTGGTTTTCTTTGAGATTACCACTCTGGAGCAATCCTTCTGAGACTCTGGCGCCGACATATTGTCGAATCAATCCTTGGAGTTGCGTGTTTAAGGCCTGCTTTTTCTCTTTGAGACTAGCTACTGCTGGATGGTTATCATTGAATCTTTGTCTTTCCTGAGACAGTTCGGTCTCAGTTGTTCCTAACTGCTGAAGAATACTCTGAACCTGGGGCGTATTTCCCAACTGGACAGCGGAAATTGCCTGACGCAAGTTTAAACCCAACTGATTTTGCAGACTGCCCGTTTGTGATTTTTTGCCCTGTAATTCAGCACCAATGGTCGATATCTGCCGATTGAGTGTCGCAATCTCAGCGACTAAAATTCTTTTTTCTTCTTTTAAATCTACAACCTGATTTTTTTCGTAGAAACCTTGGAGACGAGATTCTAAACTTTGAAGCTTGTTTTCAATTTTAGGAATTGTGCTAGTAATAAAACTATCGGCGCTCGCTGTTGCTGATTTATTGCTGCGCACATGTTCATCTACATAAACATCCATCAGAGTATTAACTACCTTAGAGGCAATTATCGGGTCTGGATCTCTATATTCAATCGAAATTACGTCAGTTCCTCCAACTATTTCGATTGCCAGCTTCTTTTTAAACTCTTTAATTTTCAAAGGCTCGCCATCAGAATTTTCTAACTTCAGCCGATCAATTGTCTGCTGTAGTACTGGTTCTGAAGTCATTCTCAGGCGTTCTGTGCTGAGAGGGGTTTGAGTATTTAGTAAAGAATCGAACTCATTGGTACTATTTTCTAAATCTAATAAAGCATTTGGCGTATTTTTTTTAAATAAAATTTTTCCCTCAGACTTATAGGTTCTTTCTAGAAAACTAGTGAGAAAGAAAGTTGTACCGACAGTAACTACAAAAACAGATAGCGCAGGCAGCCAACGGCGCTTGAGCTTGAGAAAATAGTCTTCCACATTAACGTCAAGTTCCGAACGGCGATTGGAGTTAGAAGCGTTATCTCTCTGAAAGTTAGTCATATATATTTTCCTTAAACGTATTAATTTAACGCTACGATTTTGTTTAAAATTTCAAAAATAATGTCTTAGTAATTACTGTTATAAAGAATTTATAGTCGATTAGACAGGTGAATATCTTAAAGTTTTGGTGAAGTTGCGGCTAAATAAGATGAAAATATTAACAAGGTAAATTAATTGCCAGAGATGCTCGTAAAAATACTGAAGATAAATTACAGCAGTTTAGAAACGCTAGGGAACTTAAAATATTGCCTGTTCTTTTGCAGTTTCTCGATTCATAAATCCTATTTTTTGCTTGTTTATTAAATTGTTTTTGGCAAGCGAAAAATGTGGCTTTAAAGATATTAATCATTTTTGTCTTAAAATCAATGCTGAATTTGCCACTTAATTTACTTTTGGTGACAATTTTTGAGATTCATTTCGTTATATACTTGGGCTATGCTACCACCGCCCATAATTGACGATATCATAGCTATTGTGTTCTGCTTAAATTGGACTGTTACTTAAGTGGAACAGCAATCTTCAAAGCCAATGAATAATTTAATATAATCGAAGTAATAGCTTATAAGTAAAATTGCTAGCTTTAGATTGAGAATATCTTGCTATTTATAATTCTATTCTTCGGTAATTTCTATGAAAACATCTATTTCTATAGTTTTATATCTCATGGGTTTACTGAAACCTGGGAAGATCAGTGCATTGCTAGGAGCATGTAGCCTATTGCTAATTTATCCTATAAATGGATTAGCGAATATCAATTTTACCAGCACTTTATTAGCTCAGAGTAATCAAACAGTTGAAGGATTATCGGGTGGTTCTATCGATAGTCAGGGCTGCGGCTTTATTGGCGACACTCCCAGCTATGAAATGAACCTGAAATCTAAAATTGACTATATGCGTTTTACCGTTGAAGCGGCGGGAGGACAACCAACATTATTAGTAATTGGACCAAATTCTAGCGATAGCTTCTGCGTTTTGGGCGACGAAATATCTGGGTTAAAACCAGAAATATCTGGGGTTTGGGAATCTGGATATTACCAAATTTATGTCGGCGATCGCACAAAGAGTCAACATAAGTTTATTCTCGATATATCCACAGAAAACTAGAAGTTCTTGTTAGAGGAAGGCAAACTAGTTACCTTCATTTATAGTTTTTACAGGTACTTCAATTGCATCTATATCTATTGTTCCAGGAGGAGTTACGCGGCTAAAATTTGTCGCTTCTACCTGTAATGCTTCCCCACAGCTAGGACAGTTGAATTCTGTATTTTTGAAACCCGTAAATTCATAGCTACAGACGGGACATTGAGCTTGAATCAATTTTCGCTTTAACCACCACTGAAATCCCCAAAGAGCAATTACAGGAGCAACAAAAAGCAGTGCCAGGGAAACGATAAAGCCTTTGACTACCCAGCCCAAACCGATACTCGTTAAGAGGAAAATAGTCAAAATTAGACTAGCCCAGCAGCCCAAACCCGAACTATTAACTTGAAGTAGTTGATTGAAGCGATCGTTCACTATTGTTATTTATTTCTGCTAAAGATAAACTGCTACATTATATTTTCTAATTTTAGTTTATCTCTAGCCCAAATTAAAAATCACAGCTACACGAAAGCTTTTTTTGCCTGATCGTGCGCCGTGATTTTTTGCTCGACTTTATCGCTTGATTAAACAAGCGCTATTTTTGGCGATCGCTATTACAGTGGCTTGTAGGCAGTCCAATATTTGCTCACAAAATAGTTTTCGACCTCGATATTAGCAAAGCCCGCCGTTGTTAGACGCTCTTCTAAATTGTCGGTGGTGTAATGTCTGTAATAAGGTTCGTGAAATATAGCGGGAAAATTGTTCATCATGACCTGAAAGTCAGGAGAATCATTTGCCTGCATCGAATCACAGATTACCAAGACACCGCCAGGTTGCAGCACGCGGTATGCTTCATTAATCACATTTTGCCTTGCCGCAGCAGGTAATTCGTGAAACAAGAAAACAGAAGTCAGTCCTTGGAAGTAGTTGTCTAGATAAGGTAGCTGTTCGGCATTTGCCTGAAGTAGCTGGGGCAATTCGCCAGAAAGCTCAGAAAGTAATTGATTTGCTTTGCGCAGATAAGCAGGAGAAAGATCTGTTCCGTAAAGAGATGCTTTGGGGAAAGCTCCTCGTAACATTCTCAGAGTACGACCTGTACCACAGGCAATATCAAGAACTTTTACCTGTCGTTCTGGGATACTGGCAAAAGCGCTTAGTCCCTGCTTGAGGGGTGCTAGAATGCGTCGGCGCATAGCATCTGCCGCACCATTGAATAGGATTTCTACCTGTAGATCGTAAAGATTGGCGGACATATCACTAAGATAGCCATCCGTCTGATAATGAAAGTTTTGCAGATAGTAGTCTGGATAGCCTAACTTATCAATCTTGCGATCAAAACTTTGAAACTCTTTTTTGCCGAGACGATCCCAAATTTTGAACATGTCGAGCCAAATTTCTGGATAGTAACGAAAGAAATCAGACCAAGGATTATCAAATAGTAGATTGCTAGGATAAACTCCGTTTTGTGCATCTTGCCAGTCTTTTTCTTCTAGCTCCTTTAGTTTTTCTTGAAGCTTGGCAAATATTTCTGGTGAGAGAGGCTCGCTTTTTCCTGCCTGCGTGGGAACTACGGTAGTGGTTAAGCGATCGCTCACTGATTTATGAACAAAGCCAAAGGCTTTTTTGCTTTCCTGAAAACCTTGATAGGCAAATTTGGTTAGTGGTTCGGGAATAAATTGGTCTAGATTGGGAGTTGATTGCATGAATATAGGTCGAGATAATTGCTGTCTGTCAGACTAAAGCCTGACTAGGTTTAAGTTTTGTTTTGTTTTATCTATATATATTAAGTATAGTCAACTAGCATCTAGAAGAAAACGTAAAAAAAGCAGTGAGCCATTCCACTGCTGATAAAAATGATCGAGTTAGTCTAGATCGAGGTTGAGCTGATTTGCTCAGTCTACGTACTGAACTATTTCGTCAGTAGGAAAGCGAACTTTAGGATTGTCAGCATATTTATCATCTTCAGCACGGTATCCCGCACAGCAGACAACAACCGCGCTATAGCCTTGTTCCTTTAAGTTCAGAATTTCGTCGTATTTGGCGGGATTAAACCCTTCCATCGGTAAAGTATCAATTTCTAACATCGCCGCACTAGTCATAAAAAAACCCAAAGCAATATAAGCTTGTTTTGCCGACCACATATCGACAGCACCAGTATCGGGAAACGTAGCCAGGAAACCTTTGACAACCTTGCCAAAGCCCGCCAAATTTTCTGGTTGAACCTCCTGTACCTCTGCCATCCGCTGAATATGACGCTCAACATCAGCATCATTGATATTGTTCTTGATAGCGAAAACGACTAAATGAGAAGCATCAACGACAGGGGTTTGTGACCAAGAATGTTCTAAAAGCTGCTCCCTTAAATCGGGGTTACGGATTACCAAAAATTTCCAAGGCTGTAAGCCAAAGGATGAAGGCGCTAAAACCAAACTTTGCTCTAAGGTTTTCCAAACTAGATCAGAAATTTTTTCCGTTGCATCAAATTTTTTAGTGGCATAGCGCCAGGAAAGTTGAGCGGATACCTGCTTTGGCTCCATGGATGAAAGGGTCATAATGATTCAAAAATCAGACAATGTTTCTAATTTTAAGATACAAGAATTTGTCGTAATTGCTAGCAAAAATAATTTCTAACAATTAATTTTAGCTCAATTTTAATCTTATCTAGATGTTTTAAACTGTAGATTTATGCTTTATTTCGGTTTTTGGCGCTTATGATTTTTCAACTGCTTCTTAAGCCAATTGTAATATTTTTTGTGTATCTTGTTTGTCAAGGAAAACAATAATAGTTAATTCAAATTAAGTAATGGTGCTAAATATCTAAGCCTTAAACATTATTGATATAAACAAATTTCCATAATCTTATATTTGCCAAATAAAAATCTTGTCTGTTTTAGTAATCAAATTTGATTGACTCGACAAAAGCCAGTATGTAAAAAAACTTGTAATTAATCAAAAAAAATAATGAAGTTTAAGTATATCGTGGCGATCGCCACAGCCTCAATTATCTTTTGGGAGATAGCAGGCACATTTTCCAAGATAAATGTCAATCCTGGGGCGATGATTAACCATACTGCCATAGCTGTTGATTCGGCGCCTCCAGTATATATTGAATTATCATTCCTGAAGTTCCAAAGCAGTGGAAGCAATATTGCAGACAATATTAATTTGGCTGATGGTATGTGGTCAGACATACTGGTAGAAGCAAAAGTATTTGAGTAGCAACTGAATTTATTGCCAGTGTCTTAGAGTATGGGATTACTTTTGTTCGCAACATTCGACCAACAAATAAGACGATCGCCTTAATCAGAGTTAGAAGCGATCGCCCCAGAGAGAAATGTAGGCTAATAATCTAGCAGACAGTCTAAGACGTTGCTGTTGCAAGAGTATGGAGCGAAGCTGGTAGTCGTAAATCTCGACAATCAATTGTCTCGGATATGATAGAACTAATACTCATGCCAGTATGTATTTCTAACTTTGCCAGGATAGGAGCTTTAAATAGCAGGCGTTGTCCAGGAAAGACAACTCGCTCTAGGTTCCAATGGGAAATATTAGTGATCCGAACCACCTCTACATGAGCAGTTGCATTGACATAGCAGCAAAGAAAAAGTTGGGGATTAGGACGGGTGAGAGAAGATAACATTGGTTTGTTTTTTAATCGGGCTAGATAGTTCTAACTGTGATGTTCCCTAAGATGAGGAATGATATTTAAATCAATCAGGATTGATTTGCTTGATTTAAAAACTGTAGCAAAAATGTTTTGAGATTGAGAATCTTGCTTTTGGCTGGTTTTGATTTTGCCATTTATAGATTAATCTCTATTGTAGAATAAACGATATTAGCAAATTAAAGCTGTAAATTATATTTTTTTATTATTTGCTCAAGGATGATTTGTCTTTTCAATGCTTAGTTAGCAATCATTTCTTTTTTTTACGTATTTTCACTTAGAAGTTAATTTAAAAGAGGCTACCTATTTCTTTCTTTAAAGCTTAAAAACATATTTCAAAAATACTATTTTCAACAGACATCGACTCTTAATAGTAATAATCTAAAACACCTATGATTCTGCGGTTTATTATGAGAAAAATGTTACACAGAATACAAGTGTTTCGAGGAACACAAAAAATCAGATTATTTTAATTGATTTCAAAGTGAGCAAAATTTTTACTCGACGTAAGTATGAGCAAAATAGTTTCTAGAGCAGAAAGTGAACAAAAAGGTTATTATGTCTAGGCTATGACGGCAATAAATAATTGCTATTGCCTTTTTTTATTGTCAGATTTACATAAACCCTTAACGACGTTCTTTATTCCGACAAGATAAGCTTATATAACTTTAAATTTTAATCTGAGGCATTATATTATGCGGGTCTTATTGCTATATCCCCTATTTCCTAAAAGTTTCTGGTCATTTGAGAAAACATTGGCTTTGGTAGACTGCAAAGCTCTCATGCCACCTTTGGGCTTAATTACCGTGGCAGCTATCCTACCTCAAGAATGGGAGTTTCGACTGGTAGACCATAATGTACAGGAAATTACCGAATCTGATTGGGATTGGGCAGAGTTAGTAATCATATCGGGCATGATTGTGCAGAAAAGTGATATGTTAGCTCAAATTGCTGCGGCCAAAAGCCGCCAAAAACTAGTCGCAGTGGGAGGTCCTTATGCGACGACATCTCCTCATGAAGTTGAAACAGCCGACTTTTTGGTGCTGGACGAAGGAGAAATTACTTTGCCGATGTTTATTGCCGCAATCGAGCGTGGCGATCGCTCTGGGGTTTTTCGCTCCACTGAAAAACCCGCGGTGACAGAAACGCCTATTCCTCGCTACGATTTGCTGGATCTAACCGCTTATGACAACATGTCGGTGCAGTTTTCCCGTGGTTGTCCTTTCCAGTGTGAGTTTTGCGACATTATCGTGCTTTATGGACGTAAGCCTCGTACCAAGACTCCCGAGCAGCTATTAGCAGAACTACAGACCATTTACGACCTGGGTTGGCGTGGTGCGGTCTTCATGGTGGACGACAATTTTATTGGCAACAAACGCAACGTCAAACTGTTGCTCAAAGAATTGAAAGTCTGGATGGCGGAAAAGGGTTATCCTTTTGGTTTAACTACGGAAGCTTCGGTAGACTTGGCTCAAGATGATGAGTTGATGAAGCTGATGGTGGAATGTAACTTCAAAAAAGTCTTTTTGGGCATTGAAACTCCCGACCAAGATAGCTTGGCATTAACTAGCAAGTTTCAAAATACTCGTGACCCCCTAACCGAGTCGATCGATAAAATCACTACTGCGGGAATGCAGGTAATGGCAGGATTTATCATTGGTTTTGATGGGGAGAAAGCCCAGGCAGGCGATCGCATTGTCCAGTTTGTGGAAAAAACCAACATTCCTCTGGCAATGTTTAGTATGCTCCAGGCATTACCTAGTACTGCTTTATGGGATAGGCTAGAGAAAGAAGGCAGACTACTCAACGGTTCGGCAAACATTAATCAAACGACCTTGATGAACTTTGTGCCTACCAGAGACATTGAAGATATTGCGACTGAATACGTTAATGCCTTCTGGAAGCTTTACGATCCAGCTAATTATTTAGAGCGTGTTTTCCGCTACTACATGATGTTAGGCAGCTCCAAAAATGCCAAATCCCTCAGACCAAGCTGGAAAACAATTCGCGCTTTGGGTTTAATCCTCTGGAAGCAAGGAGTAATTGCTCAAACTCGTTTCCTCTTCTGGAAAAACCTGATTCAGGTACTAGTTAAAAAGCCCCGTCAACTTGAGATTTACCTGACTTTATGTGCTTATTTAGAACACTTTACCGAATACCGCTTTATTGTTAAAGAGCAAATTAATACTCAGTTGGCAAACTACATCGCCTCTAAGCCAAAGGTAGAAAAAGTCGCGAGTTAGATAATAGATTTAGGGAAATTTGGCAACATAGCTCAAAACTGAAGCTAATAATATTTTCTACCTTCCTTTTCTCAATTTCTAGCAACAGGTGTTGTTAATTCAGGCGATCGCCCGTGGAGATATCAAACCAGTGAGTTTTATGGGGGGGAATGGCGAGAGAAACTGTTTTATCTTGCCATTCGCGATCGCTCGGCAGCAAGGCTCTGATAGTTATGTCGGAGTCTTTTATTTTGAGGCTAACCAAGTTATCTTTACCTAATTGTTCGACTAAATAGGCTGTGCCGATAATGGCGGTGGTCGATTCTGTCTGCGCCAGACAAACATCTTCTGGTCTAATACCCAATACAATTTGAGTCGTTGTGCCAACCGCAGGGGGTAATTCTAAAGGATAGTTGCCCAATAAAGCATTGTTGTCCTCACACTTGAGAGTCAAGAGGTTCATTTGCGGACTACCGACAAAGCTAGCAACAAATTCATTAGCGGGATGGGAGTAAATTCGACTAGGAGGATCTAGCTGCTGAATCATTCCTTTATTTAAGACTGCGACCTTGGTTGACAGGGTCATTGCCTCTGTCTGGTCGTGGGTAACGTAAACTACAGGCTTATTTTGTTCTTTAAATAGCTGCTTCATTTGCGCCCTAACCTGCTCCCGCAATAAAGCATCGAGATTACTCAACGGCTCATCGAGTAAAAATACTTCAGGATCACGGACTAAAGCTCTGGCTAAGGCGACCCGTTGTCTTTGCCCCCCCGACATTTGACCAGGCTTACGATTTAGAAGGCTGGTTAACTCCAGCTTGTGTGCTGCCTCATCGACTCTACGTTTGATTTCTACTGCGGGCATCTTACGTAGCTTTAAAGCAGTGGCAATATTATCTGCTGCGGTCATGTGGGGATAGAGAGCATAGCTTTGAAAGACCATTGCCATATTGCGATCGCCAGGAGCAGCCTGATTGATATTTTGCTCCCCCATAATTACTCTGCCTCTGGTAGGAGGCTCTAAACCAGCGATCAGACGTAATAGCGTAGATTTACCACATCCCGATGGTCCTAGTAAGGTGAGAAATTCACCATCATCTATTTCTAAGGAAATATCTTTGACAGGAATAACATCTGGGCGATATTGTTTTTGTAAATTTTCTAATCGAAGTTTTGCCATATTCTGGTAAATAAGTTGTTATACTCAGCTATTACAGTCAGCAGCTAAAAAAATATTAGATCCAGCTTAGATCGCAATGGCAGTAACTTTACAGCAATTAACCCAATGGAAAGAAGCAGGTCGGTCGATTATTTCGCTTACCGCTTGGGATTATAGTCTGGCGCAGGTGCTAGACAAAGCAGGGGTTGATTTAATTTTAGTGGGAGATTCTTTAGCGATGGTTGGCTTGGGTCATGCTAGTACTCTGCCAGTAACCCTAGATGAGATGATCCACCATGCGAAGGCAGTTTGTCGCGGCGTAAACCGCGCCTTGGTAGTCTGCGATCTACCCTTTATGAGCTATCAGGTGAATCTTACCCAAGCCATTGAAGCAGCAGGCAGGGTAATCAAAGAAACTGGAGCGGGGGCAGTCAAGCTTGAAGGGGGACATCCCTTGATTATTAGGATTGTTCAAGAATTGACCACTATTGGCATTCCCGTCATGGGTCATGTGGGTTTGACTCCCCAATCTTGTCGGATTTTGGGCTACAAGCAACAGGGAACAACCGAATCAGCAGCAGAAATAATTATCGGTCAGGCGATCGCCTTGGCTCAGGCGGGAGCATTTGCGATTATCCTGGAACATATTCCCAGCGAACTGGCGGCAATAATTACTGATAAAATTGATATTCCCACCATCGGTATTGGAGCTGGTAATAAATGTGATGGTCAAGTGTTAGTCACTGCCGATTTATTGGGTTTGTCTGCTAAACAGCCTCCCTTTGCTAAGTCCTACGTCAACCTTAGACAAGTGATTACCGATGCCGTTGCCGACTTTACTCGAGAAGTGCAGCAGCAAAAATTTCCTCAATCTTAGCCTTTGTTGTGATGATCTATTTGATCGCTACTTTCTATAAATTTGCCAATATTGCCGATTTACCAGCTAAACAAAAGCAAATTCTGGCTTGGTGTGCAGCAAAAGAGATCAAGGGTACAATTATCTTGGCAGAAGAAGGGATTAACGGCACGATCGCTGGTAGTGAACAGGCGATCGCCGCAATTTTAACTAATCTCCGCAGCTTGCCTAATTTAGACGATTTGGAGTATAAGGAATCGACGGCGCAACAGCCACCTTTCGCCAAGCTCAAGGTAAAAATTAAGCCCGAAATTGTAACCTTGGGTTTACCAGCGGTCAATCCCAATCAGCAGGTAGGGACTTATGTTGACCCACAAAACTGGAATCAGATAATTAGCGATCCTGAAGTCGCAGTTATTGATACCAGAAATGATTATGAAGTCGAAATTGGGACTTTTGAACGAGCAATAAATCCGCAGACGGAATCTTTTCGTGAGTTTCCCGAATATGTGGCACAACATCTTGATCCAAAGCACAATCCCAAGGTAGCTATGTTTTGTACTGGGGGAATTCGCTGCGAAAAAGCATCTTCTTATTTACTATCCCAAGGTTTCAAAGAGGTATATCACCTCAAAGGGGGTATTCTGAAATATCTGGAAAATGTCGCTCCTGAAGAAAGTAAATGGGAGGGAGAATGCTTCGTATTTGACGAGCGAGTAGCGGTCAAAGAAGGGTTAGAACTTGGTAGTCATGAGCTTTGTTACGCCTGTGGACATCCTATTTCGCTAGCGGATCAAGAATCACCCAAGTATGAGCCTCATATCTCTTGTCCTCACTGTTACGGGGCGCTAACTCCCGAAAAAAAAGCCCGCCAAGTAAATCGCCGTCGAGCCAGACAAGATAAGCAGCAAACATTTGAGCGTTAATTATCACCGTAGTTTGACCGTGAAATTGGTTGTTAATGGCGATCGCTCTTGCAAGCTATCATGAGCTATTATTTACTAACTCTAAGTAATCTTTCTCTTCCACATCGGGTAGGTTATGCAACGCTTCATCCCAGGTATGGGAAGTCTGCAAGTATTGAATTACTTGGGGTAGAGGTTCAGCAAATATATGTTTATAATCTGCTTCTTTAGACAAATTAAGTTCAAAAGCTAGCTGTTCTTGGGGCGGGGTAAATTGAGCATTTACTCCTGGCTTATTGCCCCTCGCATCTACTCGATACCAGCCAGAGGATTCTAGATACACAGCATTAAATCCATGTAGACTGTAGGGCGCTCCATTATCAAAGACACTCAATCTTTGATAGCAAAAGCCTATGGGAATTGAATTTGCCCGTAGCAATGCTGCTAGTAAGTGACTTTTAGCAAAACAATAACCTGTTTTATATGCCAGCACCTCAGA
>JBCBWB010000090.1:0-22064 GCA_039817275.1 Cyanobacteria bacterium J06648_1 | reverse complement strand
TAAGATTAGCAGCAATAGTTTCCCCATATTCTCTTTGTGCTTCGCTAACTGGAAGCAAACGTACCTGTATCGGTGCTAGCCATAAAGGAAAATCCCCTGCATAGTTTTCGATTAAAATTCCGTAAAAACGCTTTAAAGACCCAAAAATTGCCCGATGAATCATAATTGGACGCTGACGAGAAGCATCATCTGCTACATATTCCATGTCAAAGCGTTCTGGTAAGTTAAAATCTACCTGGATAGTGGAACATTGCCAAGTACGTCCGATGGCATCTTTAATTTTGATATCGATCTTAGAACCATAGAAAGCACCACCACCCTCATCTTCAATATAGTCCCAGCCTTTATTATTTAAAGCTTCTACTAAAGCCTGAGTTGCCAATTCCCAACCTTCATCCGTACCGACGGACTTATCTGGGCGAGTGGAAAGATTCACTTCATAGTCTTTAAACCCAAAATCTGAAAGAATCTTTTCCGTTAAATTCAGCACGCCTAGAATTTCCCCTGCAATTTGGGTAGGCAAACAAAAGATATGAGCATCATCCTGAGTAAAACCCCGCACTCGCATCAAACCATGTAGGACGCCAGAACGTTCGTAGCGATATACCGTACCCAATTCCGCCCAGCGCAAAGGTAATTCTCGATAGGAATGGAGGTCATGTTTATAAGTTAGAACATGAAAGGGACAGTTCATCGGCTTGATTTGATAAGCCTGTTCCTCAATATCCATCGAATCGAACATATTTTCGCGATAAAAGTCAGAGATTACTCCGCCTTAAAAAGACGGAGCCTGCTCTGACCGTTGGTCAAAATATCCAGATGTTTTCCACAATTCTAAGTTGGCAACATGGGGAGTATAGAGGAGTTCGTACCCTGCATCAAGATGAGCTTTACGCCAATAATCTTCAATGATGTAGCGCATAGTTGCACCGCGAGGATGCCAGAATACTAAACCACCACCTGCACCTTCTTGGATGCTAAACAGTTTTAAATCTTTGCCTATTTTGCGATGATCTCTGCGCTTGGCTTCTTCTTGTTGTTGTAAATAAGCTTCCAACTGTTCGGGAGTTTCCCAAGCCGTACCATAGATACGTTGTAATTGAGCTTTGGTTTCATCTCCCCGCCAGTATGCCCCCGCTACGCTTTCTAAGACAAAAGCCTTGGGGTTAATCTCTCCCGTGTAGTTGAGATGAGGTCCAGCGCACAAATCCCACCAAGATACAGTAGCAGGAATTTTAACGGGCTTAATCAAAGAAGGTTCTGGTAAAGCATCTTTGAGTTTTTCCCCTACATCAGGCAATCTACCGCCGTCGGGACTCCCAATATAGTAACGAGTAATAGTTTCTCCTTCGGGAATGCTAGCTAAAATTTCTAGTTTGTAGGACTCATTTAGCTGTTCGATTTCTGCTTTAATTTCTTCTCTAGTTACCTCTTCCCGAATGATGGGCAAATTAGCCTTAATAATGAAGCGCATTTGCTTGGTTATTTTTTTCAAATCTTCAGGAGTAAAAGGTTGCGGGCGATCAAAATCGTAATAAAAACCCGTATCTGTAGTTGGTCCAATGGTAACTTTTGTCTCTGGAAACAAGATCTGTACTGCCATTGCCATAACATGGGCGCAAGTGTGACGAATACGCTCAAGTTGTTCTGGATAGGCAATTTGTAAGGGAGACTGAGTTAATTGACTGACCATTGGTGAATTGTTGTAATGATAATCGTTCTCATAATAGCGTAAATTGATTGTGTAGCAGTTCGCTCGAAGTTAAGATATGAATTCTTTCTTTACCGCCCACACTTCCATAGAACAGGTTTAGGTCTGAAAATCGCTGTATCTCAAATATAATCCTGAGAAATAAAAAATTAATTAAGTTAGCAATCGATTTATTGTTTTAAAGTGTACATTTATATGCTGTCTAAAATTACCTGTGGTTTGTATTAAGTGACAAAAAATAAATTAACTTTTCCCGAATTTGAAGAAAAAGGGATTTGGTTTTTGCCAAATAATCCTGAAAATGAAATAGTAGGAATTTTAAAGTTTTCTCCCGATCTAAATACTGAATTAGAACTTATGGGGAGTCTTTTTGCTGAGCCAGAAAATCAGTCTGAAACAGAAATTTTTGAAAGAGCTTTGGGTAAAAAAGAAGTTCCAATTGTTTTAGGAATACTCTCTAATGGTAAAAAAGTTACACTTTATAAAAATTTAGTCTTCGGCGAAGGAATCGGAAAGGCATTAACAGAAACTAAATGCTATCCAACTTTTATTATCAAAGGAATTCATTTTTCAACAGTAGAGGATATTAAATTTGATAGTTTGAGCTTTCATTATTCACATTTAGAATCATGGCTTAGGATACAAAATATTCAAGTATCTATGATTCCCGATTCTAATAAAAAGAGAATTGAAGCACTTAATGTAAGCTATAGACCTTTAGAAAAAACAAAACTATGTTCAATAGACGATTTTGAACTATATTTAAGAGATATTGAATTGAATCCTACCCCTCTACATTTTGCTTCAGTTTTTAGAGATCACATCAGTAATATAGAAGTATCAGAAAACAAACGTTTTGAATTAACTGCCAATACACATAAAATAATTGAAGAATTTTTAAATACTCTTGACAATATTCAAAGTTTTTTAGTTTTCTCTATGGGACAATCTGTTCAAATTACAACATTAGAAACAAAAATAAAAGAAAAGAAAACAAGGCCAAAATCAAAAGACTCTAGAAAAGAGTTAATGGATTTTATGAATAGCACTAAGAATAACGATGATAAAATTATTTTCCAAAATAGCTATTTAAGAGTTAGCCAAAATCCCAATGCTGAAAAAGTTGAACTAGAAGAATACGAAGAAACTATTCCTGTTCAAATATATTTTCAAACTTCAAATAGCGATCTGTCAGATAAATTTAATCATAATAAGGTTTTGATTTGGTATCCAGATATAGAACAAAACTTTGATAAGGTATTTTCTCATTGGAATAGTAATCGTAAAAAAATAAAGTCTGTAATCAATTTATACTTAGGGCTATACTACATTCCCAAGCGATATTTAAGTGAGAGATTTTTGAATATAGCTCAAGCTATTGAAGCTTTTCATCGAATTATCTATGGTGGAAGGTACATAGATAAGCAAGAATATCATGATGGAATTTACCAAGAACTACTAGAAGCAATAAATTCAAATGCTAATAAACACAATCTTAGCTCGGAGTTTAAAGAATCACTTAAGCAAAGATTGTCTTATTTGTATGAGTTTTCATTAAGAAAAAGATTGAAGGAGCTAGTCAGAACACACAAAGATTGTTTTCCTACATACTATTTACAAATAAAACAACTGCAAAATAATTTTATTGGAACAGTTGTTACAGTTAGAAATAAGCTAACGCATTTAGATGAAAATTTTACTGTTAGCTCTTTGATTGATTATCGAGAATTAGATAGATTGCGTGATTTATTAGAAGCTCTTTTAAGAATATGCTTGATGAATTTGCTAGAAATAGATAAAGAGGTGATTAAACATAGTATTGATTACACCTTAAAAAGGTAAGCCACCTATAACAAATATGGTTTTCTTTCACCAAGATAAATCTTTAAATCTACAAGAATCAAATTCTAAGTTTTTCACAGGTTTCCTCTAAAGATATTCCAGTTTGACGCTCCTTAGCTTCGAGAAGTCTCTTTTTCATGGTTTTACTTTTAAGTAAATAACTAGTTTCATCTTCTCCAATTAGATCTTTCCATATTTCAATGGGAACTATGACAGCAATGCGATTGCAAAGCTAGCCGTAGGCATCGCCTTTTTCATCGGATACATATTGAATATCGGAACTTTTCATAAAAATACTGCTTGTGTCTTTAGCTATATTAATTTTATCAAATAGTATTTCAGAGTTTTGAGGAAATGCGATCGCTCGGCTAGGCGCAAGCCTAATTTCTTTAACTAAGGCAATTTATTGCGAAGACGAGGTAAACAATTAATTGATGCAATACAGTCACAGCCAAATATTTCTACAGCAGTATCACTTTCTTCATCGGTAACGTTTAATAGAGCATCTTCAGGGCGAGTTACTGGATCGATTTCTGGGATATTTTTCCTAACATCTTGCAATTGTTGAGCTTCAGCGCAAAAGTATCGAGCCACTTTGGGATGGCGGACACAGGCTTTGAGGGATTCTTTTGATGTTGTTTGGTTAGGACTTAAAGATTCTTCGGTTGGGAGTGATTGTACCTTAGTGGTTTCAACAGCGTTACTAGATTTAGAAATTGCTAGCAAAGAGATTATTGAAACAATAGCTCTGCGGTTACTTGCCAAGAAAGAAGGAACTTTCATAGGTATTCTTAAATGTTTTCTTTTTATTATAATGATAATCGTTCTCACACAATTGTCAATCTACTAGAAGCCTATTTGTAACACTTGATTAATGCGCCCGAACGGCTAGAGATTTTGAGCGCGAGGGATGCAGGGGCGCGTGATGTAGCCCATCCAAGCACGCTGTTGAGGAAAGCTTAAATCCGTGTCCTCAGATTTTTCCAAATGAGATAAAATGATAATCATTATCAAAGTGTTCCGAGACGAACTAACCTAAAATTATGACTCGTCCAAACTTTGCCCTGTCCGATGCCCTGCCATCCTTACCCAAAAGCGGAATGCCAGTCACAATTATTACTGGTTTCTTGGGTAGTGGAAAAACCACCTTGCTCAATCAGATTTTACAAAACAAAGATAATTTTAAAATAGCAGTATTGGTCAATGAATTTGGGGATATTAATATTGACGAGCAACTGCTAGTCTCAGTGGAATCAGACATGCTAGAACTAGACAATGGGTGTATCTGCTGTACGATTAATGACAGTTTAGTAGATGCGGTTTATCGGGTTTTAGAAAGAGAAGAAAAAGTAGATTATTTAGTAATAGAAACCACGGGACTAGCCGATCCATTACCAATTATTCTGACTTTTTTGGGAACGGAATTAAAATTTTTAACCCGCGTTGATGCAGTAGTTACCGTTGTGGATGCAGCTGCTTTTGATGCCGAACACTTTGCTAGCGAGGCGGCATTAAGCCAAATCAGATATGGCGATATGGTCGTTTTAAATAAAGTTGACTTAGCTAGTGAGGAACAAATTGCCTTCTTAGAAGCATTTATTAGCGAGATTAAGCCAGGATGTAGGATACTACAGAGCAAATATGGCAAAGTACCTTTACCGTTAATTTTAGATATTGGTTTAACTCAAGTAGATAATTATCAAAGTAAAATTTCCGAGTTTCGACGTAATAAATCTGCTTTTAATAATCATTTGATAAATGATGGTTTTAATTTCGTTTCCTTCGAGAGCGATCGCCCGTTTAGAGTTGAGAAATTTGAATATTTTCTCACCGAACAATTATCAAACAATATCTTTCGTGCAAAGGGAATCTTATGGTTTCAAGAAAGTCCTGCTAAACATATTTTTCAACTTAGTGGACCTCGCTACGATTTGCAAGATGATGATTGGACAACTGAACCGAAGAACGAACTGGTATTCATTGGGCGTAATTTAGACGAGTCCTTAATTAAACAATAGCTTGAAGATTGTTTAGCCGAATTAGTAATTAACAAGAAATTTAGTCTGCCTAACTTGCCCTGGTAAACCTCATGGATTTATTTTCTCGAAGTAATTTAAAAGCCGATCCTGCAAAAGTGGAACAAATAAAAACTTGGATAGCTGAGATTTTAGATCTAGACGAACAAGTCACTATTTCTTTAAATCAATTAACCTGTCATGAACCAGGCTGTTCGCCCATTGAAACAGCGATCATTATCGTGGAAAAATCTCCAAAACAATACAAAATTCATAAATCGATTGCTGAAATAGAACAGTTAGATATCTATCAATTAAAAGCAAAATAGTAAAATATTAAACTTTAATTAAGATGAGCAAACACACTATATTTGTCTGTCGTTCCTGCGCCTTTTCTCCTCAACAAAAGGATTATTTAGGACAAAGAGGTGGAAAACATTTATCAAATCGATTAAAAGAATCAAAAGCAAACTGGAAATATAAAGATGAATTTATTATCCAAGAAGTTAGTTGTCTGAGTGCTTGTAATCGTCCCTGTGCTGTGGCTTTTGCTGCACTTAATAAAACTACTCTGATGTTCGGAGATTTGCCCCCGATGACCAGTTCCTCTTCTATATTGCGATTTGCCGAACAATACTTTGCTAGCAACGATGGACTGATAAAACGTCAAGACCGCCCAGAAATCTTACAAAAAGGCATTTTAGCCAGTATTCCCCCCTTACCCCCTTTAAAGATAGTTACATAGAATCGATGACTTTAAAAATTTACAATACCCAAACTCGTAAACTCGAACCCTTTGTAACCCTTCTACCTGGCATAGTAACCATGTATTGCTGTGGCGTAACCGTATACGATTATTGCCATTTAGGTCATGCTCGTTCATATATTAACTGGGATATGGTGCGTCGCTATCTGCAATGGCAGGGATATGAAGTAACCTACGTACAGAACTTTACCGATATCGATGACAAGATTCTTAGGCGCGCCCAACAGGAAGGGGTTTCTATGGCAGATATCTCGGAACATTTTATCAGAGCTTTCTTTGCAGATATCCGCCCTTTAAATGTCATGGATGCAGATGAATATCCTCGCGTCACCGATAATATTTCTGGAATTCAACAATTAATTCAGGTATTGTTCGATAAAAACTATGCTTATGCTGTGGAGGGAGATGTTTACTTTCATGTGGAAGCTTTTGGCGAATATGGCAAACTCTCTGGACGGACTCAGTCAATGATGCAAGCGGGGGCTAGTGGTAGAGTAGCAGTTAGCGATCCTGCAAATAGCAACAAAAAACATCCTTCAGATTTCGCCCTCTGGAAAAGTGCGAAACCAGAAGAACCTGCTTGGGATTCTCCTTGGGGTGAGGGTCGTCCTGGTTGGCATATTGAATGTTCTGCTATGGTGCGGGCATTGTTGGGAGAAACCATTGATATTCATGGCGGTGGGGGCGATCTGGTATTCCCCCATCATGAAAATGAAATTGCCCAGTCAGAAGCTGCCAATGGTAAACCCCTGGCTAAATATTGGCTGCATAATGGCATGGTAACGGTGAATGGGGAAAAGATGTCTAAGTCTTTGGGTAACTTTACGACCATTCGCGAGTTGTTAAAACGTCCCCTAGATCCAATGGTAATTAGATTGTTTGTTTTACAGGCACATTACCGTAAACCATTAGATTTTACTGAAGAGGCTATTATTTCAGCAACCAATGGTTGGCAGACTTTACAGCAAGGTTTACTCTTTGGAGAAAAATATGGCGATAGATTTCGTTGGCAGAAAAACCAAGAACTCGACTCTACTGTTATAGAACAATTTAAAGCAGCAATGGACGATGATTTTAACTCTCCTGGGGGATTAGCTGTTTTATTTGAACTAGCTAAAAATCTACGTCGGGAAGGAAATCTGTTAACCCATGAAGGTAAAACCGCGACTGAAATCGAAGAGTTGCAACGACAATGGCAAACTTTAGTTCATTTAGCAGGGATTTTAGGATTGGAAACTAAACCCGAAGCCAACTTAAAAGATACTCATAACTTCGATGAAGCAGAAATTACCAGATTGATTCAACAACGTAATGCAGCCAGAAAAGTCAAAGATTATGCCCAAAGCGATCGCATTAGGAAACAATTACAGCAAAAGGGAATTACTCTAATTGATCGCTCTAATGGGGAAACCAGTATTGTTTATAGTTGATAGCAATTCCTCGCTAAACTATTATCTAAGTCAAGAGCGATCGCGCAAAATCTACTTTTTGTTAAGATTGTATTAGGGAACAGTTACAACAAATGAGAATTACTCTAGACGATTTTTCCAGTATCCAGGCTCTCGACTGCAATGCATAACCGCCAAAATGAGAATGTATTCTTGCTCAACTGTGTAAAGAATTCCATAAGGAAATTTCCGCGTCATACATCGGCGAACATCATCATCAATTGCTGCATAGCGAGTGGGAGATTCTCTGACCCGATAAACTGCATCCTCAACAGCATCAACGAATGCTTGAGCAACTTCAACTCTCTGTTTAGTGTAATACCGAACAGCCTCAGCGTATTCAGTTAGTGCTGAGGGGTGAAATACATACTTCATGGCTCAATAAGTCTTCTGACCTGAGACAAAGCCTGCTCTCCTGAAATTGGTTGTACAGAGCCTTCTCGAACCTCGTCTCTTCGCCTTTTAGCTTCAGTTACCCAAATTGACTGAATTGTTGGGTCAGTATCGAATTCTAAACTCTCTACCAGCTTGTCTGCAAGGAATGCCCTTTCCGCGCTAGGCAAGGATAATATTTCTTCTGTCAGTTGCTCAATTGACCGCATAGTTTCCTCGCAGAACTATAAACTTTAAAGGAATTGTATATTGTATCAAAAACAATATGCTCAGATCGCGATCGCATTAGAGGACAATTACAACAAAGGGGAATTACTTGAACAAATTAATCGTCTGTATTACTAAGATTTTAAATCAGTCCCCTTCAACTGAATTGTTATGCTGTTGAGACCGTAACCGTATGTAATGCTGCACTGGTTTTAGAAATAAAAATGCAACTACAAGGATTGTGAATAGTACAGAAATCAAGAAAAAGATATAGAGATCGGAATAAAATGGTACTAAACCAACGGATGGATAATTTTGATTCTCGTTGAAAGCTATTGTCATAACCCGTACCAAAGTTGCCGTTGCCATAACCATAAGGTATTGTGCTGGTTTTAGAGATAAAAATGCAACTATAAAGACTGAGCATAGGGTAAAAATAGAGATTGGTAATCCCGATGAAACAATTGCTCCGCCTGAAGTTATCTTGATAAACAATACCAGAATTGCCGTTCTTCTGATAACAACTATGCTTTTGGTCTTCAGAACAAATAGAATTACGCTTGACACAATAAACTCAAAAAATAGTATGATTGCTGTGTCTAATATAAAATCAGCAGATGCTACATTCATAGGTCTTAAACCTAATGACATCATAAGCAATTGCCAAAGTACATATCCATAACTTATTATTGCTTGAGATAACACTGGCATTTGGTCGAAAAACTCATGTCCATAAGTCAGGACTTCACGAACTATGAGAAACAAAATTCCATAGCTACTTACTATAAAAGTAACCCCTATTTGGACGTAGATAAAAAGCTCGATCGCTCGGAAACTCCAGGGTTTTTGCATGGTCGTAGATGTGAATGGTGGTATCTTTGCGAACAAATTGAATTTAATAACTTTTTAGTTTTATCAATATTGTAATACTCTCAAAATATAGGGCGATCACTCCAGTTTTTTGCTTTATTTTGAGAACGATTATCGTTATAATAAATGCTTGTAAACCAAATTGCTTCTCTTCACTATGTCAGAGATTAATCAGCAAGGATTACCAGTCACCATCATCACAGGCTTTCTCGGTAGCGGGAAAACCACCTTACTCAATCAAATTCTACAAAACGATCTGAATCAGAAAGTTGCAGTGTTAGTTAACGAGTTTGGCGATATCAATATCGACTCTCAACTTTTAGTTTCCTACGACGATGACATGGTGGAATTGAGCAATGGTTGTATTTGCTGCACGATTAATGAGGGGTTAATTGAAGCAGTCGAACGAATCTTAGCCAGGGAAGAAAAAGTAGAGCGTTTGATTATCGAAACTACTGGCATAGCTGACCCGTTGCCAATTATTCTAACTTTTGTGGGTTCGGATTTTCGCGAGTTTACCCACCTGGACTCGGTTATTACCTTGGTTGATGCGGAAACCTTTACCCCAGAACATTTTAATAGCGAAGTAGCGTATAAGCAGATTGCCTATGGGGATATTCTGTTATTGAATAAAACCGATTTAGTCAACCAGGAACAATTAACTGCATTAGAAACCTACATTGCCTCGATTAAAAAAAATCCTCGAATTATTCATACTAATCATGCTCAAGTACCTCTACCGTTAATCTTAGATATCGGCTTAACTCAGACAGATAGCTTGCCCGAAGCAGAACATGGCGAACATCATCACCATCATGATCATCATTCTCATCACTTAGAAGCCGATGGTTTTGTTTCTTTGTCCTTTGAGAGCGATCGCCCTTTTGATGTTTACAAATTCAACAAGTTCTTAAACGATCAGCTTCCCCTAGAAATATTTCGTGCCAAAGGAATTATTTGGTTTGCAGGCAGCCAATTGCGTCACATCTTCCAACTCTGCGGACAACGCAGTGACATCAAGTCTGAACCTTGGTCTACTCCTCCTATGAATCAGCTAGTCTTTATCGGTCGTCATTTAGATACCGATAAACTTCACCAGCAGTTAAATGACTGCTTGGCTACTTCCGTTACTGTTTAATTTAATTCTATTCAAATTTATGACCTTAGCTAAGTCCGAAGCAAATCAAACTGACAAAATCGATAATAAATTACCCAAACTAACTACTACTCAAGAGTCTCCTGTCTCTGAAGAAGAGATGCGCCAAGCAGTAAGGACTTTGCTCTTAGGATTGGGGGAAGATCCAGACCGAGAAGGCTTGAAAGATACACCTAAAAGAGTAGTCAACACTGAGACTTGCCCTTGCGCCCTTCGGCGACGCGGGCTTCCTCAGTCAAAGCCTTAAAATTTCTGACTTCTGGCTATCATCAATCTTTAGATGAATTGCTCAACGGGGCAGTATTTCACGAAGATGCTAATGAAATGGTCTTAGTTCGCGATATTGATCTATTTAGCTCCTGCGAACACCATATACTACCCATTCTAGGTCGCGCTCATGTAGCCTATATTCCTGATGGAAAGGTAATCGGACTGTCTAAAATTGCTCGTATTTGTGAAATGTACGGACGACGTTTGCAGGTACAGGAAAGGTTAACCGCTCAAATCGCCGATGCACTCCAAGGATTATTACAGCCCAAAGGAGTAGCGGTAGTAGTAGAAGCCAGCCATATGTGTATGGTGATGCGGGGAGTGCAAAAACCTGGTTCTTGGACTTCTACCAGTGCGGTTAGAGGTGTGTTTGCCGATGATGCGAAAACTCGTCAGGAGTTTATGAGTTTAATTCGCCACAATCCTGGGTTGCGTTAATTGATGGCGAGGAATATGTCCTAAAGGATTCCCGTTGCAATCGCTATGTTGATGTGCGTGTCACTGCTAGAGATGGGTTTAGACTCATCTCTTTTTTTCTGACCGAGGAAAATACGAAGCTAAGCTGAGTCATTCTGGGAAAGGAATTACCCCATTCGAGATTTCTCAGCGCGAACAGCATAACTGTTGATCCATCTCAAGGCAAAGCTAGGAAAAAGAACATAAAGAAAGGGCGATCGCAATTGAAAAATGGCAGTAAATCGCGATCGCCAACAATGCATGGGTTTTGGGTATTGCCCCACTAAGTAGAAGAAATTAGACATTTGCTATGGTTAAGTTCCTCTAGCAAAATCGATTGACCTAAGAGAAGTTCACTAATCTGGAACAAGTTTACATTTACATCTTCTTTTAGTACATCTATCTCTAGTCATAGAGATTCTTAATTCGTATCAGTTCAGGCGGATGAAAATCAGACGATTCCAACCCCAAGATACAGAACAAATTGCTTGGCTATTTCACAACACCGTCAGACAGATCAACATCCAAGACTATTCTGAACGTCAGGTTGCTGCTTGGTCGCCAGACGATATTTATTTTCGAGACTGGTCAAAAATTGGTGGCGATCGCTTTACCTATGTCGCCACAGAAAATGAGAAAGTTCTGGGCTTTGGAGAGCTAGAATCAAATGGTCATATCGACTGCTTTTATATTCATCACCGTTATCAACGACAGGGAATTGGCACAAGTATCTATCAGGCGATCGAGCTTAAAGCTCAAGAGTTAAACTTGACTCGCTTATTTACTGAAGCTAGTATCACCGCTAAACCATTTTTCCTTAATCAGGGATTCAAGATTTTAGAATCGCAACAAGTATTTTGCCGCGGAGAAACTTTGGTCAACTACTCAATGGCAAAGAAAATCTATTGTTGAACCGCCTGTTCCTCTTTCAAAGTCGAAATATCAGCTTTAAGGGCAATAATTTTATCTAATATCTCTCGCTGCCGATGATTGTCTCTGATATAAACTAAAACGCTAGACCAGGCTCTTACCTGGGCTTCTTTTAATTCAATTTCTGTCGTATCTTCTAAATTAGACTCAAGATCTTTAATCTGCAAATTTGTAGCACCTTCTTCTTGAGTGAGGGATGCCCATTTAGCAGCCATTTTATAAGAGTTTATCGCCGCTTGTTTATCTCCCATAAACAATAGTTCATCCATGCCTTTAGAAGTCCAGAGAAATGCAGCCTGTTTCGATTCGGGATCTACTGCTTCTATTGCCTGTTCCATTAAGGCGATCGTCCTCTCTGGATTTCCCGCATAGATCGAATTTGCCACTGAAAGAGTCAAATGAGCTTCGGTAAAACGAGGATCGATACTATTGATCGTCTCAAAATATTCTGGAACTAGCCTGTAGCCAATGGTATCTCTCGCCTTGGTGTCACCGAAATATTGCACAAAGTCTAAATATGACCAGCTTGCCTTAAGGTTATCGAAACCAAAATGAGACGATTGCTTTTGCCAGTCAACAACTCTCGCCTGCTCTTGTTCCTGTGCCAAATAATCGGCGCGATTTAGCTTTTGTACCGACTTTTTATATTCCTGACTCTGTAAAATGACTATTCCTGCTAAAGCGATAAAAGGAGAGATGGCAGATAGTACTTTAGTGGCTTTTCCTAATATTGCAGCGGGCATATTTGTATGATCAAAAGATAATAAAAACTCAGCATTTTCTCCTAAGAGAATATACTGATATTATCACTAGCCTTTGTAAATTTGATACTCGCTTAATAAATTATTTTCAGCTTAAAAAAACAATTAGGTTCCTGCTATTAGTTATTCTGTCTGACTTACAAGATACAATCAAAATACAGAAGCAAAAATTAAGTTTATCAAAGCTTCACTTACAATTTAGAAAAACTCTAAACAAGCAAAAAAATAAAAGCCATCAGGTAAGCATTTAGATCAATCTGAGAGATGTTCTTAAAAATAAGTGAGTCTTACGATCAAGTCAAATTATAGAAAAATATTGGCGATCGCCATATCGTCGATCTGAATTTGTCTACATATTCGAGCCGCTGACTTTGAAGTCAAGCTGAACGTTAAAAATAGTATTGATGCTTTGGCGTAGCTGACAAAAAATCTCTGTATGGGGCTAATTTGATGTCACAATATATACACTGAACATTTATGGTAAAAATTTATCCGTCATGGCAAACGAGCAACGCATACCTTCGGACAGCAAAAAAAGAATTAGAGAACATCTAGCCAAAAGTTCTGGTGGAGAAATAGACTTTCAGCGATCACCACAAAATTATAGTCCCGCGCAAAAAACTGCCAGGGTTTCTAGCAGCAAGAAAAGTCGCCAGGAACATATTGAACGCAGTAAAGGTAACTACGATCTCAATTCTGGCAATAAACAAGATCGTCGTAATCGGATCATGAGTCACATTCAGATTACGCGAGGCTAATTTAAGCTTTATTTTAACAGGGGCGCAATATTTTGCGTCTCTAGAGTCGAGATAGAAAAGACTTTAAGAAATCGATTGCATAATTCTCTCTAAGGGTGATTTCTCTCACAAGCTACTAAATATAAGAGTGACATCATGACAATATATACAACGGTAATATATTAAAATCATGTCCCTTAGTCTTAAATTAGAACTACTAAATAATAGTCTCGTCAAAGTTACAAATTTACAAACAAAAGAATCTCGCGAAGTTAATCTAGGCTTAGTTCAAGATGCTGCTCGCGACTCTTTATCAATGTTAATTCAAGATAAATATTATGAATTAATAATTAATGCTGAGGCAATTTGGCGCATGATTGAACAATCAAACAGTATGCCAGCGCCAAGATCGGTATCTGCAAAAGCAACTTCTCTAATATTAAAGCTGGTCGTAAAAGATAAAGATCGAGTTCTAGTTATCAATTCGCAGACGCAAGAATCTCAGTTAGTAACTATGAAATATATACAAGAAGCCGCTGGTGATTCTCTACTAATGTTGGCTCAGTATAAATATTATGAACTGCTAATCAATACTGACCGAATATGGGAGAAAGTTAAACAATTCGAACCACGAGCCGAAAAATTTAGAGCGGACGAAATAGAGCGGCAATTCAGAAACATTATGGTCAATGACCAGTGGATGAAAATAACAGATTACGATCGCCAAATGTACCATAAAGCATTAGCTTCCTGGACAGATACTTACAATTCCCAATCTCATAAGCCTAGCTTTGATAAATTTGTATTTGTCCCTGTCGCGGGTGGCGCAGCCGCAGGCGCATTAACCTACAGCACCGTTGGCGGGATGGGTATCGCCGCCGCTGGTACTGCTTTTGGAGTCGGTGTGCTGGGCATGACTGCACTAGGAACGATCGGTGGTTTAGCTGCCTATGGTATGGGAAAAGCCTTAAATTAAGACGATCACAATTCCTGACTGAAGCCAAAACTGCGATCGCCTACCCTACCAAAAAACGATCTAGCCCTAAAATTACTTAATAAACTTCATGCCGTGAATTGGTTTTGATTCAGGCAACAGATCATGTCTAAGAAGTCTTTTCAACCGAGGACTAGCATTCTCAATTACTCCTGGTTCACAGTCAAATAAATTGTTCTCCAATGGCTGAACATACTGGGGTGTATAGTTACCCAGGACGGATACTCTAGGGTGATCGCTATTATTATCAGAAGTGTCGTGCCAACATAGTCCGTGGGAAATAATTGCCGAACCTGCTTTACCTGTAATCCGATCGGCGATCGCTTTGAACTGCCATTTGTTAGGCTGGGTGGCTTTATTTTGCGTCCCAGCGGCGAAGAAAGGTGCGCCGTTTTTGGCAGTGAAGTCTTCCATGAGCCAGATTACCTGAAGCTCTAATACGGGATATTTAGGAAATGGTGCTGGCATTGCCCAATAAGGATAATCTACATGAATACCCATGCTTTTTGCCCCAGGATGAAGCACGTGGGCCGAAAATCCCCCTAAAATTGCCTCTTTGCCAATAATTGCATCGACAATCGCCATCAACGACTCGTGCTGCGCCATTCTGGTAAAGATATCGCTCTTATAGATCAAGCCGTAGACTCGTTCTTTCTTGCCTTGAATAATCAATTTATCCTCTTTTCTACCGCGTTCAGCGGCATCTAACACTACCTGTCTGGCTTCGGCTGCTTCTTTGGCAGTAATCAGATCGGGTAGCATGACGTAGCCTTTGCCTTCGGTAATTTCGGCGGTCATGCGCGCTAGTTCAGTCGAAGCTGAACTAGATGATTTGGAAGATGGTGAGAGAAAACTTTGTAATTGCTGAATCATTTATTTGTAGAGATTAAGTTTAGCTGTCGGTAATAATTGAACGGTTAGTATTTAGTTTTGTAACGGAAGAGATCTTTAGTTTTCCATGTCGGCGATCGACTTGGGTACATCGGAGGTTAGAACTTCATGTCCATCCGCCGTAACCAACAGATCGTCTTCAATGCGAATGCCAATTCCTTTCCAGCGATCGGGAATTTCGGGCTGTCCTTCCGCAGGTTTGATATGTGGTGAGATATAGATACCTGGTTCAACGGTGACAATATTGCCTGGGACAAAGTTTTGCCAATTTTCGGCATCTTGCTTATATACCCCCACGTCATGGACATCAAGACCAAGCCAGTGTCCTGTGCGATGCATATAAAAAGGCTTGTACTTCTCTTCTTTGATGATTTCTTCTAAGTCTCCCTGCAATAGCCCCAGGTCTAATAAACCCTGGACAATGACGCAGACAGCAATGTCGTGGAATTCGTTATAGGGATTGCCTGGACGAACTTCCTCAATTGCTTTGAGCTGGGCTTCGAGAACAATTTCGTAGAGCGCTTTTTGTTCGGGGGTAAACTTGCCGCTGACGGGAAAAGTCCGCGTAATGTCGCCGTTGTAGTAACCGTAAGAACAGCCAGCATCAATCAGCAGCAATTCATTGGCTTCGATCTGGCGATCATTTTCAATATAGTGCAGCACACAGGCATTTGCTCCCGATGCCACAATTGAAGGATAGGCGATGCCGATGCCCCCTTCCTTGCGAAAAATATGCTCAATTTCTGCCTGTACCTGATATTCATAGACACCTGGTTGAGCAAACTCGCGAGCGCGATTATGTGCCATGGCGGATATTTTAGTCGCCCGACGCATCAATTCAATTTCGGCAGGACTTTTGACCACCCGCATGCCAAAAATCAGAGGACGAGTATCTTCGATCGCCATTGGGGCTGTACCGCGTTTTTGATAACCCCGCAGCAAGCTTTGCCAGTGAGAGATGATCCGCTGGTTGAACTTCTCATCGTTGCCCAGATGATAGTAAATGCGATCGCTATTCACTAAATATTGAGGCAGTTTCTCATTTAGTTCAGCAATAGGATAGGCTTCATCAGCCCCATAGATTTCTTTAGCTGCTTCCACACCGCAGCGATAGCCCGTCCAGGTTTCTTTCTCGGGATCTTTGGGCTGCACGAATAAAATATATTGATGCTCTTCGTGATGCGGCGCAAACACCGCTACAGCCTCAGGTTCATTGAAGCCAGTTAAGTAATAAAAGCTACTTTCTTGGCGATAGGTATATTCGACATCGTTGTGCATCGTTGCTAGGGGCGCACTCCGAAAAATCGCTGTTCCTCCGCCAATCTTCGACATCAATTCTTGTTGACGTTGACGGTACTCTTGTTGCTCGATGCCCATGCCAATTTGTATTCTTTAACATTTTTTAACATTCCTCTACATTTCATTATGCGTTAAAAATGATTTTTATGGGCAACCAATATATTTAAGGGGGGTAGAAGAGGTTCGGTTTACTTGCCGTAATTGAGAAGTAAGAGGTCAGGGGCAAGAGGTAGGAGGTCAGAGGTCAGAGGTCAGAGGTCAGAGGTCAGAGGTCAGAGGTCAGAGGTCAGAGGTCAGAAGTAGGGGAGAACGGCGTTCGCCCAAAATTAGAGGTAAGAGTTAAGAAGAGATTAGTTGCCAGTTGCCATTTGCTCGATTAGGGTTTGCCAAACTCCTGTCGGGTGCCAGATCTGGCTCACGGGTTATCTGGCTTGGCTTTCAGGGAGATTTAGTTCGTATTTTTGCCAGAAGTAGATGAAGCAAGAGACGCGCATGTTTTTGGCGCAGTGTACCCATACTTTCGGCTCTCTACAGCAGCGCATAATCTCAAAAAAGATGGCAACATCGTTGGGTATAGGATTTTCCCAGAGTACGGGAATCTGCACATAAATCAGATTTAGATCGCTGACTAAGACTCCTTCATTAGCTAGAGCGTTAGTCGAGCGCGACGTTGCCAGATTAATTACGACCTCGTATCCCGCTTGAGCAATCAGCTTAAATTCTGCTGGTGTCGGTTGTCCTGAAGTTGCCAAGCGATCGCTAATTTGATAGTAGTCGGAAATTGTCTCAATCACTGCTAAATCCTCAAATACGATACGATGTAACTTGCAAATATCGATAACAAGATAATTTTATCTACAGAGGAGAGAGCAGTTTGAATACACAGTCATCTAATAGTTGGCAGCCTTTACTGGGAGGTATCATCGCCGCATTAGTGGTCTTGATTGGATTTAATTCATTTGTCATCCTTAATCCAGGTCAGGCAGGGGTTCTAAGCGTTTTAGGCAAGGCACAAGATGGTGTCTTACTAGAAGGCATTCATCTTCGTCCCCCTTTAGTTTCTAACGTTGATGTCTATGATCTGACGGTGCAGAAGTTTGAAGTCCCGGCGGAGAGTTCAACCAAGGATTTGCAGGATTTGAAGGCTAGCTTCGCGATTAACTTCCGTTTAGACCCCGTACAGGTCGTGGAGATTCGTCGTACACAAGGAACACTACAAAATATTGTTTCTAAAATTATTGCCCCGCAAACTCAAGAATCTTTTAAAATAGCCGCCGCGAGAAGAACGGTAGAAGAGGCAATTACCAAGCGCGACGAACTAAAAGAAGATTTTGATAATGCTCTGAGCGAGCGTCTAGATAAATACGGTATTTTAATTCTAGATACAAGCGTAGTTGATCTGAGCTTCTCTCCAGAATTTGCTAGAGCCGTAGAAGAAAAGCAGATTGCCGAACAAAAGTCGCAGCGAGCTGTTTATGTTGCTAGAGAAGCCGAGCAGCAGGCACAGGCTGATATTAACCGAGCCAAAGGTAAAGCTGAGGCTCAAAGATTATTAGCCGAAACCCTCAGAGCGCAAGGGGGAGAGTTAGTATTGCAGAAAGAGGCGATCGAAGCTTGGCGCGAGGGTGGCGCACAAATGCCGCGGGTCTTAGTGACCAGTGGTGAATCTGGTGGTGGTGTACCTTTCTTGTTTAACTTGGGAGATGGTAAGTAGGAGTTTATATCTGCGCGAATATTAAGTTCGTTCGAGTTTACTGGATTCTGACTCTAAATCTTACTCGTTAGATTTTTCATAATGCTGCACTTGGTCTTCATCAAGTGCAGCATTGTTTTAGTCGAGAATTGAAATTATCATTTTCAAGTTTGAATTATAAAGTTCGCTTACAAAGGAAAGGAAATGTTAGCTATCATTTGCAACTGAAGTATAGATAGATGGCAAAAACGAGCAAGAATTTATTTTACCGACGAACCAATAGTAAGCTCTTATAGTTATCTATTCCTTCAAATCTATCGCGATTGAATAAGGCTGCTTTTCTAAAGCCCAAACTTTCATGAAATCTTAAAGAAGTCAGGTTGCATCTTGGCTCTAACGCTACGAAAGCGCATATTGTAGAAAATGCTGACTGTTCATCTATCAATTTTTTATAGAATTCTCTACCGATTTTTCTACCTAAAAAATTAGGGTTAACAGCTATTTGATCGATATATAGACAATCACTGTTTTTGATCTTTGGCGCTAATGATGGATCTAACCATTGAATACCATCTAATAAGTCTGGAGGAATACTATAGCTAACAATTACATAAGCTAATATCTCAGATTTATCAGTAGATACAAATACTTTTTTAGCATTGCTATTGATTAATTCCAAAAGATTATCGTCATTAAATTTTTGCAAAAGAAATTTATCATTAAATTTCTGATTGACGTAATAATGATTAATTTCTAAGATTGCCTCGATATCCTGTATATTCGCTGCTTTAAAATTAATTGATGCTTCTTGTTTAACCCCCTTAAAGCAAAATATACGTACCAAAATATAAGTTGCTATTACGATTGAAACTAAGAATACAGAAGACAATGTGTTGGTATATGTAATTACAATAAAAAGGCTGATTCCGTAAATTACAATCCCCATAATCTTCTGTAAAATCCAGCCATTGCGCAAACTAATTGCTTCTCCGCTTTTCAAGAGATAATTAGTAACCCAAACAAAGTCTATAATTCCCAGCGCGAAGAAAGTTGCAGATAGTTTTTGAACATCATCATAATAGACAAACAAAAACTCTAAAACAATCAAGTTGGCAAAATCAATGATAAATTCAGCAGGAGAAGCAACAAAATATGAACTTACAAAAGCTGCCCAATCCCACCAATACAAGGTTATGACAATCGTTACGAATATTGCCATAATTATTTCCAGCCAGCTGTTTAGTTCTATTTTAAGATCGTAAATTACTGACGTAATACCAATTCCAATCAGGATTGCATACAATTCGCCTACAAAAGTTGAGATAAAGCCACGGCTTTTTTGGTCTACAAGCTTCAAAGATATTTCCTCCAGTTGAAATTTAGAATCATACAGAACCACTATGGTCGTCAGGCGATTAGTCAATCTGCTTGCCAACCGAATCTAGTGAAATAGATTTTAATTGACTAGCGAAAAAGCTCTTCAAGATTTTTTGCTCAAATACAGGTATTTTACTGCGAAGCAACTTCAGTGCGATCGCTCTAAATAATAACCACACAAATAAAATAGTTATTTCGGTAATCTGTTATACGATTATAAGATTACTGTATTTGTCTTGAGAGATCGTAACTCCTTGCTGATTGCTCTAGGTAGATGCATTTAAATCTTCCATCAGAGCTATATACAGTTTGAGATGAATGGAACAAACTAAAGATCTAAATTTTGATGAACTATAAATTTTTAACCACGACTACTGTTATTTTGGCTTCCGTATTAACCACTCAAGTCAGCTTTTCACAAGGGAGTGAAAATGAAGCAGAGCTTTACAAATTCTGTGCGAGGTTTCCCAGCAACACTAAATGTGAAGGGATTGAAACTCCTGTTTCTTTAGAATCGAGGGATGGAGAAGAATTTAGCTGTACCTTTGAGTTTGATCCTGGCGAACTGGATCAGGCCGATGAATGTAAGGTCAGTTTCCGAGAAGACGGCATTACAGTTTATCAAGAGCTAGGAGAAAAGCTCGAATTGCTTGATGACGAACGAGCAACAAAAGAAATAGATGTTCCGCGCGATCGCATTTTTGTTACCAACTATCAGGTGTGGAATGAAATTCACCGCTGGGAGTTAGGATTTCTCACCGAGTCAACGGAGTCGAAATCAGCCCAGACAAACTTCTTGGTGGTGCTGATGGATGAATCACAGGCAGAGACTTTCACTGCACCCGCTAGATCTCTTGGCGCGAGCAAGCCCGAACTAATTGAGCCTTTGCTCGCCGCAGCGGTTAATTCGACCCCAGATCTAGAGCAGCTCATTGAGACGGGAGAGTGTGAATATTGTGATTTGAGCAATGCCGATCTGAGCGAAGTTGAAATAGAAGAGGCTAATTTGGTGGGGGCAAATCTGACGGGGGCAAACCTGACAGGTGCAGCTATGGAAAGTGCTTACTTAGTGGGCGCAAACTTAACGGGAGCCGATCTAACGGATACAAACCTGAGTGGTGCCAACTTAACCTTCGCCAATTTAACTGAAGCCACCGCTGTCAACACCGATTTTGAAGCCGCCAATCTTCAGTCGGCTAATTTAAGCAATGCCAATCTAGGAGGCGCCGATCTGACCGCACCTGCTTTTTTACAGTCAGCTAATTTGAGCAATGCCAATTTAATCGAAGCCAAGCTCAAGGGGGCTAATTTTAAGCGATCTAATTTGCAGCAGGCAAACCTAGAAGGAGCAGAGCTTGGTAAAACAGATGTCGAACTCAAAAATATCCCTGGTAATTACAGCTATGGCGAAAGGTTACTGGATACCAACGCACCTCTGATTGGTTTGATTGCAGGAACCAGTAAGGGAGTAGACTTCTACACTGACTTTTTAGGCGCAAATCTAGAGGGAGCAAATCTCAGCTACACGGATTTAGACGATGTCAATTTTGAGCGTGCGAATCTGACCAATGTCAACCTGAGTGAATCCGAACTGGAAGAAGACAATTTAGACGAAGCCTTGGTATGTGGGGTAATAATGCCCGATGGTTCAGCCAGCGATCGCGACTGCCAGTAAGAATTGACTCTGTCTCCCTGAGAATATCTAAACCAAGCCTAGCAAGGCTGCCATTAGTGCTTGCTGGGCATGCATTCTATTTTCTGCCTGTTGCCAGAAGCAAAAGCGATCGCGGAATGCCGCATTCCCTGTTTCGTTATGTACTAAACACCTTGCTATATATGCTAATTACAGGATGTCGTTGGTGCAACGTTCTAAAGGGAAAAACTGGGCATCAAAAAGTTCAGCCCATAGATAGTTAAAGCGTTGAGAAAGCGATGGCACTTTAGAAAGTTTATAGGCACATGTCTTGGGAATTGCCCAGGAAAAAGACTGAATTGGTCATAATTTCTATTGCAACTATTTTAAGAGATTAGCCGATAGCGATTTCTATCATCTATATTGCTCTAGATCAAATTTAAATTGCGATCGCCATCACTGACAAAAGCTTTTAAATCATCTACACATATCATTAATAACATTCTAGAAAATAGACAACAATAGCTGTATTTATCTAGTTGACTTTATCTATTGACATAAAATACAAGTAATTCTATTTAGCATGTTTTTAAATCCAGGTGATTATGCTGGCAA
>JBCBWB010000008.1:0-49159 GCA_039817275.1 Cyanobacteria bacterium J06648_1 | reverse complement strand
TCCCCGTGATTGCTAATGGTGATATCTTTTCCGTTGCTGCCGCCGTCAAATGTTTGGAAGTAACTCAGGCAGATGGAGGGATGTTTTCGCGGGGATAGATAACGCCTGTTTGACCTTAGCAATCCATTCCCAACGGGCAGTACCGTTATAGCCTTGAGCGCGAGTTCGACCATGAAGCGTTAGCATTTGCGCTCCTCGATCTTCCATCCTGCGGGCAAAATCCACGATATTAATTTCGTTGTTGTCCCAACCAAGACGGGTTTTGACCGTTACAGGTACATCAACTGCTGCCACGACAGTTTTGACGATCGCCTCCGCTACTTCTGGCTGCCGTAATAAGGATGAACCGCCACCCTTTTTGGTAATTTTATTCACGGGACAGCCCATGTTGATATCAATCGTGTTTGCCCCCTCGGCTACCGCCTTGCGCGCCGCTTCTGCCATAAAGTCTGGGCGACAGTCGAATAGCTGAATACTAATGGGATCTTCTCCAGGAGCGATCGCCATAATGGTGGGCAATTCTTGCAGATGATAAATTTCCTTGGCGCTGACCATCTCCGTGTACATCATCGACTTTGGCGCATAGCGTCTGACTAAGCGGCGAAAGACTAAATCAGTCACTCCAGATAGAGGAGACTGTAATACACGGCTATTAACTACCACTGAGCCTATTTTGAGCGGAGCAGCTAATTTCGTTCTTAACTCAGTTGATAAAGTAGGAACTTCGAGCGCGTTAACCATAAGCTTCTATTCGCCAACTATAAACTGACCCTGTCTACAAATGTTAAACATAGCTCGCCCAAAATTTTTTAGACTAACCAGCAACAGATCTCCAGACTCCAACTAAAATTCCTTGAATCTCGACATTTTCTGCTTCTGCCTTAATTGGCTCATACTTGTGATTGGCGGGTTTGAGGATGATTTCTGACTGCTCCTGATAAAAATGTTTGAGGGTTGTCCCGTGTCCCGATACTCGTGCGGCGACAATATCGCCATTCTTGACTTCTGTCGAGTCGGAAAGCGATCGCATGACGGCATAGTCCCCTTCATTGATCAGATCTTCAATCATGCTGTCCCCCACTACTCTTAAGACATAGCAGTCGGACTGGGAAAATAGCTCGGATAAATCTAGCCGATTCTGCTCGTCATTAAATGGTTCAACCAATCCCCCAGCCGCAATTTCTCCTTCAATAGCTAACCCTTGTTCGGGCTGATGCAAAATCCTGATCGTGCGGGCTTTACCATCAATCCAGTCAATATACCCCTTGTTGCGTAGTCTTTCGAGGCGGCTTTGAACAGGTGCGGGCGATCGCAAATTCATCCCTTTCATCATCTGTCTAATCGACGGCGCGTGCTGGGTAGCTTTGATATACTCAATTAGCCAATCATAGAGTTCTTTCTGAGCTGGAGTTAGACTTTCCATTACTTTTGCTAGGGTTATGTTGTTGAGGACAAGCTTTAGACTCAGGGTTTTTACGCCGTCCAAACTTGATATGTCCATTCAGAACATAGGTACTAAATATTAGAAGATATTAACCCCCGATAAGTCAAGTATCGAAAAGCGAACGTCTCGGTAGAAAGCCTGTGGAGTAGCTGTTACAGCAATAGTTTAGACAGTAATTTAGACTGAAAAAAAATACTTTTATAGATATGATCCTAGACCGCGAGAAATTGCTGGATTACTTCCTGGCTCAAGTCTGCCGTGCTGCCAGAAGCGACAATGCCACCTTTTTGCATGGCGTATTAGCGATCTGCCTGGCGGACAAAGTGAAGGTGCTGCTCAACTAACAGAACAGAAATACCCGCTTGGGCGATGATTCGTTTTACTGCGGCTTCTATTTCTAGGATAATTGAGGGTTGAATACTTTCAGTTGGCTCATCTAGGACTAATAGACGAGGTTTGCCCATTAAGGCTCTGGCGATCGCTAATTGTTGCTGTTGTCCGCCGCTCAAGTCTCCTCCCATGCGCGATAGCATAGTTTTTAGGACAGGAAATAACTCGAATATTTCATCAGGGATAGATTCTGTGGCTTTTCTGTCCTGGGGTTTGGCTTCTAAACCCGGCATCAGGTTTTCTCTCACCGAAACACGAGGGATAATTTATCGCCTGCTTTTGGGCGTATGCTTTTGGGCGTATGCCATACGCCCCTACTACTCGATCGCTTTGCCGCTTTGTGATTCCTGTACTTCGGGATCTCTTGCCAAACTGGGGTATGTGGCTATTTTCTTTTGTTCTAACAACGATCGCAATTTGTCCCAACCATAGTTTGTCCACCAGCCCACGATGCCATCGGGCAATACCATCACGACAATTAGAAATAATGCACCCTGGAAGAACAGCCAAATTTCAGGAAAACGCTCGCTGAGAAAGGTTTGAGCGAGTCTTACTAGTAACGTGCCAATAATGGCATCAATCAACGTTCCTCTGCCCCCAACGGCGACCCAAATCACCATTTTGATCGAAAAAGCCACCTGCATGATACTGGGGGGAATGATGCCTGTTTGGACAGTATATAATGCTCCTGCTACTCCTGCGATCGCTCCAGAAGAAGCATAATGTCCCTGAAGATATTCAGATCCAATTTGTCGTACTTTCTCTTCTGCCACACTTACAGACGTCACAGGGGATTTATCGGGATTTAAACCAGCATCCTGCATTTGCTTGAAGAAAGCAACTTTAGTATCACCTTTTAAGGCTATTGAAGATTACACCGCCATCATTTCCGCATCAACGACGGTGGTTTCACTGATAGCCATAGTACCGCTCAGGGAGTGAAGAATTCCCACCTTGATTCCGTTGGCTGCCGTATCGCCACCTCCAGCGTCAGCACAGCCTTTTAACAGCATACTAGCTAAGACTTCTGTAGCGCCATAAAGTAAAAATTTGCGTCTTCCTGATTGTGACATGCTCTTAATATCTCGAATGTATCTAAATCCTTTATTGTTTGACCGCTCCAGTAGAAACCGCCAAAGTTTTGCTAGATTTTAATGTGAGTAATACGAATATTCTTCCGTGGGAAAAATTCCACTATCTAGTACCAAAAAAAAGCAACATTTGATACAAAAACAATCCCTAGATTATGAACTTTTAGATACCTCTATTGAGCCGAATAAAACAATTTAAGCTGTAAATTAGTTTGTGCAATTTATGCTCACGATCTTTAACCGTAAACTATCTTTTTTGAGCGATTACCCTGCACTTTCTCTGGCTCATTTTATTTTGCGCGTCTTCCTCTGGCCACATCGCCAATTTGCCAGATGTCGCATCTACTGTCGCCTGGAAGAGGTCGCCAAGGCTAGTTTAACTTGTCTCTTACTTATCAGTTTACTATTGTTAAATAGCTGTGGCGATCGCCAAGCCACTGATACTTCGGCTGTAACTAAAATAACTTTCTGGCACGGTATCAATCCTCCAGAAAATCGTCTCATCTTCCAAACGTTGGTAGATCGCTTTAATCAGCGCCACCCCGAGCTAGATGTTGAAGCAATATATATCGGTCAGCCCGACACTCAACTGCCCAAGATTTTGGCGGCTACCGTCGGCAATAGACCGCCAGATGTTCTTTGGTACGTACCCCAAATTGCGGGCAAGCTAGAGCAATTAGGAGCTTTATTACCTCTATCAGACTGGTGGCAGAATTCGGCGCTCAAAACGGAAATCGACCCCGCAATGCTGGGTTCAATGCGTCTGGGCGATCGCATTTTATCTGTTCCTTTTGCCACGAACAATGCCGCGGTGTTTTACCGTCCTAGCTTGTTCCAAGCGGCGGGAATAGTTCATCCGCCCCAAACCTGGGCAGAATTACGACAGGATGCTCAAAAGCTAACGCAGAGTTTAGATGATGATGATCGCCCCGAACAACACGGTATCTTGCTTTCTTTGGGTAAAGGAGAATGGAATGTGTTTACCTGGCTGCCTTTTATTTATAGTGCAGGGGGAGACCTGCTAAAAAAAGAGCGACCAGATTTAGTTAACGAGGGAGCGATCGCCGCTTTACAGTTTGGGGCAGACTTAGTAAATGATGGCGTTGCTGTCCTATCTCCTCCCGAAAGAGGTTATGAGATCGATGACTTCATTGCGGGTAAGGTGGCAATGCAAATTACGGGACCTTGGACTCTGGCTCAATTAAAAGCCGCTGACATCGATTATGATGCTTTCCCCATTCCCGTTGCCCAACAGCCAGCAGCAGTCATCGGTGGCGAGAACCTGTTTGTATTTAAAACGACTCCTACTAGAGAACAGGCTAGCTTGAGGTTCCTCGAATATGTCTTGAGTGAAGAGTTTCAGACTGCTTGGGCTTTATCCACAGGCTACTTGCCAGTTAATCTCAAATCTCAGCAGAGTCAGGCTTACCAAGATTTTATTGCCGAAAATCCCGTTGTTAAGATATTTCTCGACCAAATGCAGTGGGCAAAATCCCGCCCGATTATTCCCCAATACAATCGGCTTTCCGAAAACTTAGGTCGCGCTATCGAAGCTAGCCTACTCCAGAAACAGACCCCGACAGAGGCATTAAGGCGATCGCAACAGCGGCTAGAACTGATTTTTGGTAATTGATTAATCCTGAACAAATCGGGATAAAAAATAAATCAAGCTGGCAAAAAATTAAATTTTTGTAATTAAAGTCAGTAAAAAATCATCATTGGAAGTGACCAGAAATAGCTAAAATAAAGCCTGTGCCATCAAAAAGTTATCTATGTCTGAGATTGGGTCTGTCCCCTTTAGTGCTGAAGAAATTGCCTCAGAAGGTATTAAGCCAGAGGAATATCAAGAAATTGTTAATCGCTTAGGTCGTCATCCCAACAAAGCAGAACTCGGCATGTTTGGGGTAATGTGGTCAGAACACTGCTGCTATAAAAATTCCCGACCTCTTTTGAGTCAGTTTCCCACCACGGGTAAGAGAGTTTTAGTTGGGCCAGGAGAGAACGCAGGGGTAGTAGACCTCGGCAATGGGCTACAGCTCGCTTTTAAAATTGAATCTCATAATCATCCTTCAGCAGTCGAACCATTCCAAGGGGCAGCCACAGGGGTAGGGGGCATCCTCAGAGATATTTTTACTATGGGCGCCCGTCCCATTGCGATCCTTAATTCTTTACGCTTCGGCAACTTAGAAGATGCTCGTACCAGACGGATTTTTCAGGGAGTAGTTGAAGGCATCAGTCACTATGGCAACTGCATTGGCGTACCCACCGTAGCTGGCGAGATTTACTTCGATTCTGCCTATTCAGGAAATCCCCTAGTCAACGCCATGGCTTTGGGGCTGATGGAAACGGAGGAGATTGTCAAATCGGGCGCTTCTGGTATTGGTAATCCAGTCTTATATGTCGGTTCAACTACGGGCAGAGACGGCATGGGGGGCGCGAGTTTTGCCAGCTCAGAATTAACTGATGACTCCATGGACGATCGCCCTGCGGTACAGGTAGGGGATCCTTTTTTGGAGAAATCTTTGGTAGAAGCCTGTTTAGAAGCTTTTAAAACTGGAGCAGTTGTAGCCGCCCAGGATATGGGCGCAGCGGGCTTAACCTGTTCTACTTCTGAGATGGCAGACAAGGGTGGGGTAGGCATCGAGCTAGATTTGGATCTAATTCCCGAACGGGAACCAGGCATGACCCCCTATGAATATTTACTCTCCGAGTCTCAAGAGCGCATGCTGTTCGTGGCCGAAAAAGGTCGCGAACAAGAATTAATCGACATTTTTCATAAGTGGGAACTCAAAGCCGTTGTCGCTGGTTCAGTGATCGCCGAACCCGTAGTCAGAATTCTGTTCCAAGGAGCGATCGCTGCCGAAGTTACCGCTACCGCCCTAGCAGACGATACGCCGATCTATAAACGAGAATTATTGACCGAGCCGCCCGCCTACGCTAGAGAAGCCGCAACCTGGACAGCCGACAGTTTACCTGGCTGCGACTATCAGGGCATAGATGTCCAAGGAACTTATAAAACTTGGAAAGAGATCCTGCTTCAGCTACTAGATACTCCCACCATCGCCTCCAAACAGTGGGTCTATCGCCAATACGATCATCAGGTACAAAACAATACTATTTTGCTACCTGGCGGGGCAGACGCAGCGGTAGTTAGAGTCCGTCCGATCAATGCTAAACCAGAAGACTGCACCACAGGAGTTGCCGCAACTACAGACTGTAATCCTCGCTATGTCTATCTCGATCCTTTTGAAGGAGCCAAGGCCGCGGTAGCCGAAGCCGCCCGTAACCTAAGCTGCGTGGGGGCAGAACCCCTAGCCGTAACGGATAACCTCAATTTTGGTAGCCCAGAAAAGCCCGTTGGTTATTGGCAACTTGCCAATGCCTGTAAAGGAATTGCTGCTGCCTGTCGAGAACTATCGACTCCCGTGACAGGAGGCAACGTTTCACTCTATAACGAAACCCTCGATTCTCAGGGCAATCCGCAACCGATATATCCCACTCCTGTAATCGGGATGGTGGGTTTGATTCCCGATATCACTAAAATTTGCGGTCAGTCTTGGATCAAGGAAGGAGACATAATTTACTTGCTGGGCAACGGCAATTCTAACCTGGGAGGATCGGAATACTTAGCCACCGTCCATGGCACAGTTGCAGGAATACCCCCAAAGGTCAATTTCGACCTAGAGAAAAGCGTCCAGGCAGCATGTCGTCATGGGATTCAACAAGAATGGGTCAACTCCGCCCACGATCTCGCCGAAGGCGGTTTGGCTGTGGCGATCGCCGAAGCCTGTATCGGCAATAATTTGGGGGCAAAGGTAGAAATTTCCGTATCTGAGTCTCAACGTCTTGACGAAGTTTTATTCGGGGAAGCTACCAGCCAAATTCTTGTTTCTGTCAGCCCAGATTTCCTAGATACTTGGGAAACTTACCTCAATCATAATTTAGCCGACAATTGGGGCAGAATAGGTGTAGTTGGTAAGCCCAATGGATTACTCGAAATTTTAACAAAAGATAATCTATCTTTAATTAATGTTAAGATTAGAAAGTTAACTATTGCTTGGTCACAAGCGATAGAAAATAGATTGGCTTCTTGATTCTCAATTGAATCAACAGCTAGATAGTCAGCATTTTTATTTTATTCAATTAATTATCAATCTGGGATGGTTTTACCCCTGGTTTACTGCAAGTATCTAAGATCAAAACCATCTTTGACAGCATTATTTAATCTGGAAGATGTTGAGAGCATTTCCCTAGTAAATACATATATCTGTAAATACTTATTACCCAAAGGTAGGAGCAAGCCAGTAGCATGATGCCACAACCATCTTTCACTTGGACAGAAGATTCTGATTTTCCCACGGACATTGAGCGAGCTGATAAGCCAGAAGAAGCTTGCGGTGTATTTGGGGTTTATGCCCCAGAAACGTCCTTTGATGTCGCTAAACTTACTTATTTTGGTCTCTATGCCCTCCAGCACCGAGGTCAAGAATCAGCAGGAATTGCCACTATCAGTAAAGGTGATATTTATTGTCACAAGGACATGGGCTTGGTGTCCCAGGTATTTAGTGAAGAAATATTGGGGCAGCTACCAGGCGAAATTGCTGTTGGTCATACTCGCTATTCCACCACAGGTTCCAGTCTTAAGGAAAATGCCCAGCCTGTAGTGCTAGACACCAGGCTCGGAAAATTGGCTTTGGCTCATAACGGAAACTTGGTCAATGCAGTTGAGCTACGTCAGCATTTGGTTCGTCGAGAAACCAACTTTATTACCTCTACTGATTCTGAGATGATCGCCTTGACGATCGCCGATGAGGTAAATCAGGGGAAAAACTGGATTCAGGGGGCAATCAACGCTTTCAAAATGTGCGAGGGAGCCTATAGTCTGGCGATCGCCACTCCTGATGGCCTGATGGGCGCTCGCGATCGCAACGGCATCCGCCCCCTCGTAATTGGCATAATCGCGAGAGAAGATGAAGAACAGAAGCGCTACGTTCTCTCTTCCGAAACCTGTGGTTTAGATATCATCGGTGCGGAGTATGTCCGCGATGTCGAGCCAGGAGAATTAGTTTGGATCACCGATTCGGGCGTGGCTTCGGTTAACTGGACAAAAGAAACGGAAAAGAAACTCTGCATCTTTGAGATGATCTATTTTGCCCGTCCCGATAGCGTCATGCATGATGAGACTCTCTACAGCTATCGTATTCGCCTAGGCAGACAGCTTGCTAGAGAATCCTATGTCGAGGTCGATCTCGTAATTGGCGTACCAGATTCGGGCATTCCCGCCGCGATCGGCTTTTCTCGTGAATCAGAACTAGCTTACGGTGAAGGGCTAATTAAAAATCGCTATGTGGGTCGTACCTTTATCCAGCCAACCCAGAGTATGCGCGAGGCTGGCATTCGGATGAAGCTAAATACCCTCAAAGATGCTCTCCAGGGCAAGCGAATCCTGATTGTCGATGATTCTATTGTGCGAGGAACGACCAGCAAGAAAATTGTCAAAACCCTAAGAGATGCAGGGGCAACAGAAGTACACATGCGCATTTCTTCTCCTCCTGTAACTCATCCCTGTTTCTACGGCATCGACACCGATAATCAAGATCAGCTTATTGCTGCTACTAAGTCTGTGCAGCAAATTGAGGAGCGAATTGGCGTAGATAGCCTCGCTTACTTATCTTGGGAGGGAATGCTGAAGGCAACTCAAGAGAACACCAACAATTTCTGTTCCGCCTGTTTTACTGGAGACTATCCCGTGAGTATCCCTGAAGATATCAAACGTTCCAAACTAATGTTGGAAAAGACTAAGGTTTAGATTTAAGGTTTGCCAATCCGCTTTAACCAAACATGCATGGCATAAATATTTCACTCTGGCTGACAGCTTGTTGCTATCAGCCTTTTTATTAGCTTTGTTGATATCAATCACCCAGACAAATCCCCAAACCTCTGGCAGTTTTAACGAGAGTGTCTTCTGGATCTACTGCCCGATAATTCTTGATCGCCTCGGCAATGGGAATACTTGTTACCTGTCGATCTTGCCAAGCCACCATGCGGTCATATTTTTCCTCGGCAATTAAATCTACGGCGGCAACACCAAACGCCGAAGCTAAGATGCGATCAAGAGGCGAAGAAATACCGCCACGTTGAGTATGTCCCAAGACCGTAACTCTAGTTTCGGCACCACTTTTTTGCGTAATCTGTTCGGCTAAATACTGACCAATTCCTCCCAAACGACAGTCAGCAAAATGACCTTGTTCCAATACGTCCCCCGATTCAGTACAGACGGCTTCCGAGACGACGGCGATCGAATAATCCTGCCCTCTAGCCTGTCTTTTTTTTATGTGTTCGCAAATATTTTCAATCTTATAGGGAATTTCAGGAATCATAATCATATTAGCGCCGCCAGCAATCCCCGCATTGAGGGCGATGTGTCCCGCATCTCGACCCATTACTTCAAGGATCATGACTCGACTATGACTTGCTGCGGTGAAGTGGAGGCGATCAATTGCCTCGGTGGCAATATTAACTGCCGTATCGAAACCAATGGAGCGTTCGGTAATACCGACATCATTATCAATAGTTTTGGGAATACCCACCAGGTTTATGCCGCCCTGCTGTGCCAGCTTGCGTAAAATAGCCAGGCTGCCGTCGCCCCCAATTCCGATTAGAGCATCCAAATCTAGCTGCCGATATCCTTCAATAATTTCCTCAGAGCGATCGCGTAATTCACCATTAGACATGGGGAAAGCAAAAGGATCTCCTTTATTAGTTGTACCTAAAATTGTGCCGCCCATAGTTAGTAAACTGTCTACTTTGGTCACGTCCAAAGGCATCGCTTCAGGAGGACGGGACATCAAGCCATGAGTCGCCTTACAAATACCCAAAACTTCCCAGCCATAAACATTAACAGCACAACGGGTCACTGCCCGAATTACCGCATTTAGTCCCGCACAATCACCGCCACTGGTTAAAATCCCAATTCTTTTTCTTTCGGGCATTTTCAAAGTTCGTTTTTTATTTACCTTCTAATTTTTCTGCTAAACGGTAACAATAGCTACGAAGTTTAATAAAATTGCCAAAATTCAAAATAACTATAAATTGTCACAGATTCTTAACCAACTTGATCGCATATTCAGGGATGATCTCACACACTTCTTGTAAGCGATCGCCAGTCATTCCGAGTTTTGGGTAATCTATACTGTAGATGAATTAGAGCCTACTAGTTTTTTTGCGTGCGATCGCAATCTTGCTTATCAAGATGCTAATTTGCGATTTCACCCTTAGTTTGAGAAGCGAAATATTTCTAGTTTATTTTCACTATCAGTTAAATTTACCCTTAAATTTATTCAATGATTCAGGCTATTAAAAGATTTTTAGGTGGCTTTGGCACTTTGAAGGGCGCAACTTATCCTTTTAGAGCCTTAATTGTATTTATCGAAAATCCCCAATTAATTAAGTATATTGCCATGCCGATCTTGGTCAATATTGTGGTGGCGATCGCTCTTTACACTAGTCTGCTCTATTTTGGCTTACAAATCGTCGATGGAGTTCAGGGTGATATTACGATCTGGCTAGAACAGCAGATTGCCAATTTACCTCAGTGGCTGGCATTTCTTCGCTATGGAGCATCAGGATTAACTCTAGTTCTGCGTCTCTTAATTGGCATCGTTTTATTTGTCGCCACGGGATTTTTGCTAACGCAGTTTGGTGTGTTGTTAGGCGCTCCCTGGTATGGTCAACTGTCAGAAAAGCTAGAGAAGTATCGCACAGGCAAAGTGGAGCTAATTGAATTAAATATAGCTAGCGATTTAGGCAGAGCTATTTTGTATGAGCTAAAAAAGCTAGTTTTGATTGCCTTAGTCGGCATTCCCTTGCTGTTAGTTAATTTTATCCCAGGCATAGGAACCTTAGTTTCTAGTGTCGGTTCACTGGCTTTAACTACAACTATTGTTTCCTTAGATTTCCTTGATTCTTGTTTAGAAAGAAGAAGATTCAAGTTTCGCCAAAAGCTAAAAACTGTATTTAAATGTCTTCCTGCTAGTGCCAGTTTTGGTTTAGTTTGTCTGGGGCTAATCAGCATTCCTTTATTAAACCTCGTTACTATTCCCCTTTGTGTTGCCTCAGGAACATTATTTATTTGCGATCGCCTTAAATAATTACTGATAAAAAAAATACTCCACCAAGAGGTAGAGCATTAGGAACTTATAAGTAAATCAAAATTACTTAATTCAATTAAGCTTCAGCTTCGCCTTCAATGTAAATAAATAGCAGCGCCATGGAAACGGCTGCACCGACCAAGCCTACTAGTGGAACGAGGGCTACAGGTAGCCAGGAAGCTGCATAATCGCCAATCATAGTTTATTTCCCTATTTTTTGAGAACGTTAACATCATGGATATTACTGTGAACCCCAACCCGATTAGGTTTAGTTATAAAGATTCTTAACAAAAAGCGAACTTAAACCAAGTTAGAGTGATGCTATTTAAAGGATTCATCAAATCATTGAATCTAATAAATTTAAGGAGAAATCAAACTTTATGAACGAATACGAAGCAATTCAGCCCCCTGGAGATCCTCAGATTGGCAATTTAGCTACGCCGCTAAACTCTTCTGGCTTCAGCCTAGCTCTAATCCGTAATCTTCCTGCCTATCGCGATGGTCTTGCACCCCTGCGTCGCGGACTAGAAGTCGGGATGTCACACGGCTACCTGCTATATGGACCATTTTTAGTTTTGGGGCCACTAAGAAATACTGAGCATGCAGATATTGCGGCTTTACTATCATCTTTCGGTCTGGTAACTATTCTAACTCTGTGTCTATCTCTATATGCTGGCGCTATGGGTGGTAAGCCTACGGAAACAGTAACTACGGGTAAAGTATCTTCTAGTTTTTCTACTAAGGAAGGCTGGAGCGAATTTGCGACAGGTTTCTTTATTGGCGGCGGCGGCGGCGCTTTCTTTGCCTATTTCTTGCTTTCAACGGTTTATTTGGGCGGTATCAAGGAATTGATTGGTCTTTAATCGCTGCGCCAATAATTTACCTAAAAAATGTCTAATTTTAGACACATAGAAGTTTTTGTCTGACCAACGGTCACAGCACAAAGGCGCTTAGTTCGCCGCATGTGTCCGTCGTTTGCAGGCGCGAATGCGCCTCAGTCGTGCGACGCGAAGCGTCTGACCTTGCGGAGCAAGGCACTGGAACATTCGTTCCGCGACGACGATCTGAACAAAGTTCTGCGCGGAGTAATCTGTGACTGACAAAGCGAATTTCGAGCCTAGGGGGAACTCTGGGCTTTATTATTATTTATATAGGCATTCAGCAGTTATTTTGTTGAGAGCTAATTATATTCTTTAAAGTAAGTAGTTATTTGAGAACAACCATGAGAAATCTTTTGCCTGGGAAAAGGGCAGGTTTGCTGAAAAAAAACCTAATCAAATCGGCTTTATCTAACTTATTAGCTGTGGTAATAGTATTCTGCCTAGCCGCACCAGCGATCGCGACAGGACTATTCGATCTACCTGATTTTGATGCTGATAAAGTCTGGGTAGTGGATACTGCTGATGCCATTAGCAATGCCAATCAGAGCAAGCTGACCAAAACGTTTAAAGATTTTGCCGACCAAACAGGTCAAGAAATTAGAATGGTAGCAGTACGCCGCCTCGATTATGGTGAGACAATAGACAGCCTGGCAGCGGAAATATTTGCCGACTGGTATCCCGACTCCCAAGCTCAAGCAAACCAAACTCTATTGGTATTGGATACTTTAACCAATAATGTGGCGATTCGCTCGGGAGAAGCAGCTCAGGAGTTGATTGGTAACGACATTGCTACCAGTATCGTTGAGGACACAGTTGGTTACAATATTCGCAAGGGTAATAAATATAACCAAGCATTTCTCGAAGCGGGCGATCGCCTAGTCGCCGTTTTAGCGGGACAAGAAGATCCAGGACCGCCAGTAATCGAAGACGAGATTCAAATTGAAGGCACGTTTACCAAAGCTGAAGACACCGACCAAGGAAGCGCAACTGTCTGGGTAATAGGCTTTTTGATTGTGGCTACGGTTGTGCCGATGGTTACTTACTATTGGTATGTCGGGTTTAGTAGCTAAGCTCGTTCTGGGCTAGTCCTGAATATATTCAGTACCGTTGAGCAAAGCATACTCAGCCCTGACAAATTCCCGACCTAGATAGGCTGCATGGTCTAGCATCGTAATCGGGCAGGGTTGAGGCTTTTCGACTACCTTGACACACAATTCTTTGGCAGTTCTGGCTGTATAAAGCCGTTCGACAGTACGTTCGGCTTTTTTATTGCCGCCACAGGCAATTACTTCTCCTGTTTCAGGATCGGCAGCTAGTCCCTGTTCATTGATGATATTGGTGTAGTGTTTGGCGCAGATTAGTCCTGCATCGCGATCGAGGTAAATAATATAGTAGCCACCAGGATCTAAAGCTATAGGACGTTTGGAAAGTTCGTCATCGATAGCCTGTAAATGTTCGGGATTGATAGTAACGGTATTCATCAAAAAAAGAACGCTTGCTTAATTGAGAGATAATTATAACAAAGCGTTCTGGCAGAAAAAATGGTTAATGTTTAACTTAGATAAAGTCTAAGTCTGGATTCTGCGCCATAATCTCGTTGATCTCTTCACTTTCAGATGTTTGATAACCAAAAATTTCCTTAAAAAAGCGGGAATACTTGGTATAAATTCGAGTTCGATCCTCTTGCTCGACAATAAAAAAAGGCGCAGCTTTAACCCCATGTCTTCTAGCCAGTTCTAACCCTGGACTAGAATATTCTCGCTCGTCAGCAAAGACAACTTGATCAATGCGATCGCTGAAATTCAGGCGATTGAGCTTGTCAGATACTTCTGCGGATTTACGACACAGACTGCCGTCCGCTCTAATTTTTTTGACAATAGTAATATTCATGTTGCCCTGCAAACTCCTTGTTTGCCCCTGTTTTTTAAATAATGCTGGTACTTGGCGGAAATACACTCATGGCTTTGTAGAAGCTCTCAATTCAGCATATATTAAACCGCAGTCCAATACTTATACATTGATTACAAAATGGTCAGCATCTGATCGGAAACATGTCCAATGCATCTTTAAACAAGACCTTGGTAGCTTGTCCAGGCTTTCCAGAAGTTAAATAGTGCCATAGTACCCAAAAACGAAATAAAAATTTTGCTCACCAAAGAATTAGGCAGGTTGGGTAGCATCCTTGTTCCTAACTGAGAACCTACCATACCGCTGATACCTAAAATTAGACCAGGAACAAACAGCACATTTCCTTTCGAGATATGAAGTATACAAGATGAAATTGTTGCGGCAACAATTACTCCTAAGCTAGTGCGAACAGCTACCTTAATATCTTCATTCAAGAGCAACATTTGTAGGGGAACCATAATTGCACCACCGCCAATGCCCAACAATCCCGCCAAAAAACCAGCAATTCCGCCAGTGAAAATTCTCGACAGTAAAGGATCAAAAGTTTTATTGGCAGTGGGTGTCTGCCGTGCCGCAATTTTCTTTTTAAGGCGAATTAAGCTGATATTTACCAGCATAAAGGAGGCAAAGATAATCAAAAGAATGTACTCTGGGATTTCCCCTGTTAAATATGCTCCCAGAGGGGCAAAAATAATTGCCGGGATGGCGATATAGACTACTCGCCTAAGACTAAGATAGCCCATGCGCCAGTTGTAAAAGCTGCCAGCACTAGAGCTCATAATAATCACTAAACTGCTAGTGGCGATCGCCTGAGTAAAGGGATAGCCCATAGCAATCATCAAAGAGACAATAATAAACCCACCACCGATACCTAAGATGCCTGCTAGAACACCAGCAAATACGCCACCGACTGCCAGAATTAGCCAGCTTGCTTCCATAATTTTAGTTGATTGATTAGAGTTCTGATTGAGAGCTAAGAATTGATCGCACCAATAGGAAACCAATTTTTATGCCCAGCACAATCTAAATTATGAATCAATTACTGCCATAAGGGGTTAGTAAAATTCATTTCTGCTCTTTTTGGTTCTGTATTGGTAGCAATAATTGCAGACTAAATTTCAAGAATAGAAATGTTAGAAAGCTAAACCTTTGTCATTAAGGATTTAGCTTTTGTCGTAGCAGCCACAATTATTTTTTCAAATTATCTTTGTGGAAACCACACTCTTTATCCGCCGCATTTTCCCACCACCAGCGACCTTCTCGCTCATGCTGGTTAGGCAAGACAGCCTTAGTGCAAGGTTCGCAACCAATACTAGTAAAGCCCTTTGCGTGGAGAGGATTATAAGGCACATTAAATTCACGAATGTATTGCCATACTTGCTCTGATGTCCAGTTTGCCAAGGGGTTGAATTTGACAATTTTGTGATCTTCGGTTGAGAATGCCGTATCTTGCTGAATTACAGGAATATTAGCGCGAGTATCAGGGCTTTGATCTTTGCGTTGACCAGTGATCCAAGCATCAACGGTAGCTAGTTTGCGGCGCAGGGGACGAACCTTGCGAATACCGCAGCACTCTTTGTGATTATCTTCATAAAAGCTGAAGAATCCCTTCTCTTTAACTAGCTGTTCTACTTGCTGAGAATCGGGAAATAAGATTTCCAAATTGATGTCGTAATGTCGTCTAACCTCTTCTAAAAACTGATAGGTTTCTGAGTGTAAGCGACCTGTATCAATCGAGAAAACCTGAAGATTTTTACCCATCCTAGCGGCAAGATCGATTAGGATCACATCCTCTGCACCACTAAAGGAAATAGCAATATTATCAAACTTATTGAGTGCATATTCTAGAATCTCTCCAGGACTTCTAGATGCATAGTCAGATTGAATCTGAGCAAAATTGATTTCTGCTGGGGCAACAATAGCCTGAGTCATGATAGAACTCCTAATATTATTTATTTCGATCAATGTTGAGAATTTAAATTCGGACTAGCAATATGGGTATGTATCGATTAAGTTCGTGGGCTAGATAAACTTAGTGAGACTCGATGGGACTCGATGTGGGACTCGATGGGACTCGATGGGACTCGATGGGACTCGATGTGGGACTCGATGTGGGACTTGATGGGACTCTATACGGAGCTAGTATTTTTGGTCAGGCACTAAAAAGCAACGCAACTTTTAAGCAACACTGGTTCTGACATTACCTTCAAAGCGATTGAGCGCTTCTACCTGCTGTGCCAAAAGTCTTTGTTTTACCATTTCCAAGTAATCAGAGCGAAACTTTCTCAACTGATAATCGCGAGGGTCTTTTGCTTTCAACTCTGCCCATGCCTGCTGCTTCTTGGGGATACTCCGTTTCTGAGCTTGAGCGATCGCTTCTGGACTGATATCAGCCGCGGCAGCAGTCATTTTTTCATAGCCATAGAGATCCATAAGTTCTCCCGCGATCGTCTCAATAATTTCAATTTCCGATTCGCTCATCGTCTTTTTAAATTTATCGATGTATGCAGGTATGGGTGCCGAGCTATTTGTTTCCCACAGTGCCGATAAAACAGAGATATTTTTTGCTTCTTGAGAACCACCAACGTCCATCATTGAGTCAGAAAATTCGATTCCCAAAAACTGACAAACTCTAGCTAAGACTGCCTCTTGATTGGTTAAGAAGTCTTCATATCTAATGGTCAGAACTCGTTCGGGATGACGTTTGATGATCTCTCTAGCGCAATCATGAGCTTTAGACCAAGAGATTGCGTTCAGCATCGGGTCATAATCATGGATAATAGCCCGATTGATGCTGTTTACCTGAGCGCGAGGATCGCGAACTACGTTGAGAAACAGCATGTCGTCAAATAAATCAATCAGCTCTGAGGCATAGTAGACATTGTCTAAGGACTTGTCCATAACTATCTTTGCCTGGTGTATTTGACCTGCCTGGAACAGCATTTCCCAGGCAACACGGTGAACACTACGAGAACTGTCTTTGATCGCTTCAAATACCTGAACAGGGTCTAGCGCTACTCCATCCCACTTAACCATGGTTGCGTTCTGAAGTCCGATCAAATCGACAACTAGCTGAAAATATGACCAGTCGTTATTTAGATCGCCATACAGATCCACTAGGGGCATAAAATCCACTAGATGCATCGGATAGGGAGAATAAAAATCGGGAGACAAATTAAGACGCAAACGCAAAGCATGACTACCACAGCGCCTGATAGGTGTCATTAATACTGGTCTGGGTCGGGAAACTTGAGACTTTACTGATAGGCTATTCATAAATTTTCAAGAAATGGTAGGTTCACGAAAGTCCGTCAAAGTTGCTCGGTGTCAGACACAGAGATTCACCAGAAAGCATAATCTTTCCATCAAATCAAAATGTTGCATCGACAAGCGATCTAACATAGTGAAATCGAGCCATTTTCATTATGGGCAGTGTCTGAATCTATACCGATAATCTAAAAGAAAACAGTCGGAATTATAGTTTTAGGAATCCTGCTCAACTTAAGCTTAGATCGCATCTCTTCTGGCAGCCCAAGACTTACTGTGATTAAATCAACTTGTCTTGATGTTACGTAACAAGCATGTATCTGAGCATGTTTTATTGAAGCTGCTAGTGAAAAAGATGATATCTTTAATCTTCCTTAAGTGAGGTAGTGAAACTGAGTAAAACGTGCTTTACCCCGTTGAGATATAGTTTCCTGGTTTTAAATTTTTTTCACAAGGGTATTTAAGGAAGTTAATCAGAAGATAGCAAAAAATGTAGGATAAATAACTTTTGTGCGGATCGAAATGCGCCATAATAAAGGTATTGCAGCCTAGAAAACGTAGGTTGTTGCGGGGCTTTTCAGATTTTAATTTTCTCTATTAAGCAACATAGAGTTTCTTATCTTCAGTGTTAACGATGTCATGAATCGCAGATAATACATCTAGTTGGGTTATTGTGCAATCAAAAATATTGCTCGCAATCAAGGATATTGGACAGTTAGTAGTTATATATGAGTCAGGCTAAGCGAAGACGTAATCGTGGTGTCATCCTCTCAGCTGAAGGATTAGCAAAGCTACAAGAGGCAAGACTGGCATCAGAACATCAGAGGAATTTTGGAGAAAGATATACCTACGAACAGATCAGCAACTTAACTAATTTAGATGTTAATACAATCAAGCGTATCCTCTATGGTCGGCAAGGAGTTGATAGGCGATCGCTAGAAAAATTTTGTCTTGCCTTCAACTTAGATCTAACGAAGGAACTCTATACTAAGCCAACATCCCACAAACGTCAGCACTGGGGAGAAGCAGTAGCAGTTGATTTTTTTTGTGGTCGTAATGATGAGCTAACAACCTTGTCAACCTGGGTTATAGATGAACGCTGCCGCTTAGTTACCCTCTTGGGCATGGGCGGGATCGGTAAAACAACCCTTTCGATCGAACTGGCGCAGAAGGTTAGTTCCGATTTTGACTGCGTGATCTGGAAGTCTTTGAGAGATGCCCCGCCTGTTGGAGAGACGATCGCTTACTTAATTGAATTACTTTCCCAGGGGAAAGAAACTGCTGTAGATCTGCCATCCCGTTTGGGAAACCAGATATCTAAACTAATTGACTATTTAAGCTCTCAAAGGTGCCTGCTTCTGTTGGACAATACAGAATCTTTGATGGATGCTAAAAGTCGCGCTGGCAAATATTATCCCGAATATCAAGGTTATGGGGAACTCATTAGACGGATTGGCGCTACAGCACATAATAGCTGTTTAGTTTTAACCACCAGAGAAAAATCTCCCGAGGTAGCGTTGTTAGAAGGAGATCGACTCCCAGTCCGTTCTATGCAGCTATCTGGACTAAAACAAGGTCAGGAGATTATTCGGATTAAAGGCATTTCAGGTTCAGACTCAGATTTAAACCAGTTGAAAGATCGCTATAACGGCAACCCACTAGCTTTAAAAGTAGTGGCGGCGACCATTAAAGATCTGTTTGCGGGGGACGTTACCGCATTCTTGAGTCAAGAAAAAGCAGTTTTTGGCGATATTCGTGACCTGCTCGACCAGCAGTTTGCACGCTTATCGGCATTGGAACGAGAAATCATGTACTGGATTGCGATCGCTCGCGAACCAATATCTTATACCCAACTGCAATCAGACTTTGTAAGGCAGATATCGCCGATCTCGCTATTGGAAGCTCTCGAATCCCTTTCCAGGCGATCGCTAATTGAGAAAAATGAGACTTGTTTTACTCAACAGTCCGTAGTCATGGAATACCTCACCAATCTTTTAGTTGAAGGGGTTTCTCAAGAAATTATTACTCATCAACCCGAACTATTACAAACCCATGCTCTGATTAAAGCCACTGCTAAAGATTATATTCGCGAAAATCAAATTCGCCTAATTCTCCAGCCAGTAATTAATGAGCTTTTAACTACCCTCAGAAGCAAAAAGAAAATAGAAAAATGTCTGAGGCAAATTCTCTCAAACCTTCAGGACGCAGCTTCGCCAGAAGCAGGCTATGGGGCTGGCAACATTATTAATCTACTTTGCAATTTAGAAACTGACTTAACAGGTTACGATTTTTCCAACCTCTGTATTTGGCAAGCAGATCTACGACAGGCAATGCTACACCAGGTAAATTTTCAGAATGCAGATCTGAGCAAATCAGTTTTTGCCGAAAATTTTGGTGGTATTTGGTCAGTCGCCTTTAGTCCTGACGGACAGTATTTAGCAGCAGGGGACACCAAAGGAAATATTCTGTTACGGCGAGTGATTGATGGTCAGCCAGTTCGTAGTTTCATAGGGCATAACGCTTGGGTTGTTTCTTTGGCTTTTAGTCCCGATGGTAATACTTTGGCAAGTAGTAGCTGTGACTCTACTGCCAAGTTATGGGATGTAAATACTGGTCAATGTCTTTACTCTTTAGATGAACATGAAAACGAAGTGTGGTCTGTGGTGTTTAGCCCCGATGGTCGGACTTTGGCTACGGGCTGTGATGATAACAAAGCAAGATTATGGAATGTCAGTACTGGTCAATGTTTTAAAGTCTTTCAAGGTCTCACAAGTTACATGCTTGCTGTTCAATTTAGTTCAGATGGACGCAAACTATTTACAGGGAGCGACGATCCGACAATTAAATTGTGGGACATAGCTACAGGACAGTGTATTCAAGTTTTTGAGGGACACGAAGACGAAGTGCGATCAATTAGCATCAGTCCTGACGGTAAAACATTCGTTAGCGGCAGCAGCGATAAAACATTAAGATTATGGGATATAAAAACTGGCGAATGCCTCAACGTTTTTAAGGGACATCTCAATGCAGTATTGGCAGTAGCTTTTTCGCCCCAAGGAAATTTACTTGCCAGCAGCAGTATTGGTCATAAAGTTAGATTATGGAGTATCGACACAGGAGAATGCGTCAAGGCTTTGCTCGGTCACTCAAATTCAATTAACTCAATCGCCTTCAGTCTCAAAGGGAAGACATTAGCTACTGGTAGCTACGACCAATCTGTCAAGCTTTGGGATATGAATACCTTTCAATGCTCAAAAACTTGGCAAGGGTATAGCAGACAAACGCTTTCTATTGCTTTTGATACTGATGGGAACACTTTTGTTAGTGGGGGACACGACGCTAAAGTAAAACTATGGGATTTGACCACAGAAAAAGTAGTTAAAACTTTTGAAGAACACACTAATTGGATTTGTTCAATTGCCATCGGACATCACAATAATCTGGTCGCTAGTGCTAGTGCCGACAACAGTATTAAAATTTGGGATTTTAAGGCAGAAAAATCTTTGAAAACCTTGCAGGGGCATAATGGAGTAGTGCGCTCAATTGCTTTTAGTCCTGATGGTCGTTTATTAGCTAGTGGTAGCGAGGATGAAACCGTCAAGCTATGGGATGTTCAAACTGGTCAAGTCTTAAAAACACTACATCAGCATCAAGGAGAAGTTTGGTCAATCGCTTTTAATCACTCTGGTGAAATGATTGCCAGTGGTTCTTTCGATAAAACAGCGGTTGTTTGGTCTGTTAGTACAGGAAAACCACTAAAAACTTTGAAAGGGCATAATGGCTGGGTTTTCGCTTTGGCTTTTGACTCAATTGATAATATCTTAGTAACTACAAGCGCCGACCAGACCATCAAACTTTGGGATGCTGAAACAGGAAAATGTCTTAATAGCATAACTGAAGAGATTGGTTATTCCCTTGTGGTGGCATTCAGCTCAGATGGTCAGATAATCGCTAGCTGCGACGGGGAACATAGGATTAAGCTCTGGCAAACTAGCACAGGAAAATGCTTAAAGTATTTGTGCGGTCACACAGCTTTGATTACTTCAATTACCTTCAACTACGATCATGACACTTTGATTAGCAGCAGCGAAGACGAAACCATTAAACTATGGAATCTACAAACAGGAGAATGTCTTAAAACCTTGAGAGCTAAAAATCCCTATGAAAATATGGATATTGAAGACATTACAGGATTAAGCCAGCCTGCTATTGAGACACTTAAACTATTGGGCGCTACCAGTCATAGTCAATCCACAGTTAATTCTAATTAATTATCGATCAAAGAACTTAAAAATAGTAAATGGGAACAATTCGAACTGTCCCCATGCTGTTTCTAACTTTTACAATTGAAATAGATCAAAGAATGCTGTTTACATCGCTAGCAAGTCCTTTTTCTAACTCTTCTGCGAGAACTTCTTCTAGATTTAGCTCAATGCCAAACTGGCTTAGAACTTCTAGACTAGTATTGATGGTTTTGATTTCTGCAAATGTAGTGTTATTCATGATATTTCTTCGATTTTAGTATGAAATAAGTGGTGAATACGATTTGATTTAACCAACCAATGATTAGCTTTTTTCGCCGCATTGACAAGCTAATAAATTACGATATTTACTTTTTACAAACAATTGTTAACATCACTGGATAATCCTTGCTCCAACTCTTCAGCTAAAATCTCAGATAGGTCAAGCTCAATGCCTAATTCTAATAGAGCTTCAACTTCGATAGCGGGCTTAGTTACAGTGGCTGTATTCATGATCTTTCTCCTGTTTTTGAATGAAATAAGTAATAAATACGGTCTGATTTTAGCTGGTTAATAATTAACCTTAGCCATTTCCTTCGATTTTGAAAGGTTCGATAATTTGCTGAATTTCTGCGTCAGTAATATATTCTCCAGGAGTCGGACTAAACAACATGAGAGCTGTTTCATAACAAGCTCTGGCGATACGCGATCGCTCTGAGGCAGAGAGTCCTGCTATCAAAGCAATGTTTTCACCTACGTGTTCGGCATCCGCGCCGATAGAGCTATGTACTCTAAGGGAGCGAGTGGCTTTGACCCCTCTCGGCAGTAAAGCTTCTACTTTTTGGATATATTCCTTACCAATTCCTAGAGACAAGCGTTCCATCGTATAGGTATAACCCACACAATCAAAAGGATTGCTATCTCTTACGCTGCGTTTTAAATAATCAATCAACGCCACCGCAGCAGGAGGGATAAGAGCTTTCACTACAGCCTCGGCATCATATCCATAAGATTGGATATCAAGTAAAGCTAGTCGATCGTGATCTTTTTCCTCTTCAGCTTTTTCTAGCGCCCACGCTTCAAGCTGGTCAAGATTATTAGCAGCAAAGCCTTTAGCGGCTTCTGTTATTAGTTGGGGAATATCGCATGTCAGATGATAAGCACTTGCTAATCGCCAGATCCAGCGGGTAGAAGTTAATGGCGGTGGTTTGACTTCGGAATTAACTGTATGCTTGGCAGCAGCGATCGCCGTATCCAATAATTTGCCAGTAGTCGCAAAACTACCAGAACCCGTCATTGGTTGAGCAAAGCGGTCGCCCTCGGAACGAGGTTGATACACCCAAGCACGCTCATCGGTTGCTACAACTACCTTTCCAGGAGCAATATGCGCCCATTGAGCATTAGCTAAGTCAATTTGTTTTTCCACCGAGTCTATATTGTTCGCCATAGAAATATTCAGACAAATATTCAAACATTCACGCTTGGTTTGAAAGAACTGTTAATTCTTTAACAAATGCCAAACTTCCTTAGCATCAAAAAATCTTCAAAACTTGATAATTTCATCTACTCTCCTTTGCTTACAAAAAGCCATAGGCAGAAAAGTAATTTAGATTACATATTTCCCCAATCTTTTGCTTGCTTTTTAGTATTATACGCTTAATATGAATCAAGTTTATGAAAGTCAAATAAAAAATAAAAACATTTATTAAATAACGATCGCTTTGCTTAAACATATAATTAAAGTTTTATAAAATAATTGAGTATTGATAAAGTATTTTTACCTACAATAGTTGTCAAAAAAAAGAGCAACTAACCATGTTGCTCTTCTCTTTACTAATAAATTGCCTCACTCAGACAATTTATTAAATTGCGATATTTCTTATTTACCAAGGGCTGTCAATATCACTAGATAATCCTTGTTCTAGTTCTTTAGCTAACATTTCAGATAGGTCAAGCTCAATGCCTAATTCTAGTAGAGCTTCAACTTCAATTGCGGGCTTAGTTACAATAGCTGTATTCATGATCTGTCTCCTGTTTTTGAATGAAATAAGTAATAAATGTGATCTGGCTTTAATTGGTTAAGAATTAACCCTCGCCATTTCCTTTAATCGATTTTGAAAGGTTTGATAATTTGCTGAATTTCTGCGTCGGTAATATATTCTGACGACGGTGGACTAAACAACATTAGAGCTGTCTCATAACAAGCCCTGGCAATACGCGATCGCTCTGAAGCAGAAAGTTCCGCTATCAAAGCAACGTTTTCGCCAACATGATTGGCATCTGCACCCAAGGCACTATGCACCCGAAGGCATCGCGTCCCGTTAACGTTAGGTGGTAGCAAAGCTTCTACTTTCTGAATGTAGTCTGCTCCAATACCTAAAGACATGCGTTCCATCGTGTATGTATAACCCACACAGTCGATCGGATCGCTATCTTGCACGTTACGCCAAAAGTAATCTTTTAACGCCTGGGCAGCGGGGGGAATTAGGACTTTGACGACTGCTTCGGCATCATATCCAAGAGATTGAATATCAAGTAAAGCTAATTTGTCATGTCCTCTTTCTTCTTCTGCTTTTTCCAAAGCCCATGCTTGCAAATGAGGACGATTGCGCTCCTCAAAACCCTGTGCTGCAACTTCCATTAGTCTAGGCACATCACTGGTAATATGATAAGAACTTGCTAATCGCCAGATCCAGCGGGTAGAAGTTAATGGCGGTGGTTTGACTTCGGAATTAACCGTATGCTTGGCAGCAGCGATCGCCGTGTCCAATAATTTGCCAGTAGTCGCAAAACTACCAGAACCCGTCATTGGTTGAGCAAAGCGATCGCCCTCAGAACGAGGTTGATACACCCAAGCACGCTCATCGGTGGCTACAACTACCTTTCCAGGAGCAATATGCGCCCATTGAGCATTAGCTAAGTCAACTTGTTTTGCAACCGAGTCTATATTGTTCGCCATAGAAATATTCAGACAAATATTCAAACATTCATAGTTGTTTCTAGAGCATAAAAATATCTAGAATCACAACGTTATTTTCAGTCATACAAAGTAGACATTTAAGCAATTTAAGATAATTAGCTTTAAGTAAAATATAAAGCTGTTTCAATCTATTAGTTGTTGACTAAAGTCAATTAACGGCAAGATTGTAATCTAAATTACATATTGTCTTTCTTCTTAAGCTGATGTTTATATTATTGAATTAACTTCTCTATAACGACATCCGTGGTTCTACAGATATTGAAATTATAAGTTGCAAAAAAAGTGAAAAATGCATCTAGGTATTTTCACTTTTAAATACTCCTTTATCTGCAAAACTATACCGAAAAAGATAATTAAGCTGTCTTTTATCTGGTTTTTAAAGGTAGGTAATATCTCTGAGCTAATAGATTTTTTATTGTCTTGTTTTATTGCTAAATTGAGATCATATATGTAAATAACAAAGTTTTAATCTAGCGATCGCCGATCTATTCTTGATAATCGCTTTGGATTTCAACATCTAAAGTATCTTCATCAAAATGCACATATAAAACATTGGGACGACAACACACTTGGCAATCTTCGGTATAGGATTGCTGCATCCCGCCACTAATATCGACGAAGGTACTATTAGTTTCGCCACAAAAAGCGCAGCTATATTCAGCAGTTGTTTGCATATGTATTTAATTAACGATGGATAATAGATAATTATCAGAGTTGAGTATTTCAAAACTTTTGATAAATTAATTCAGGCTAAACGTTAACAATTAACAATTAGCAATTTTCGCCAGATCGGCACCCTAGAAGCTTCAGACAACTAAATTTTCCTTCACGGAGTTATCGATCGCCATTGCTTCGTTTAGATGTTTGATCAGAGTTTTCTGGGGTAATGCACCCTGTAGATGCTGCCAGGGAAGAATCTTGGTTTCGGCATCCCAGCGTTGATGGACATAATAATCTAAGGGGGGAATTTGTCCTTTCAACTGTTTAAAAGCTCGTTTGTAGCTGCCTACCGAATCACCAAATTCTCTGGTTAACAGAAGTAGTTTTCCTAAACGGCGATCGCCACGGGAGATTAAAGCCTGGATGACAGACCAATTGTAGCTTTCAGGGCGGAAGTCTATTCCCTGTCGGCGCAGATTTTTTTCTAAATATTTAAGCCGTTTTTTGGCATCAGCATTGACCCCAAACCATTGGAAGGGAGTGTGAGATTTCGGCACAAAGGTACTGCATCCTAAAGTTAAGCGTAATCCTGGCGCAGCTTTTTTTACAGCCGACATCATTGCGATCGTCTCCTCTACATCGTTCATGGTTTCTTGGGGAATTCCTACCATGCCGTAGAGCTTTAAAGCTTTTAATCCTCCTGCTTTGGCGTTAATTGCCGCATTGATAATCTCGTCGTTAGTCAGCTTTTTGTTAACGATTTGTCTGATTTTTTCGGAGCCGCTTTCTACGGCGATGGTAATTGAGCGAGTATCACGATTGGCTAAGGTTGAGGCTAGCTTTTCGGTAACGGTATTGGTTCGTACCGAGGCAATACTCAGACGAACATCTTGATATTTGGGTTGGGATAGATAGTCTAAGATGGCTTCAAATTCAGGATGCTGTGTCACAGATGCACCAAGCAAGCCCAGACGATTTGTTACCTCCAAACCTCGATCGATCGCAGGAAGTAAAGAAGTCTCTAAAGGAGCAGTGCGAAAGGGTAAAGTCAGATAGCTTGCCAAACAAAAGCGACACATTTCAGGACAACTACGTACTACCTCCACCATGTAGATATTCTCCCAGGCGGCATTCTCTGTCACCACCGTCGAAGTGGAAAGAGTGTTGCCCCGATAGGTTTGTTTTTGGACTGCATTAGGAATCTCGCTGTTGAGGGGTGCGATCGCCTGAATTTCGCCGTCGGCACTAACGTAAGTTACTTCATAGAGACTAGGAATATAGACCCCAGGAACCTGGGCTAAATGACGTAATTTGGTAGCGCGATCTGCTCTTCGTACCTGCTGGAAGGCATCAATAAAGCGATCTAGTAGCTCTTCCCCGTCTCCGAGAAGAATGACATCAAAAAAGTTGGCTAGGGGTTCAGGATTGGCAGTTAAGACTGTCCCACCGCCAAATACGAGAGGATGATTGTCCTGGCGATCGCTGCTATTGAGAGGAATATCTAGGGACTCCAGCAGGTTAAAGATATTGATATAGTCTAGCTCCCAGGATACTGAAAACCCCAGCAATTCAGGATTTCTGGGCAATGGTTCGTTAAGATCGGTAAACAAGCGGCTGACATCAACATCAGAACGCATTGCCAGGGTTGCCCAAACAATCTGAAAACCCAGGCTGGTTATGCCGATGGTGTAGGTATTGGGAAAAGCAAAGATAGCGGCAATAGCATTATTTTCGGCAGCTTTGGGAGTAAATAGAAGGCGCTCTTGTTGAAATACACTCACAGATAAATTATTTGTATGTTTGGGCGATCAATAGCTAATTGCACTACTTATTTATTATCGATCGCTTTGGAATGCTGTGACAAAAAATACAAGACATCATCTGGTTAATCGAGTCCAAATTGGTGAGTTCTAAAATGGCGATCGCTATCAAGCCATAAGCTAAAGAGAATTTGTCTAGTTTATTTTTTCAATGTATGACTAGAGTAACTATCCCTAATTCATCCCAGAAGTGCAATCTATTGTTTGCATAAAGCTTAGATCTAATAGAGAGATCTGCCCCGCTACTAAATGTTCTTTAGTTCTTTTTGGTAGCTGCTTGACGCGATATTCTACTCGACTAGCGGCAGATTTTGTACCAATCTCAGCGGTAAATACAAGCTTGAGAGGATGACGGGTTCTAGTATATTTAGCAGCTTTGGAACCACCTGATTGATGGACAGCAAAACGTTTAGGAACGTTGTTAGAAATGCCTGTATAGAGAGAGCGATCGCCACAGCGAATCATGTAGATAGACCACATTAGTTAAAAGTTAGAAGTCAGAAGTCAGAAGTCACAAAGGCGCATAGTTGAGGTCAAGTCTTTTGAAGTTTCCTCAAAAGCTTGTATGACCGTCGCCAAATGTAGTCAGAAGTAAAAGTAATTAATTTACTGTTGTTATCGAAGATATACTAATTGTTCATTGATGAGCAATGATTTATTGATTGCTGTCGGTGTTTGCCGAAGGAAGTTCAGAGAGACAATCTGGTAATTTTGCGATCGGATTAGACCTTTTTGACTGTGATGCAGCAAGCAGCTCGATTTTTCCTTTTTGGTTAACCTGCCATGTTGATGCTTCCAGAATTGGTTCGATTTGAGATGTAGCATTGTTTAATTCAGGCGATGAGATAAATTCAGTAGATTGAGCAAGATTGCTTTCTAAATCTGGGACAGTAGTATTTTGTATAACGCTTTGGAAAGGATTTTCTGCTATTCCACCTTTTCCCATAACGACAAAATTGCTGCCTCCCACCCGACAAGCTGAAAGTGAATCAAAGCTAGGATCGACAATTCTCGTGGTCGAGATACTGCTGGCATATACTTCAATCGGCTTTCTTTTTCTGGTGGTGGAGTTGTTGACAAAATCAGCCACAGGTTCCAATTGACCAATTTTGAAGAATTCTTCAGCATCAATTACTATCGTTTTACCATTACCTAGATCAAAGGTATAAGTTCCACTATCAGACATATTTTCTATAGGCTCGGATTCCTCAGGCGTTTCTACTTCAGGAGTGTCAGGAGGCTCTACTTCAGGAGTGTCAGGAGGCTCTACTTCAGGAGTGTCAGGCGTTTCCACTTCAGGAAGATCAGGCGTTTCTACTTCAGGAACATCAGGAGGCTCTACTTCAGGAACATCAGGAGTTTCGACTTCAGGAACATCAGGAGGCTCTACTTCAGGAAGAGCAGGAGTTTCGACTTCAGGAGTGTCAGGCGTTTCCACTTCAGGAAGATCAGGCGTTTCGACTTCAGGAACATCAGGAGGCTCTACTTCAGGAAGATCAGGAGTTTCGACTTCAGGAACATCAGGAGGCTCTACTTCAGGAAGAGCAGGAGTTTCGACTTCAGGAGTGTCAGGCGTTTCTACTTCAGGAAGAGCAGGCGTTTCCACTTCAGGAAGAGCAGGCGTTTCCACTTCAGGAAGATCAGGAGGCTCTACTTCAGGAAGATCAGGAGGCTCTACTTCAGGAGTGTCAGGCGTTTCTACTTCAGGAGTGTCAGGCGTTTCTACTTCAGGAGTGTCAGGCGTTTCGACCTCAGGAGTGTCAGGAGGCTCTACTTCAGGAACATCAGGAGTTTCTACTTCAGGAAGATCAGGAGTTTCGACTTCAGGAGTGTCAGGAGGCTCTACTTCGGGAGTGTCAGGCGTTTCGACCTCAGGAGTGTCAGGAGGCTCTACTTCAGGAACATTGATTAATTGAATACTCTCTGCAATGACAATACCAATTCCTGTATCTCCATTGCCTTTGTTGCTAGAAGTAATCTCTCCTCCGTCTTTAAGCACTAGAGTTCTTTTGCCCAGATTTGCTCTGCCAATAACTATACGCTGATCCTCACGATCTTCGATAAAATCTTCTAGATTCTCAGCTCTATCTTCGCCAATAATATCTTCTAAATCGTCTTCATCATCAATGTAAATAACTGTTTGACCATCAAGTAGCTGTAAGTTATCTACTTCAACAGTAATAATTCCTCCATCTCCTTTTGCCCCCGATAAAACCTGAGAGTAGATTCCTGTACTGTAGGAAAGATCGCCACCGTCAATCAGATTTATTGAACGGGCATTAATGTTTATGTTCCCGCCACGTCCTTTATTCGTTACGGTACTGATAATTAAGGCATTATTTTCTAGTTTTAAACTATCAGTTTGAATATTAATATCGATACCAGGCTTGTTGGAATTTTGCTCGATCTGAGTAAAGATTGAACTAGGAAAAATTACAGAAACATTGTTGACTAGATTTAGCGAATTGGTCGCAATCAGATTTATCTCTCCTTCAGTCTTGCTATTACCAGGGCGTAGTTTGCTGGCGATAATTGTCGAGCCGTTGTTGATGGTAATATTGCGTCCTCTGAGGGTAACGCTGCCCAAATCTCTACCACCCCTGACATCTAGAGAAGACTGCTCAAACAGATTGATATTGCCGAAATTGTCTATTTGTTGATAATCAAATTCAAAGATATTATCTTTTTGCTCTAGCTCGATTTCTCCCGACTGAGCGATCGCTGCTAATTCAATAGTTCCTGCTGATGCAGTTAAATTGCCACTGTTGAAATTTAACTCACTAGCTAATAAAGCCAAAGTATTTCCTGGGGAAACTTCTAGTCCCATAACACCAGATTCTCCCGTAGGCATCAAGGTAGAAGAATTAAAGTCCAATTGATGTCCTGTTCCTTGCACTTCAATCCTGCCCGCATTGGCACCCATTTGTATACCTACGGGGATGCCGATATTCAGTAGGGGGACTTCAGGATTAGTGGCGCTGTAGACTAGATCGTCATCAAAGATTACGCTTTCAGCAGTAGTGGCAAGTAACGACCCTTGAAGATCGAGAGTGGCATTTTCGCCAAATAAAATGCCGTTAGGGTTGAGTAAAAACAGATTAGCACTACCATTTATGCCCAATGTACCCAAAATATTGGAAGGATTATTACCTGTAACGCGGGTCACAATCTGCTCAATACCGTTAGGATTAGCAAAATATATCTGTTGATTCAAGAGAACATTAAACTCTTGAAAGCTATGAAATAATGTTTTGTCGCGAGTCGCTCCGCCTTCAATTAGATCGACGATTTGGTTTTGGTTGATCGTGGCATCTTCAACAATAACTGAACTTTCGTTGCTCAAGCTATTGTCAGGGATTATTTGAGCTAGATTATTTGAGCTTAAACAAGTTCCCCACAGAGAAACAGAGAGCAAAATTAACGTTGTCGGGCGATCGCCATACATAAAATCTTAGAGACAAGAAACATGGAACTCTTGCCTATATTGCCCAAATCATTTTAGACGTTTAGTATCTGTGCAATCTTTTTTACGAATAAGTTCATGATCAGAACCCGAACAGATTTAATTTAGAGTAGAAATAGTAAAATTATCTGTTGCAGCCTAAGGATTCTTGGAGCAAAATTTGGTTCTGTTCCGCGACTAGTTCAACCAGACCATAATGATTAATTTTCCAGGTCTTTGCCTCAATAATTGGCTCGACTGACACGGGAACAGATTGTTCCCCAGCATTATCTAGAGGTGCAAAGACTTCAAAGTCCTCCAGCAAATGATTTTGGCTCAAGCTAGTTAAAGGGTTGCTCGGTAAACCACCTCGCCCAATATTGGCAAATAGATTTTCGCTATTGGAACTGCATCGACGAGATAAAGAGCGACTGGAATCTATCAGCTTGTGGGGTAGCTCAATTAGGTCGGAATCGTGGTCTGTGGCTAAAGTATCGACTCGAATCAAGCCATCGATCCCAAACTGAGAACTAACGTTGATTTTGCTATTGTTGCTAATAAAAATGCCTCTGGTATCGATTTGGATATTACCTCCCTGTCCTTGCTCGGCACTCGCGGTAATTTCGCTTCGATCTACGCTTAACAAATGGTATTTTAAATCAATAGAAATATCCCCTCCAGTAGCGTCTTTGCCAGCATTGGTAATAATTTGACTTCGATCTTCTAAAAACAGCTGTTCTCCCACAAGGCTGATGTTGCCTCGTCTGCCAAGATTAGTAGTCGCTGAAATCTTGCCATTATTAAGTGTTAAGTCTCTTCCTTGGATATTGATATTACCAGGCAAACCAGATCTACCACCATCGACGGAGATTGTTCCCTTACTATTTAGCTGAAGTAAATCCTGAGCCTCAATTTTGATATCTCCTGCTTGACCTCTACTAGTAGAATTGGCGGCAATGGTAGCGCCCTCTGACAGTCTGAGGCGATCGCCATTAACCGTAATATTCCCACCTCTTCCTGCACCATTGGTCGTACTATTTACCCCAGTCAACAACTCTCCCCCCACGGCTTCAATAGTACCAACGTTCAGCACTAAGTTTCCTGCATCTCCTGTACCAAAGGTAGAGGTAGTGATGTTGCTATTGTCGATTGACAGGCTCTGGGCATTAATATAGATGCTGCCGCCATTACCCGCGTTTCTTTTGCCAGTTATTTTAATCGCATCCTCGACGACAAAATCTCGCTCATCAATGTTCTGACCAGACTCAGCACCAATTACACCGTCTTGAAACGAAATTGTTTTGGCATTAATTACGATTTTCCCGCCTATGCCAGAACCCCAAGTATTTGCTCCCAGTCCCGCAGACTTTAATTCTATATTTTGGGCATTGATGATAATTTCTCCCCCATCGCCGCTAGAGTGAGCATCTGCACCAAATCCTCCCGATTCAATAATCAAATTCTGGGCAATCTTGAGGTTAATCGAGCCTCCTGTTCCTGAGCCAAAAGTCCCTGTCCCAATTCCTCCAGCAACAATCCTGAGGTTTTCTGCTGCAACTTCGACAGTTCCTCCAGCACCAGCATCCTGTTCAGTTCCTTGATATCTTGTTTCTGCGCCAAAACCACCAGACTTGATAACGGCATCTGATGCAATATTGAGTTTAATTTTTCCTCCTCTTCCTGGACTAAAGGTATTTACTCCTGCTCCACCATATTGAACCGAGGTGTTATTGGCAGTCAGGTTAATTTCGCCAGAATCTCCTTTTGCTCCAGCCAAAGTCCAGCTTTCTAGACTAGCGCCATAGGTAATAATTGTGTTGGCAATCACGTTAATTGTTCCTGCTGATCCCGTCCCTATCGTATGAGCCAAGATATTCTCTTGCTCTTTACTAGGATCGATAATCGAAAAAGTATCTGAAGCAAAAATCTCAATCTTGCTGGACACAGGATTGTCATCGTTATGAGCAACAATTTGAGCTTTGTTCTCTGCTAGCTCATCTAAGACCCCTAGAGGTTCTAAACTAAAAAAGTCGGCTGGCTGAAGTTGAGACTCTGCCAGGGCTGCCCAGTCGTAACCTAAACTGATATTTTTACCTGTTAAAGATATCTGACTCTTGCCTGTATCGCCACCATCTATCCCTCCACCTGCACTAATATTGATGTCGGCGAAATCATTAACAGCTTGATAATCTGTTACCCAACTGGGGTAATTGGGATCGGAGTTGGAATTAAGCCCAACTCTACTGTCAGCGCCGACTGCACCTAATTCAATTTTACCTTCGGTGGAATTAAGATATCCTCCCTCAAGCCTTATTTCTCCTCCGAGTAAGCTCAGTGTCTTACCTGTAGCAACTCTTAATCCTTCGGTAATTTCGTTTAGGTCGGTTTCAACTACCTCCAGATTATCTGCTGGAAAAGATTCTGGAGCAGAAATCAGAGCATGATTGACGATACTGCCAGGGGCAGAGCCAAACTGCAAGCCTACTGGTAAATCGACTGTCAAAAGTGGCGGTGCTTGAGGATTAACGGCACTAAACTCAAAATCATTCTGCAAAATATAGCTATCGGCGGTCGTAGCCAGAAAAGATCCCGCGATATCTAGCTGAGAATTTTGACCAAAAATAATTCCGTTGGGGTTTAGCAGAAACAGATTAGCGTTACCATCCACACCCAAAGTACCTTGAATTGAAGTTGCGCTAGAGCCTGTCACGCGAGTCAAGATATTCTCGATTCCTGACGGTGTAGCAAAATAAGCTTTACCAGCTTCAGGAATATTAAATTCGCTAAAGCTATGAAATAAATTATTACCTCTAACTGCTCCCCCTGCTAAATAGTCAACCAGAGCGTCCTGGAGAGTCAAGTCTGGCGTTACGATCGAACTTTCACTGCCTAAAGTCTCGTCAGGAACTATCTGAGCAAACGTGCCAGAAATTAAATAATTCCAGCAGCAGGTAGATATCAAGACTATAAATATCAAGTTGAATTTGGTACAGGTTACCATTAGCGATCGCATTTGTCTCAGAGCCAAATCCGCTGAGAGATTTTTACAGCCTATATTGCCCAAATCTCTGGATAAAACAGCCAGCTCTAATCGAAAACAGCTTATTGGTCTACTGAAAAAAATCAGCCCTGATTTTCGAGGGGTAGTTCGAGAGTAAAAATTGTCTTTTCCGTATAACTGGTGAGGTTAATTCCACCACCCAGCAGCTCGGTCAAATTTTTCACTAAAGCTAATCCAATACCCGTCCCGCCAAACTGCCAAGGATCGCGATTGGGAATACGATAGAACTTATCAAATACTCTTTTTTGCTCTAAAGATGGTATTTCGACCCCCGTATTGTGAATAATTATTTGTATTTTATTGTCGATAGTTCTGGCAGTTAGTCCAATCACTTCACCCGCAGGGGTATATTTGCAGGCATTGTTTAATAGTTCGCTCAAGATCCGTTTGACGGTAGAAATATCAGATTTGAACTGGGGTAAGTCTGCTGGTAAATCAATTTTTAGACTTTGCTGCTGGTGGTCAATGCGATCTAAAAACGGTTCAATAATTTGCGGTAGCCAGACTGAGAGGTCAATCCACTGCATCGTCAAGACCTCTTTCTTGGCATCAATATAGCAAAGGGTTAGCAAATCGTTGACTAGCTGATTTTGACGATTACAGGCGGTGCGAAAAATATCCAATACTCTGGAAAAAGTAGAGGAGCGCTGGCTGCCGATTTCCTGTTCTAGCAATGCTTCTAAAGTTTCTGAAGCAAGCTGAATACTGCTCATCGGAGTTCGGAGTTCGTGGGAAATCGTCTTGAGAAAATCATCCTTCAACAAATTCAATCGCTCTAGCTCTTTGATTTGAACTTGCGATCGCTGATAAAGTCTTGCTTGTCTAATGGCGATCGCACATTGATTCGCTACCTGTTCGACTAAAACGACTTCATCGGCAGCAAAACATTTCTTTGGGGGACGCAACAGCCATAAATTGCCCATAATACCCCGATCATCAAAAATAGGACAGACTAACATCGTTCCTTTTGGCTTCAAAGAATTAAATTCAGACGCAAATTCTACAAACTGGAGAGACTGTTGATGCCAAAGCTGCTGCTCTAGTTCAGGAAAGTCCGCCACTCTTCTAGTTACCCCCTGACAGTCGGCACCAATCTGACTATATTCGTAGGCTACTTCTGCCTTAGTGCGATCGCTGTTGTAAAGCTCAATTTTGCAGCATCTTATCTGTAATACTTGTCCTATTTCTTGGGTGACAGTTTGCAAAATGTGTTGTTCATCCAGACTATCGCGCATTTTCTCGGTCACTTTGCGCGTTAGGGTTTCAAACTCAATCGACCTTTGTAACTTTACTGTACGCTGGCTGACTTTCTGCTCCAGATAAGCGTTGAGACTCTGGACTCGCTCGTATAACTCTGCTTGCTGTACCGCAATGCCAACTTGGATTGTCAACTGCCTCAATAACTCTGCTTCTTCTGCTTGCCAACAGCGAGGATGGTGACATTGATGAGCAACTAGCAATCCCCATAGTCGATTATTGGCAACAATCGGCACAACCAAATTTGCTTTGACCCCAATTTCTCTCAATAAATCTTTATAGCATTCAGCCAGAGAAGCCTTTGCCACATCATCAACGATCTGAATTTTACCTCTGGGATATTTAGTAATGTATTTTTCGACAAAACAGGGGTCATGTAGTGACTGATGTCCAAATATGCTTAAGTCAGCCTCCAAAACCGATTCGACCACAACTACACCGCTAAAATCAGGCTCAAAACGATAAATCAACACCCGATCTATCTGCATAAATTGCCTCACTTCACTCACTATCTGCTGAAGGATTAGTTCTAGATCGAGAGATTGACGGATGCGTAAAGCGATCGCCGCTACCAGATTTCCTGTGTCGGCTGTGGAAGGAGAAAGTCGCAAATTAACATCAGTTTGCTTTTGCGGTAGTTGAGCCGTGCTTTCTTTCTCTAAATTAAAGTCAGGCAAAAAACTTTTCCGATTAAAGGTTCTTTAGTCTATTTTAAATCTTAATATTTTACAAAGCTTTTTGGTTCAAAAAGTTGGTTTTTTTAATATGTTAATTATTTTCATCTGTTTGAATCTTAATTCATCATTAACCTGGGTATTTATGCTTACAAATACTGTTAGCTTTATTAAGTTAAGTTAAGTGTTTTCTTGTCATTGATGGCACGAAATATTAAGCAAAGATATGGACACAGTAGAGCTATTAAAAAAATATCAGGCTGGCATCAAAAATTTTTCAGGTATTGAACTAGTAGAAGCGATTTTAGCCAATGCTGATCTGGCTCAGATAGTTTTTAGTCAGGCAAAACTGCCTGAGGCAAATTTTACAAGAGCCAATCTAATCGGTGCCAATTTTTATTTTGCTCAGTTAAATCTCAGTAATTTGAGTGAGGCTATATTAACCGAAGCCAACTTGAAATCAGCTTCTTTGAGGTCGGCTTTGCTTTATAAAATTTCGGGTGGCAAAGCTCAGTTTCAGATGGCGAATTTACAAGGGGCAATTTTCAAGCGAGCATTTTTGAAGGAAGCGAATTTTGTGAAAGCCAATCTAGTCTCAGCAGATTTAAGCCAGGCAAACCTCATTGATGCCGATTTAACGGGAGCTAATTTAACGGGGGCTAGTTTAGACAAAGCCTTCCTTCAGGGGGCAAATTTAGCCAATGCCGATGTCACAGGAGCAAAATTAGAGCAAGCTGTGTTGACTGGAGCGATAATGCCTGACGGCAAGCTATTTGATCGCTGATCATGAAATGCTTGACTACTCAACGGCTAATGAGAATTTGATAAAGTCGGTTGCTGTCGGCGACGGTAACCGTAAAATCTAGGTTTTCGTAATGCAGCTTTTCCCCCTGGTGGGGGATTTTTTGCCATTTTTCTAGTAAAAACCCGCCGAGAGTGTTGTATTCGTCAGCTAAAGGTAATGCCAGCTCTAGCTGTTCGTTCACTTCTTCAAGATTCATTTGCGCGGAAACGAGAAAAGTATTGTCGTCGATTTTCTGAACAGTTTCTACTCCTGTCTCTAGATCGACTCCTGCGTCCCCTACGATTTCGGCAATTAAATCATGAAGGGTAATTAATCCCGACGTACCGCCAAATTCGTCTATTACCACTACCATCTTTTGTTGCGATCGCTGCATTGAGGGTAAGAGTTCGTTGAGGGAAGTAGATTCGGGGATAAAACCAGCGGGGTCAAGCCATCGCTCTAGGGTAGAATCGCGATCTATTTCTGCCTGAGCCAGAGGTTCGGCGAGCTTTTTATAGTGAATGATGCCTCTTATATCATCGAGAGATTCACCAATGACAGGATACCCAGAATAGCCATGTTCAGCTACGGTTTCGAGCAGCTCATCAAAGGTAGTGCCGAGGGTCAGAAATTTAATATCAGTGCGGGGAATCATTACTTCTTCGGCAGTATCGTCACGGAATTCAAAGACGTTTTTTAATAGCTGTCTTTCTTCTGCTTCTAAACCAATTGATTCTCTTTCGGTAGCAATAATTAACTGTAGCTCTTCTGAGGTGACTTTTTCATACCAACCTTCGCCGCTATATTCCACTCCAACTAGTTTTAAAAGCAAGCGGGTAGATAGATTGAGGATCGCGATAAAAGGGGTGAAAATGCGGGCGATCGCCACACTAGGAGGACCAAAAAACCGAGCCAGCTTCTCTGGATACATCAGCGCCACTGATTTGGGACAAAGCTCTCCCAAAACAATCTGGAGGTATGCCAAAATAATAAATGCCAGGGGCAAGGCTAAAGAGTGAGCTAGAGGCTGAGAAATATATGCTGGCAGCTCAACCTGTTGAATCAAGGCGATAATCGTCACGGCGATCGTTTTTTCGCCAACCCATCCCAAAGCCAGACTAGAGAGGGTAATACCCAACTGAGTAGTGGATAATAGGCGATCAATGCTACGCTGCAAGGACTGAACGGTCTGAGCCTGAATGTCTCCATCCCTGACTAACTGACTGATGCGAGAACGACGAACGGAAACAATCGAAAACTCTGCGGTAACAAAAAAAGCATTAATCGCAATGAGAAGCAAGACACCAATGAAGGTCAACCATAAGTTCTGTTCGGTCATCAATCAACTAACGAAAAACGAAGAGTATTTAGTCTGCATCCTTAAACTAGCCTGCTGAGTCATGGTCTACTTTTTGTTAATCACTTTATATACTTCCCGTAGGATTTGCTCTTCTTCAATGATTTTCAAACCTTTATATTTTCCACCCAGAGGCTCTTGGTTCGCACTCTGGCTGTCAGAATTGATATCTGGCTGGGTTACAACTTTAAGAGCCTCACTGCCCATAAAATAGCCGATATAGGAGCTAGCGATACTAGCCAAGATCATCATTAGAAATAAAAATATGGTGAGCCACAAATTAACTCTGATTTTCATGCGATCGCGATTTTTTTAGTAGATGTTGTCCAAGATAACCGACTTATCTAATATAATGGTCTACCAGAGAAAAAAATAAATATCCAGGGTTGGCCGAGCGGTTTAGGCAACAAACTCATAATTTGTGCAAGGCAGGTTCAACTCCTGCACCCTGGACTAAATTTTAATCAAATATCTGAGAAAAAAGAAAGAGCAGAAAAAAGCCAGTCCTATGACCAAGGAGTAAGTTGGGCTTTCTCCTACCGCTATTTTTCTTCAGGCTCGGCTGAAAATATCAGTTATTGTGCGGCATGATTCTAATTGTTAGAAATTTTAGATTCGATTCAAAATGCACTAAAGCTAGGATTCTCCCGCAAAGAAGTATCATAGGGATTGTCCAGGTCTCTGGTGATCACAGGTTCTCCTGTTGAAGTTTGTTGCTCTAAGGTTGCCTCATAAAGCTTGTCAACAGCTTCTCCATCTACAGAAATATGCTGTTCTGGAAAGCCTGTAAAACCAGCAATTGTGTTAATTTGACCCAAGATGCTGCTTTGACGGAAGGCATTTTTACCTCTAGTAAAGTATGCGTCTTTAAACGCATCATTTAAAGGTTCCATGTCGGCTTTGGCTTCGACGGCAAATAAACTAGCGATAGTTGCTAGCACTAGAACTTTACTTAATTTAGTAAACTTAATAGACATTACTTTACTTAATAATTGTGAATAGACTAATTCAGTTATGGATTGCCCTATCGTTGTCGATGGAGTTACAATAACTTCTGCTCAATCCTAGCTGATGAAAGCGTGAAAGAACAGTCTATAAATATCTTTTTAACTCTACTCAACTAATGAACTCAGAACTAACTCCTAATTCTGCTCTCGCTACAGCTGAGCGAGATACTTTACGTCAAATTCTTCTAGATTTAATTGTCAAACATGCCTATGTTGAGGGAGATTTTACTCTTTCTTCAGGAGCAAAAAGTTCTTACTATATTAATTGTAAACAAGTTACCCTCAATGCCACAGGAGCTTTGGCGCTAGGACGCTTATTACTACAGCAGCTTCCGCCCGACATATCAGCCGTTGCGGGGTTAACTTTGGGAGCAGACCCGATGGTATCGGCGGTTAGCGTTGTTTCTGCCTATGAGGATCGTCCTCTTCCTGGTTTAATTATTCGTAAAAAACCCAAGGGACATGGTACGCAGGCATACATCGAAGGACCCGCATTACCTCAGGGTGCCAAAGTAATTGTTTTAGAAGATGTAGTTACTACTGGTGGTTCGGCTTTGACCGCGGTTGAAAGGCTACTCGATGCAGGATATGAGGTAACGCAGATTTTGGCTCTAGTAGACCGGGAACAGGGTGGCAAGGAATTATATCAATCAAAAGAAATCGATTTTCAGGCTTTATTTTCGATTCAAGAAGTTCAGCAACAATATGCCAAATTAAACTAAGTATTTATGCTGTTTTTGGCTTAATATTTCTTAGTCTAAATTAAGTTTTTCAATGGAGTGTAGACCTACTCTGAAAGTCATATTCTAAATACCGATTGTTTTGGTCTTATCGCTTCTTTAAAAGACTTTACCTTTCGTTATGCGTGTCGGTAGACTTATTAGTTAAGCTGTGGGAGTAATAATATTTTCCTTTCTTATGCAGGTAATTTCTCCTCGTAATTCTAAATCCGTAAACTGGTCAACAGCGATTATGTTTGCTTTAGGATTTTGGCTCAGTGCTAGTTTGGTTTTTGACTTTTTGGTTGTACCTGGCATGATGACGACAGGCATGATGAATGAGCCTGGGTTTGCTAGTGCTGGCTACGTTATTTTTGGCGCTTTTAACCATTTGGAATTGTTGTGTGCTGCCACTGTTCTAGCAGGATGTCTGGTCTACCGTTATGGTAGCGACTCAGCTAGTAGCGACAGTAAATCAGTTTGGTTGGCTGGTGGTTTATTGGCGATCGCTCTTGCCTATACCTATGTCCTAACTCCCCAAATGAGCAGCCTGGGTATGACCCTAGACCTGTTTGCTACTACTAAAGTTATGCCAGCCACTATGACGTCAATGCACATTACCTACTGGAGCTTGGAGATTGTGAAACTGGTGGGTGCGAGCCTGTTGTTACGCTCTTTCTTTCGCAATTCTTGCAGCATCCGCTAAAGTTTTCTGGCTCGATTAAGAGCAGAATCTAATTGCAATTTGATAGCTGAAATAGTGTAGAGATCCAGCCCTAAGCTGAGATTATTTCTGCACTATATTTTTTTTGATTTCGTGTTGGCAAACCCACCAGAAGTAAATGGTGAGATTAATCAAGCCAATCAGCTTCGTCCCATCTTCGAGCATGGCATGAATACCACGACTACTTATGGGCGTAATATCGATCGCACTGGAAAATCCAAACAGAAAGAAGGATACTAGCAGGGGAACATAAGGTGTTTGGCGAATTGTCCGTTTAAATAGTAGGGCATAACTAACCAACAAAACGCCATATAAACTATAGACGCTCAGCTTAACTAGTTTACAGGTGCCAAAGAAAGCGCATAGTAATAAGGTCAGGCGAAAACGATCGTCAAAAAACAGCAGCAGCATCACTACGGCACTACCGCCCAAAAAAACCTGAAAGGTACGGTTGGATTTAGATAGAATCAGCGCGGAAAAAATGCAGACAGCGATCGCGCTACACCACAAAATCTCTGAAACACTGGTAAACCAGCCTAAGTAAAAAGTACTGTAGTAAAAAGGATCGCTAAACAGGCTTTCAATCCCCGATCCTTTGCTTTTAATCTTGGCGTAGATACTTAGTAGACTCAAAACCACAATTGCTAAAGCATTAGACCAGATTAAAATGGGAATGCTGTTAAAATGCCTCCGTCCCCGTTTTAGCCAGAATTTTAATCCAAGCAGAATAGATTTTTCGCTCATTAATATATAGTCCAGAACATTAATCGTTAATCATTTTGAGTTCCAGCCCGCTTTTAGCAAGATGATCAGTGCCAAACGAGATAGTCTAATTAGCGGAATGACCTAACTTAATGGAGTCTAGCTTAAAAATGTTGGTAGTAGCGCAAACCGTTCTCTGGTGGGTATTTATCGTCTTACTTATCTCGACCGCCATTATCTTCATTGGTTTTTATCTGCGAGGGGCATTCCGCGATCGCCTTAGATATAAAATCAAACATGCTCCCCTACCAGACGATCCTCTGTTTCCCTATATTATGGCTACCACTACCAATTCTTTTTTGAGTCGTGGTCAAGTTACCGATTTCTGGAATGAGCCAGGATCGATCCAACAGGCAAGGATCGAGGCTATAAAACAAGCCCAACAGACAATCGACTTTGAAACCTTTTTCATGACTCCTGGCATACGAGCCGACGATTTTGCCGCGGCGATCGCCGAACGAGCAACGGCGGGAGTAGAAGTACGGCTAATTGTCGATCATTACGGGACAAAAGATTTATCCTCGCAATATTGGGGGCGTCTGCGTAATTGTGGGGTAAAAATATCTTTTTTTAACTCTCCTCGTTGGCAAGCTCCTTTGGATTATGCGGGGCGAACTCATCGCAAACTGTTAATTATTGATGGTGAGTTTGCCTTAATTGGTGGTGCCGGGATATCTGATCTTTGGGATGGCAGAGAAAAAGAAGACGATACCCAACCCTGGCTCGATGTTGAGGTGCGTATAGTCGGCGAAGTTGTTGGTACTTTAGCGGGGGTATTTTCTCAACATTGGGCTTTTGATGATGGCACAGTCGATTTTGCCAGGAATAAATTTCGGGCGCTCCAGAATGAGCAAAAGCGAGACAACCAAAACCAGGGCGATCAAAGTCAAGAACAGCTGATGATTGTTGTTCCTGGAGCCAACCCCAGAATCCGATTTTCACCGATTCAAACCTTTAAGTACAATAGTATTATCTGCGCGCGTAAAAAAATCTGGTTGGCTAGTCCTTACTTTTTGCCCGATCGCCATTCGATTGATTTATTGGTGGCAGCGAAGCAGGATGGGGTAGATGTTCGTATTCTCACCACGAGTCAGCGCAGCGATAAAAAGCCCGTATACTATGCTTCATATGAACACTACGGCAAGTTGCTTCAGGGTGAAGTAGAAATTTACGAATTCGATCCGAGCATGACCCACGCGAAAATGCTTCTGATCGACGATTTGTGGGCAACTACAGGCAGTGCTAATTTTGATCCTCGTAGTCTGTGTCATAATGAGGAGCTTGATATTTGTAGCGCCCAACCCCAGCTAGTGGAAGGCATTAAAAAAACTTTTGAACGCGGTTTTGCTCAAAGCAAACGAATCACTCTTGCAGAGTGGCAAAAGCGATCGCTAATCAAACATCGAATTCTCGGTAATGTAGTTGATTTTTTCCAGTGGCAGCTCTGACACTGATTTGACATTGAAATTACCCTAGCAGAGACCTGAGATTAAATTTCATGGTGATCAATTATGGTTTAAACGTATAATCTGAAAGCTCTTTGTTGACTGAAAGAACTCTGATAATTGACTTTAACCTCTGCCTGTGAATCTCAAACGGTTTGTTTCCATTGTCATTAGTATTGCAATCTTGGTTTATCTCTATACCCAGATCGAGCTAATGAGTTTGATTGCGGTATTCAAAAATTGCGATCGCTTTTTGTTGGCGGTTAGTTTGGCAATGGTAGTTCCCATTACTTTAGTCACAGCTTGGCGCTTACAGCAGCTAGTACCAAAGCATACTCTGGGATTTTTAGAAGCGAATCGGTTGATCTTGGGCGCCAGCGTTTTAAATATGGTTTTGCCCTCCAAGATGGGAGACATCGCTAAATCATATTTCATGGCAGAAAGATCAAAAATCAGCGGCACTCTGGCGCTTTCGATCTCAATCTTTGAAAAAGCCTCAGATCTGCTGTCTCTACTACTGTGGTGTGTGTTTGGTCTGTTGCTCTATCCCGCTAAGGATAGTTTATTTTGGCTGATGACTGCGGGAGTAGCCTGCGGATTAGGACTGGGACTACTGATGTTAGGCTCTGTAAGTTTTGCTCAGGGTTTTTTAGCGATCGCCACTAGACTAGCACCTCAGAAACTAAAATCTAAACTAAAGGCAATGCAGCAATCTTGGACAGAAATGCACCAATATTTTTGGTCGGACAGACGGCAATTATTGATAATTAGCAGTACCTCCGTGTTTATTTGGTTTTTACACCTGCTGCAAATTTGGTTCTTTATTCTCGCTCTCAAGGCGATCGTTCCTTTCATAGTTAGTCTCGCTCTGGCTCCTCTGTCTATTTTGGCAGGGTTGCTACCCTTAACATTCGCGGGCATTGGCACACGGGATGCTGCGATCATTTATTTTTATCAAGATTACCTCAGCGAAGCTACAGGTGCCGCCTTGGGGCTATTGTGTACCTCGCGTTATTTTATTCCTGCCCTAATTGGCTTGCCCTTTCTGGGACAAATGTTGGGAGCGGCAAAAAAGATAAATCGCTGAGATTGTGGCGAAATTGCCTAGGGGCAAACAGCTATTAGTCCCTGCCGAAAATAATCGCCATAAAAAAAGAGGCTAGCAACCACGCTAACCCCATCATACTGTTACGAAATCTGTAAATTTTCTTAGAGCCTAGCCACCAGCAACTGCGGGGACGATGCTTACTTCGTCTCCATCGTTTAGTGTCGTGTCTGTACCTTCGAGGAAACGAATATCTTCGCTGTTAACATAGAGGTTTAGGAAACGACGTGGTTTGCCACTCTCATCACAAATGCGAGCTTTGATGCCAGGACAGTTGCTTTCCAAAGCATCGATTAGCTCATCAATATTACTACCGCCACATTCAATAGTGGCTTGGTTGTTAGTGAACTTTTGCAGGGGAGTTGGAACTAATACTTTGACGGTCATGATCGAAGGAAAAAATAGTTAATGATAAACAAGACTTGATGAGATTCAAGGCAATATCATTCGTTACCGCATCTATGGTTCGATAAATCTCTTGAGATCTCTTGAGATTCTCTAAAGTCAGATCATCAAGATCATAGAAGTCTCGGATCACAGAATTGCGCTTCAATCCCATATTTTCAGTAGACAACTAAACGCTAGTTTGTTGCCATTCCAAACGCTCTAAAGTGCGGGAACGTTCTAAAGCGCGCTCAAAGCTATCTAGCTTAGGATCGATGGTTAAAGGTTCACCGATGTATCCCTGCACTGCTTCTTGAGTTTTTAAGCCATTACCAGTGATGTAAACCACTGTTTTCTCGTCAGGATTAATTTTACCTGCTTCGACTAGCTTTTTGAGTACGGCAATTGTCGTCCCGCCCGCAGTTTCGGTAAAGATACCTTCTGTTTCTGCCAGTAGCTTCATGCCTTCAACAATTTCTGCATCGGTAACATCTTCGATATTACCGTTGGTTTTGCGGGCAATGTCCAGAGCATAGTAGCCATCAGCGGGATTACCGATCGCAATGGATTTGGCGATCGTATTGGGCTTGACGGGAGTTACAAAATCTCTGCCTTCTTTGAATGCTTGAGAGATAGGAGAGCAACCTTCTGCCTGGGCGCCGCTAAAGCGAACCTGCTTGTCTTCTACTAAACCTACTTTGACAAACTCGTTAAAGCCCTTATAGATCTTGGTGAACAGAGAACCAGAGGCAAGAGGTGCCACAATATGATCTGGCAGTTCCCAACCAAGCTGTTCTGCTACTTCATAACCCAGAGTTTTTGACCCTTCGGAATAGTAAGGGCGCAAATTGATGTTGACGAAACCCCAACCGTAGCTGTTACCTACTTCCGAACAAAGACGATTTACCTGATCGTAGTTACCTTTAACCGCCATCACCGTGGGGTTGTAGATTAAAGTACCCATGACTTTTCCTGCTTCCAAATCCGCAGGAATAAAGACGCAGCAGTCCATTCCTGCATGAGCAGCGATCGCCGCAGTCGAATTGGCTAGGTTACCAGTGCTAGCACAAGAAACAGTAGAGAAGCCCAGCTCTCTGGCGCGAGTTAAAGCCACAGATACCACCCGATCTTTGAAACTAAGAGTGGGCATGTTGACAGCATCGTTTTTGATGTAGAGGTTTTTTAGACCCAGACGGCGAGCAAGACGATTGGACTTAACCAGGGGTGTCATGCCCGTACCCACGTCAATCGGATTTTCGCTCTCTACAGGTAAAAATGCTTTGTAACGCCAAATTGAATTGGGTCCTGCGGCAATGCTTTCGCGGCTTACCTGACGGCGAATTTCATCGTAGTCATAAGCTACTTCCAAAGGAGAAAAAGTTTCTTCGCAAACATTGAGCGCCTTGAGAGGATACTTTACACCACCTTCTTTTGATACGAGATGAGTAAAAGTACGCGCCTTCGCCGTCTTGATTGGTGTCTGAGTCATGGTTAAACATTTATTTCGTCAACAGTAACTGGATACTATCACGACCAAAATCAACCAGTCAAATATACCCGACTAATAAAGTCGGGATTAAAAAACAAGAGACTAAAGCCGTAGCAGTATGGTTGCAATATCGGCTGCTAAAGGAAAAAAGGATTAAAAGCGATCGCTATTTTTGAATCTAGACCGCGATAATCGAGGGAGCGATCAAAAAACGTAGTCAAAATATTTTTCGGCAACACCGAATTTATAAATGGGAAAGTACAGCTCCAAATTTGATCTATAAAAGTCAAACAGAAATATGAGGGCAATGGTACATTTTCTCCACCAGTCACCAACACTCTCTGCTTACCGCGTCAACTACTAGCAATAGCAAGCTCCTCAGCCATTTCTAGGTTAGCCGTGACGTTCTGCACATCGTCTAAAGATTCAAGAGTATCGAGCAGTTTAATCAGCGATCGCCCTTGTTCGGGATCCGTTACTTCAATCGTATTGTTAGGTATCCAGCGTAATTCGATTTCGCTAATCGCCAAATCATACCTTTGCAGCACTTGGCTGAGGTTCTCTAGATTACTCACTTCAGTTAATATTTCGGCACTAGATTCATCGCCGAATATTTCGTAACTATCGGCTTCCCCTTCAAGAGAAGCCTCTAATAATTTTTCCTCATCAACAGTCGCAACGGTCACAACGCCCTTCTGATCGAACATCCAGCTGACACAGCCAGTTTCGCCCAGGTTGCCGCCGTTTTTGGTAAAGGCGGTACGGAGATAGGCAACAGTACGATTACGGTTGTCGGTCAAGGCTTCGACTAAAATTGCTACCCCTCCCGCGCCATAGCCTTCGTAACGGATTTCCTCCAAGACTGCACCTTCATCTTGATAGGTTCCCGCCCCCTTAGCCAGCGATCGCTCGATACTATCGTTTGTGACCCCTGCTGCCTTAGCTTTATCAATTGCGGTTCTGAGCTGAAAATTGCCGTCAGGATCGATCCCCCCATTCCGAGCAGCCACAATGATTGCTCGTGATAGCTGAGTAAAAGTTTTACCCTTTTTGGCGTCAACTCTAGCTTTCTGACGCTTAATATTTGCCCATTTACTATGTCCTGCCATTTCTCTGTCCTGCCATGGTTGTTCAGAAACACATGCTACATATATTCAATTTATATCCAATATTGATGTAGTTTAATTATCTCGCTTATATATTTAGCTTTTGCTGCGCTTACGTTTCTCAGCGTCAGGGCAAGGGGGAGAAGCCAAAGAACCGTTGAGCCATCCTGCTGCTTGCTCAAGATGTTGCAATGCTTCTTGAGGGCGATCCTGTAGTAAGAAAACCAGAGCAGAGGTTAGCTGTTGTTTTGCCTGGGCAGAACGATTGCCTTTGAGTCGATGCCAATCTTGGTGGGGAATGACGCTGCGTTCGGCTAAAGCCTGAGCCAATTCTAAATCAGTCAGCTCGTCAGATACCTTGTTGCTAGAGAGGGGCGTTATATCAAACATGGGTTAATATCGTGTCGATCTAAATTGCTTTATAGTTAATTTTAACGATGTCATCTCCAGAATCCGAGCGCCAGCAAGAAAATGAATTAGAACAGATTTTGTTTGACGTAGAACAATCTTTAGCTCAACTGCAATCTCGTCATACTCAGGTAAAGCAGGATTGGGTAAAGCGATCGCAAATCAAAGAGCGCCAGCAAGAATTAAAACATCAGGATGAGTCTCTTCCCCCGCCCCTCAAAACCGAACTGAGGAGTCTGCAACAAGAACTGGAAAACCTCGAACTGAACCTAGAAAGTGTTTTGCTGCCCGATCTTTTTTGGCAAGCGGTTCGTTTTGTCTTTCTAGGTATCGTGATTGGCTGGGGTCTACGTATCTGGGCAGTTTAGACCGTTAGTTTAATTAGTCAAGACAGCCAACTCTTAATTTATATTAACTAGACTTAAAATTCAGCTCAATAAAGCTTAAAGATTGTCTATCAATAATCAGAAAGTTCTGGCAATTTTAAAGTTCTATTTTAGAATGGAAGGGTGCGGAGACAAAAGTTTCCGTTCACTCCTCACACCACACTCCGCTCGGAAATTTATCGGGCGGTTTTCTATTATGAGATTTTCGCTGGCTCAACGAGAGAGAATCTTCTTCTGAGAGATAGCAACGTAGCATATCAAAATTCGTTATAAAAGTCCTCCCTCTCTTAGGATTTATTCCTTAAGATGTAAAGTCTAATTGCTTTAGATCCTGTTAATCATTGACCATGGTAGAATCCTATATTATTGAAAAGGATTTATGATAAATAAGGACTTAACTAAGTATGTCATCATCAGCCGCGCCAGTAACAGACGCTAGCTTTCCAGAACAGGTATTAGAAAGCTCTGTACCAGTATTAGTAGACTTTTGGGCTCCTTGGTGTGGACCATGTCGTATGGTTGCTCCAGTAGTCGATGAAATCGCCGAACAGTACGATGGACAAATTAAAGTTGTCAAACTGAATACAGACGAAAATCCTCAGGTTGCCAGTCAATACGGTATTCGCAGTATTCCGACCCTAATGATCTTCAAAGATGGTCAGCGAGTAGATATGGTAGTGGGTGCAGTGCCAAAAACCACCTTGGCAACCACCATCGAAAAGTATCTTTAAACCCCATATTCTTAGATGAAGGTAAGGCTTCAGCGGATTTTATGATAATCTAGCTGGGGCTTATTTTTTTGATTGTTTCTAATCTTCATCGCTTTCACGCTCAATCTGCTTCCAAATAAATCCGTATCTATAGCTACAATAAGTACTTAAGAATACAGCCCTTTCTGACGGTAATTATGGACTTATCTGCCGGTAACAGCGAAATGTTAGACGACCAGCTACAGGAGTTACTTGCAGGCTTATCATCTCATCCGCAAGGAAAACTAATCAAAAGAGCATTACAGGTGTTGCTGAGAATTGCTGAGTCAGATACAGAGCGTCTCAACTGGAAAATTCTGACTGCATCTCTCGAAGATCTAGAGCAAGGATTCAAGAAATTTGCTCCGTATCATCACACTCGTAAGATTGCCATATTTGGTTCAGCTCGAACTGCCCCAGAACAGGCGGAATATCAGGTAGCTGCTAACTTTGCTCGCTGTATGACCCAAGCTGGTTTCATGGTGATTACAGGGGCAGGGGGCGGCATTATGCAGGCAGGAAATGAAGGGGCAGGAAAAGATCAATCTTTTGGTTTGAATATTCGACTCCCTTTTGAACAAGGCGCCAACACGACTATTGATGGTGACGACAAGCTAATCGACTTTAAGTATTTTTTCACCCGTAAGCTATTTTTCTTAAAAGAGAGTGATGCGATCGCACTTTTTCCTGGCGGCTTTGGTACCCAGGATGAGGCTTTTGAGACACTTACCCTCTGTCAGACAGGTAAATATGGACCTGTCCCTTTAGTATTAGTGGACAAACCAGGGGGAGATTACTGGCATTCTTGGAATAAATATATTTGTAGCCAATTGAAAGCGAAGGGGTTGATTAGCCCCGATGATCCTAGTTTATATACCATTACTGATCGTCTTGAAGTAGCCTGTCAAACGATCAAAGATTTTTATCGGGTATATCACTCTAGTCGCTATGTGGGTAAATTATTTGTCATGCGCCTCAAGCTAGAACTTTCTGAGCCAGCAGTTGAAGAACTAAACCAAGAATTTAGCGATATCTTGCATCATGGCAGAATCAACAAAAGCGCGGCGCTACCAGAGGAACAGCAAGATTTAGAAACTCTCAACCTACCTCGTCTCACCTTCTATTTCAACCAAAAAAGTTTGGGTCGCCTTTATCAGCTAATCAGTAAAATAAATCTTTTGGGAGATGTGTGTGACGCGACTCAGCATCCCGAAATCAAGTAAGTTAGTGACCTTACTGACGCAGATAGTAAATAATCAAGGATATATATTAAGCTTTGTATGAATATTTGCCTTATATCTCAATATTTTCTTTAGATTTAGTTTAACTGAACTAGTATTTAAATTGTTGGCACAGTGAAACTCTGAGCCATGCAGATTAAACCCAACACTCAAAGGTTTTTGAGCATCCAAACGCTCCAATAGTCTTTGAATTAGATCTGATTCACTAGCTTCTAATAGCTCCCAAG